>JBKPLD010000047.1:0-11250 GCA_046731415.1 Verrucomicrobiota bacterium
GCTCAAAGCGACGCGTGGCGCGACGGTGGTTATCATTGACGGCGATTTACAAAATGACCCTGCCGACATTCCGAAGCTGCTCGCTGAAATCAACCGTGGCGCCGATCTCGTCTGTGGTTATCGCGTCAGGCGTCAGGACACACTCGTCAAGCGTGCGACGAGTCAGATTGCGAATGCTGTGCGTAGCCGGTACACGCGTGACGGGGTGCGCGACACGGGGTGCACGCTTAAAGCCATGCGGCGCGAATGCGTGAGCGCATTGTTTCCATTCAAAGGCATGCACCGTTTCATTCCCGCGCTGGTCAAAGCAGCCGGCTACCAGTTGGTGGAAGTTCCGGTGAACCATCGTCCGCGCCGTTTCGGTGAAAGTAAGTACGGCCTTGGGAACCGCGCTTTGCGCGCCACCATCGATATGTTCGGAGTTCGCTGGCTGCTTTCCAGACGATTGAACTACAAGATTCGCGAGAAGAATTGACCGTTGCGACAGACGAGACAAATGCGGCGCATGGACAACGTGGCAAATCTCGCTTGTCAACTTAGACGCTCCCGCTAAGCTTGCCCTCCCGTACCGGGAATTCGCATGTCGTTGGCCAACTTACTTTCTGTCGAGCAAATCATCCCTGAGATGACAGCAACGGAGCGCTGGGCCGCCATCGTTGAACTAATCGATCTCCTCGTTAGTCTCGGCAAGATCAAGACGGAAGACCGCGATCCCATTCTTGCTTCGCTGAAACAGCGCGAGGAAACAATGAGCACAGGCATCGGGTTTGGAATTGCCATTCCACATTGTTCTTCCGACCGGCTCGAGGAAGTCGTGGCCGCGTTCGGAAGATCGACGATAGGCATCGAGTTTGATGCGCTCGACAACGCGCCGGTCAAATTCGTTGTGCTTTTCATCGTCCCGAAAAATCAATTTCAAACGCATTTGCGCACACTCGCATCGATCGCAAAATTTCTGAACGATCGCTCTGTGCGCGAAAGTCTGGCCAGCGCAAAATCCGCTGACGAAATTTTGTCGATCTTTCGCGATCGTTCGTAAGCTGTAGTCGTCGGCCTCTGGGCGACGCAGCGCGCGGATGCCAAAGACTTCGGCGTCGCGGCTCGCAGAGCGAGGCTGCTACAAATTGAGTTCGCTGTCATGGAAACATTCCAATCATTTCTCGCAAAAAAGCTTTCAAATGCCCTGACCGCAGCCGGCCTGCCGGATGCAGGCGAATTAACGCCGGCGACCGATTCGCGCTTCGGCGATTACCAGACGAATGCTGCACTGGTACTTGGAAAGCAGCGGAGTGAAAATCCGCGCGAACTAGCAGAGAAAATCATCGGGCACCTTAACGTTGACGACGTTTGCGAATCACCCGCGGTTGCAGGTCCCGGTTTCATCAATTTTACACTGCGGCCTGGCGCCGTCGCGGATAAAACCGCCAGCATCCTGGGCGATGAAAGGCTCGGCGTCGCCGAAACAGAATCGCCTCGTCGAATCGTGATTGATTTCGGATCGCCCAACGTCGCCAAGCCCATGCATGTCGGACACATTCGCAGCACCGTCCTGGGCGATGCGCTGGCGCGCATTGCAACATTCCTCGGGCATGAAGTGATCCGTGACAATCACATCGGCGACTGGGGAACCCAATTTGGCATGGTGATTTACGCCTGGAAGAATCTACTGGATCAGCGCGCTCTTCAGCAGAATCCACTGGCAGAGGTTGTTCGCATTTACAAGGAGACAAACGCGCTGGCGACCAACGATCCCCAGCTTCGGGAAGCCTGTCGCCAGGAACTGGTAAAATTACAAGCCGGCGACAGGGAAAACATCGACATCTGGAACGAATGCGTCGCTTTTTCCATGCAGGACTTCGAGCACGTGTACGAATTGCTCGACATCCGATACGACATCCAGTGCGGCGAGAGTTTCTATAACGACCGGCTACCAGGCATAGTCGAACGCTTGCTCAAATCCGGCATTGCTGAGATCAGCGAGGGCGCGGTTGTCGTCTTCTTTAGCAACATCCCGGAGTTGGCCGACAAGCCATGCATTATCCGCAAACGTGACGGCGGATTTAATTACGCCACTACCGATATCGCCACGGTCGATTATCGCCTCGACGATTTGAAAGCGGACAGTATTTGGTACGTGGTCGGCGCTCCACAGACTTTGCATTTCAAACAAATTTTCGAGATTGCCCGACGACAGGGTTATGAGGCCGATCTGCGCCACATTACCTTTGGCAGCATCCTGGGTGAAGATCGCAAACTGATGAAAACGCGCTCGGGTGAAAACGTGCCGTTGCGCGAACTCCTCGAGGAAGCATGCAGACGGGCGCGTAAGATTATCGAGGAAAAAAATGCTGATCTGGACGAGGCAGAGAAGATCGATGTCGCACAGAAAATCGGAATCGGTGCAGTCAAATACGCCGATCTGTCACAGTACCGGATGACGGATTACGTTTTTTCATGGGACAAAATGTTGTCTCTCCAGGGAAATACGGCCCCCTATTTACAAAACGCGTACGTGCGAATTCGCTCGATTTTCCGCAAAGCCGGCGAATCTCCTCTAGCCAAGCGCGTGTGGAGCGCTGAGGGACAGGCAGAGCGCGAAGGGACGGCCTACAGGCCCATGGCTACAGCACTCGCCCTCACCAGTTCCGCCGAAATTAATCTTGCAAAACGCCTCTGTCAGTTTGCGGAGATCGTTCCACAGGTGCTAAACGATTTCCGTCCGAACATTCTGGCAAATTACCTGTTCGAAGTGGCGAATAGCTTCCACGGATTCTATGAAGCTTGTCCGGTTTTGAAATCAGATGAGCCGGCGCGCACTTCGCGCTTGGCTTTGTGCGATCTCACCGGGCGTGTTCTGCATCGCGGTCTTGACTTGTTAGGCATCAAAGTGCCTGAGAAGATGTGACGCACTTCGAATTGAAGCGCGTCATCCTGAGCGGACGAAGCGAAGTCGAAGGATCCCGCCGTGAAACGTTAAAGTAACGCAACGGGATTCCTCGACTTCGCTCGGAATGACGGGAAATTGCGCCTGTGCCAATCAAACATCCGCGCATCCCAAGCTGCACCTATCGATTGCAATTCAATCGCTGGTTCACTTTTTCGCAGGCCCGCGACATCGTCCCGTATCTGGATGCTCTAGGAATCAGCGACGTGTATGCCTCGCCATATTTTCAGGCGAGCCCGGAAAGCTTGCATGGATACGACATCGCCGACCACAACAGGCTCAACCCGGCGATCGGTTCGCGCAAAGATTATGACGCGTGGATTGCGGAGCTGCATTCGCATTCCATGGGGCAGTTACTCGATTTTGTTCCAAATCATGTCGGGATCGCGGAACCGCTCAACGAATGGTGGATGGACGTTCTCGAAAATGGACCGAGCTCCAGATACGCGCCCTATTTCGATATCGATTGGCAACCGCTGAAGTCCGATCTTCGCGACAAAGTTCTGCTGCCGATCCTGAGCGATCAATACGGGCGTGTTCTCGAGCGCGGTGAACTGCAAGTGCGCTTCGAAGAGGGAACGTTTTATTTGCTCTATGGCGAGCGAAGATTGCCGATCGCTCCGGGAACGTACCGGTACGTTTTGGAAATCGCGTTGCGAAATCTTTCCGAACACAAGGAGAAAGACTTCTATGCGGAACTACAAAGCATTCTGACCGCGCTCGAATATTTGCCAAAACGCACCGAGACCGATCCAAAACGTATCGCTGAGCGGATTCGTGAAAAGGAAATCATCAAGCGACGTCTGGAGCGTCGTTGCACGGAAGCGCCGCAAGTCCAAACGGCAATTGAGAAGGCGCTGGCCCAGATCAACGGCGAACCCGGCGATCCTCGTAGCTTTGATGCGCTGGATCAATTGCTCAATGCACAGTCCTACCGGCTCGCGTTCTGGCGCGTTGCCGCGGAGGAAATCAATTACCGTCGCTTTTTCGATGTGAACGAACTGGCCGCGATCCGAGTAGAGCTGCCGGAGGTTTTTGAAGCCATTCACCGGCTGGCTCTCGAGTTCGTAAAAGCGGGCGCGGTTACAGGTCTCCGCATCGATCATCCCGACGGTCTTTATCTGCCACGCGAGTATTTTGAAAAACTTCAGCAGCGTTGCGCGAAAGCGCTCGGGATCGCTTTGCCGAAGGACGGCCGCGCTATTTACATGGTGGTCGAAAAAATTCTCACCGGCTCCGAAACGCTGCGCAAGGATTGGCATGTGCATGGCACCACCGGGTACGATTTTGCGAATCAAGCAGCGCAATTGCTTGTTGATTCGTCGGCCGAAACGGAAATCACAAAAACCTTCCACCGTTTCATTGGTCACTCAGTCCCGTTTGGCCACCTGCTATATGCAAAAAAATTGCAGGTCATGAAATTGTCTCTCGCTAACGACGTTGATGTCCTGGGGAATATGCTCGATCGCCTTTCCGAGCAAAGCCGATGGTATCGCGATTTCACGCTCGAGGCGTTGTCGCGCACAGTACGGGAGACCATTGCTTGTTTTCCAGTTTATCGAACATACCTGGCGCCCGGGCAACTAGTAACTGAGGAAGATCGTCAGATTGTCGAGCGCGCGATTACCGCCGCAAAGCGGCGCAATCCGGCAATGGAAGAATCGATTTTTAATTTTCTCCGCGACGTCTTGCTCTTCCGTTTTCCGCCGAATCTCGATGCCAAGGCGCGCGCCGAACACACGCATTTCGTTTTGAAGTTTCAGCAGGCCACCGGACCCGTCATGGCAAAGGGACTGGAGGACACCGTGTTCTACATATACAACCGCCTGGCGGCGTTAAACGAAGTGGGCGGCGAACCTCAGCAGTTTGGCTTAAGCGCTGAGGCGTTTCACGAGCGGAATATTGATCGACAGCGCAATTGGCCGGCGACCTTGCTGGCCACTTCAACGCACGACACCAAACGCAGCGAAGATGTGCGTGCTCGCATAGCAGCGATTTCCGAAATTCCGGAGCTATGGCGGCGCTCGTTGCAACGATGGCGTGCTGCTAATCGTCGCTCGAAGCGAATGATTAATGACGCAGAAGCCCCGGACGCGAATGAAGAATACCTGCTCTACCAAACGCTGTTGGGAACATGGCCGATGCAAGACAACGGCGAACCAGAAACGACGGCAACGCCGGAATACATCGAAAGAATTCAAACGTACATGGCCAAGGCGCTTCATGAAGCGAAGCTCAATACAAGCTGGATCCAACCAAATGAAGAATGGGATGCAGCAATGTGCGATTTCGTCGCGAAAATCCTGAATCCATCCCCGCGAAACAAATTCCTCCCAGTATTCATTCCGGTCGCGAAAGAGATTGCGCGAGTAGGCGCCGTCAACTCGCTTACCCAAACATTGCTTAAGTTAACTTCGCCGGGAGTGCCCGACATTTATCAAGGGAGCGAAATTTGGGACTACAGTCTGGTCGATCCCGACAATCGGCGCCCAGTCGATTACAAACGACGTCGCGAAATGCTCGAATCGCTCGCAAGAGCCAATTCGCAGGACTTGGTGAGCCACTGGGCTGATGGCCGGATTAAGATGTTTCTAACGCAGCGTGTGCTGCAATTTCGGCGCGAGAATGTTGAGCTTTTTCAGAGAGGCGAGTATTTGCCGCTCACGCCGACTGGAACATTGGCCGAATGCTGCATCAGCTTCGGCCGACAGCGGGCAAACCAATGGATTATTGTAATCGCCCCCCGACTTTCTTGTCGCGTTGGTTTCCCGCCAATTGGTGAGAATTGGAAAGACACGATAATCGAATTTCCCGAAGCGCTCGCCTTGAAGCACGCGCACGATCTTTTTACCTGTCGTCCTGTCCCTGTGCAGGATCGACAACTGAAACTCGCAGACGCATTGTCGATTTTACCGTTTGCCGTGATCACAAATCTGTAGTCGCTTCGGTGTGCGAAGCGCGGCGCTGGCGTGATTAACAATCACGCGAAGCGTCGCTCACAGAGCGACGGCTACAGCTTACGCGGCGAGTTTGAGAAAAGATCTACAAGCCAGCGTGCGAAGTTGCCGAGGTTCGTCATGAGGTCCGCGCCGAAACCTGCAAACGTAATCTGTGGCGATGCCAGAATCAGCATCATGCTTAGCAGCAGCAGATTCATCAAATAGATCACGACCAGCGAGAAAAACGTGCCCTGATCGCTGAGGTCGGTCTGGTTTTTCGGGATCATCCAGCAAGTGAACGTGAAATGGAACGCCCAGGTCACGCCGATCACAGCGTAAAGCCATCGGCCGTACGGCTGCATATTCACGAAAAGGGTCAACCCGCCAAAGACGGCTATCGCCAGAATGCTGTATAGCGGGAAAAAATATGGCGCCAAGGCGATCCAAAAATTGGCCTTGTTAGTAACGACATGGCCGCCGTCACGGCCCACACGAAACCGGCTCACGCGTCCACCCATCAGCCAAACCCAGAGCGCATGGGTTAATTCGTGTCCAAAAACATAAATGAGAATCGGACGGGGAAGACCAAAAAAAGCAATGAGCCAAAGTACTGCGCCCAGGGAGAAGAACCAAAATTCTTCGCCTGCCCAGAGACGTTGCGTCACTGCGGCACGCGCAAACGCAGTAAAAAATGTCTGACTCAGAATTGCGCAGACAGGCAATAGAAAGATCGCAAAAACAAATTTCACCCAGCGCGTGGGCACTGTGAGCGGATCCGACACCGGAACAAACGTTCGCGTCCGAGCGACGTTGCGCACAACGGTCCGACTGCGCTTGGAATTGCGCTTTGCGCGATTGTTCGTCGATTTTCTCTTTCGTGCAGCCAAAGTTGCCGCAGATTACGCAGCGTTAGCTAACTAAAATCAAGACGGAACCGCGGATTACGCAGATGAAGTAGCGCGAGCCTCCGGCTTGCGAGATGTATCCTGCGCAAGCGAGACGCATGCGCTACCTTTTACGCGCGGCCCATGTAGGCGCCGGTGCGTGTGTCGATCTTTATCGTCTCGCCTTCCTTGATGAAAAGCGGGACGTTAATGGTCATGCCGGTTTCCAAGGTCGCCGGCTTGGTCACGTTGCTAGCGGTATCACCACGCAGGCCTTCCGGAGATTCAAGAACCTTCAAACTTACGGAGGCCGGCAGCTCGACCTGCACCGGTTTGCCTTCTGCGTAGAGGACCTGCACTGAAAGATTTTCCACCAGGTAATCTTTGGCATCGCCAATCAGATTTTCCTGCAACGTGATGGTGTCGTACGTCTCAGGATCCATGAAATGGTATCCGTTGCGGTCTTTGTAGCTGAATTCGAGCTGTTTTCGCTCGATCTCGACCAATTCCACCTTGTCGGTCGAGCCAAAGCGAACATCGGCGCTTTTGCCGGTGTTAATGTAGCGAATGATCGCCTGGACGAAGGCGCGCAAATTTCCGGGCGTGCGATGATGGACTTCCAGCACAATAGCGGCGTTGCCATTGTATTTGATGGCCATTCCTCTGCGAAGATCGTTGGCTGCGGGCATGGAACGTGAAATTGACCGGAGCGCGGACATTACCCGCGGTTAACGCTCGTGCAAGCATGCCATCCTGAGCAAAGCGAAGGATCTCACACGGGATAATGGAAACACACTAGTTATGTTGCGTGATCACTCAAGAAATCGTGAGGTCCCTCGCCGTCTGCGCGGCTCGGGATGACACGCCAAAGAGCGCGCTAGAGCAGCTTCAGCCGCGTCAGGTCTTGGGAATCGACAATTCCCACAGGCACGCTGTCATCGTCGACTACCACCAGGTCGTCGATGCGATGGCGCTCGAGCAGATTAAGAACTTCAACGGCCAGTTTGTCTTTATTCACCGTGACCGGGTTCAACGTCATCAGGTCCGCAACGAGACGTTCGCCGATCTTTGAATCGAATTGAAAATGCCGGACGAAATCGCCATGAGTAAAAATACCAAGTAATTTTTGATTTTCGTCGGTTACAACAGCAGCCCCGGCGCGTACGCCGGTCATTGCCTTTAGGACATCGCGCACGGATGTGTCAGTAGAAACGATAGCCATTGCTTCGCGTGGCCGCATGACCTGGTGCACACGAATAAGCATGCTGCGCCCGATCATTCCGCCGGGATGAAACTTCGCAAAGTCCTCCTTGTTGAAGCCGCGGGCCTCGAGCAGCACCATCGCCAGCGCGTCGCCCAGCGCCAGCATCACTGTCGTGCTCGATGTCGGAGCGAGGTTCAATGGACACGCTTCCTGTTCGATGTTTACGTCGAGAAACAAATGCGCGTTCTTAGCGAGCGTTGATTGGGCTTCTCCGCACATGGCGATGATGCGCACTTGAAAGCGAGCGATCGCCGGCAGAATCCGAACCATTTCTTCTGTCTCCCCACTCGCGCTCAAAGCAAGCACAACGTCGCCATCAGCGATTACTCCTAGGTCACCATGCAACGCGTTCGAGGAGTCGAGCACCACGGCCGGCGATCCAGTGCTGGTAAGCGTGGCGGCGATCTTGGCACCGATGTGCCCGGACTTTCCGACCCCCACTACCACGATTTTGCCTCGCGCATCGACCGTTTCCTTGATGGCTTCAACGGCCCGACAGAAATCTTCGCCCAGTCGTTCCCGCAATCGCTTGAGCTCAAAAATTTCTATGTCCAGGACACGTCCGGCCTTTTCAAGGTAGTCCATCGAACTATATAATGTGGGCAGGTGTTACGACGGGCAAGCTCGACTGAGGCGGGTTGGCGCGTTAGGAACGAAAGGAAAAGACATGAAAACGTTAACGATCGCAATCCTGGCGGCTCTGGTTACAACCGTTTCGGCGCAAGAATTCAGAGCACCAA
This sequence comes from Verrucomicrobiota bacterium, assembly GCA_046731415.1. Lineage (GTDB taxonomy): Bacteria > Verrucomicrobiota > Verrucomicrobiia > Chthoniobacterales > UBA10450 > Udaeobacter. Next base: position 8,772 of record JBKPLD010000047.1, read on the forward strand.
TCGGACCGCAAAAGCCAGTGCGCGCAATGGCTACTCCGCCGCCTCTTTTACAACGACCTGCCGTCGAGGGAGTGATTCCGCGCGGGTTTAGCGATGGGCGCAACCCGTTCCAGATGCTCAACCCGTGGGCGCCGGCACGTTACGGCACCTGGGTGGACAGCACGTCATTCGATCCGAACCATCCTGGAAAATGGAACGGTATTAAGCTGTTCGAGATTATCTTTTGATTTAGGTTTGAGGAGCGCACGTAACGGGCGTGCGCTCCCCAAAAAAGAGACGAGTCAGGTCTGATGTCGCCGTGCTATTGTTTGTAATTCGCTACTCGGGCGGCTGGTTTCCGTACTTCTAGTTGCGCACTCACTCTTTGAATTTGCGCGGCCTGCTCTTTGAGCTGAGCCGTCAGAACCTCAATTGCTTTCGCCTGCTGCGCTACAGTGGTTTCCAAGTCGTGAACTTTGCCTGAGAAGGCCTGGGCGCTCGGGAGATTACCGGTGTTTGGAAGGGCTTGGGTGCCTAATTTACCGTCCTGATCGACGAATACGAAAAGCGCGGTGCCAGCATCTACTCCTGCATTGAAGATATTGCCGATATAGCAGCTGTCGCTCAGCTCCCCGTTAGTCGTAGAGATACCGTCCACATTAAAGCCGAGGCAAATAACGTTGCTGCTGGAGGTGAGACCACTGCCGGCAAAACGACCCAAGCCAACGTTGTTATCGCCCGTCGTGAGATTGCCGAGCGCAACGCTCCCCATGGCTACGTTGCCAGAGCCGGACGTGTGGTCCTCCAGTGTTTGATTACCTATTGATGTGTTGAAGCCGCCGGTCTGATGGCTGCTAAGCGCAACACGCCCGACAGCCGTGTTGCTGTTGCCATCGATGTTGCTCTGGAGCGCCTGAAGACCGACCGCGGTATTGGCAAGCCCGCTGTCATTGTTTTCGAGTGTCAAGATACCGACAGCGGTGTTCTGCTGACCGGTGGTATTTAATAAAAGTGCGGCTACGCCCACGGCCGTGTTTTGGGTTCCATCACCCGTAGTTTGATCTCCCACATTCAGTACGAGCGTTCCTGCGCCGACAGCAGTGTTGAAGCTGCCGTCGGTGTTGCTCAAGAGCGAAAACCAGCCGAACGCTGAGTTTGCGGTACCGGTGCTGACGCTTGCAAGGGCGTTGGTACCGTCTGCCGTGTTCAACGAGCCGCCTACACTTCCCGGATCTGGTGTCCCTGGAGCTGGAGCCGCTTGCGCTATTGGCAAAAGCGCAAAGCACCCGATTAGCAGCACGATGAGAAGCGAACCGTGGAGCAAAGATACTGGGTTCGTTGAATTTCTGAGGTTTGAATTAAACAATGTGAGCGTTTTGAGGATCATCTTTTTCATAGGGGGCGGATTTTCTCGCGTGCGTCGATTTTTGGGAATACGCAGAATTACGTACAAATACCCTTGCCCGATGCTTCCGTTTCTTGTTAAGAAAGCCGACAGGAAGATCCTATGTCCGAGCCAGATCCTTGCAGTTTGGAAGCACTAGCGTCGTTAGCGCTGACGCCGCGGGAAGCTGAAGTTCTCTTCTGGATTTCACAGGGCAAAAGTAATCACGATATCGGCGTTATTCTGGGCGCAAAGACCGGCACCATTTGCAAACACGTCGAACATATTTTTGGGAAGCTTAATGTTGAAAACCGGACGGCTGCCGCCGTCGTGGCGCTCGAAACGTACCGCTCCCCGGCGCCGGCATCTGCAAGCCAATCTGGTCAAGCTTGGGCCGCGATCACCGGCTTTATTACGGTGCAGCTCTGTGCGCTATGGTCGGATAGCCCCGGACTTTACGAGGAAGTCGCCCGTCTAGTGACCTAGACTCCTCGTCTGCCGCGAACATTTGCGGCGGTTTTTGAATCTCGTGCGTCCGCGTATCAGAGGCTTTTGTTGGTTAGCGCTCCCTTAAGCAAACTGAGCAAAGAAGTTTGCCAGCTGTGAACGCACGGCCTGAAACGAGAGCTGCTCTCTCGCGCGCTGCTCCGATTCGTCAACAACCGCGCCGCGCAGGTCTGCATTCTTTAGCAAGTCGAGGGCAATGGAAGCAATTGCAGCGATCGCCCGGCCCTCGCCGCAGGTTTTGGAAAATGCGATTCTCTCAATCGCGCCGTCACCACCAACACAGGGGACTCGACAAAGAAGAGCGTCGCCTGCCACCTGGCCTGGCACGTGGCTCCGATCCAGCTGCAAAACGATCTTATGCCGCGCCACGTCACGTAGATAATCCGGATACGATTTCCATTTCTCAATTACATGGAGTTTTTCTTCCGGAAATTTCAGCTCGGCCAGCAGACGCCGCCCTTTATATCCATCCAGATTAACGACGGTGACTGGTTCACCCGTCGCGTCACAAAGCTGACGCGCAACAAGCAGCGCCGCGACGTGATTGCGCGATGGCACATCCCATTCGCGGGTCCCGACAAAAATTCCGGATTGCTCGTCCGGCGGCAC
>JBKPLD010000048.1:0-3841 GCA_046731415.1 Verrucomicrobiota bacterium
ATGGAGACATGGGTTAGGCCTTCAACTGACGGAAACGCCGTTCTGGCGTGGGGAGGAACATCCAATAACGGTCCTCACATGGTGCTTCCGGGGAACAACACCTGGCGAGTTGGTTTCTGGGGCGGTGCAAGTGTTGACGGAACGGGAGTGGATACTTCGGCATTTCATCACATTGCGGGAACCTTCGACGGATCAAGTTTAAGATTATACAAAGACGGAGCACTGATTGCTGGGCCTGTCGTGGCGTCGCCGACTACTGCGTCTAACCCTGGTGCTGCGATTGCTGCGGCGTTTGGCGCATTTTATTTCAATGGGGATGTGGATGAGCTTCGAGTCTCCAACACGAATCGCTCCGCCGGTTGGATTTTGACCGAGTATAACAACCAAAACTTGCCGGGAACATTTATCACCATGGGGAGTGAGAGTTGCGCTTTTTGATGGGATGATTGACGAACCGCGCATCTACAACCGGTCACTGAGCCAAATGGAAGTCCAAACGTAGACCAATTCCAGCTCTCATCTCCTACCGCAACGCAAGATGCGCCCGGCGCGGCTCGAACGCGCAACCTACGGCTCCGGAGGCCGTCGCTCTATCCAGTTGAACTACGGGCGCGAATGACATCAAAGTAACCCAATTTAATGATTTAGCGATTCAACGATTTAACGGTTTACTTTAGGCATTTCGCGATCCAATCACTAAATCACTAAATCGTTAAGTCACTAAATTGTCCTGCGGAGCGGTTGCAAAATCCCATATCCTGCTGGAAACTGTTCGGCCGCCCGAGCGGGCAAAGGAAGAAAATTTCATGAATCAGATTATCGATGCCATTGAGAAGGAACAGCACAAAAGCGACCTGACGCCGTTTTCTGTTGGGGACAGCGTGCGTGTCCACACCCGTGTCGTGGAAGGGGATAAGGAACGAGTCCAAATATTCGCCGGCATAGTCATTGGTTGTAAGGGTCGGGGACTTAACGAGACATTCACCGTGCGCCGAATCTCGTATGGCGAAGGTGTTGAGCGTGTGTTTCCGCTGCATTCACCGCGCATCGCCAAGGTAGAAGTGGAACAGCAAGGCCGGGCGCGTCGTGCCCGACTAAACTATCTTCGCAGCCGCAAAGGCAAGGAAGCGACCGCAGTCAGAGAGTGAATAGTGACAGGTGAATCGTGAGAAGAATTGTTACTCACTGATCACTAGTCACAATTCACATTTCGATTTTCTCAACGCGCGGAATCGGCGTAAAATGCGAACCGCATGTATCGGCGATGCGGATTTCGCTACGAGAAAAAATTGCGCGCTACCGGAGTCGCGCGAATTGCCGGCATTGACGAAGCTGGACGTGGCGCGCTTGCAGGTCCGGTTGTCGCCGCCGCCGTAGTTCTTCCGGACAAATTTCGTCATCGTCGCCTGAACGATTCCAAACAACTTGCACCGGAAGTGCGCGAGGAAATTTATATGGAGCTGGTGTCCAATCCCGAAATCAGATGGACGGTCGGCATTATCGATTCGATCGAGATCGATCGCATCAACATCTTACGCGCGAGCCATCGGGCAATGCGGCTGGCGATCTCGGCACTGATGGAGGCGCCTGATCACGTCCTGATTGACGGACTACCGGTCATTCCTTTTCCATTTCCGCAGACCGCCATCATCGATGGCGATTGTATTAGTCTGAGCATCGCTGCTGCCAGCGTGATTGCCAAGGTGACACGCGATCGGATGATGCGTGACTTTTGTTCGCAGTTCCCGCAGTATTGCTTCGGTCAGCACAAAGGTTACGGAACTGAGCTGCATCTACTGAGACTCCATGAATTCGGGCCTTGTCCAATCCATCGCCGATCTTTCGAGCCGGTGGCGCAACCACTTCTCGCGTTGCAGGACATCGCCCAAATCCGGTCATCTCCGGCGAGGCGCGGTCGGCGAGAAGCTGGCATGCCGCTATCTGAAGCGTAGCGGTTACAAGATCCTCTTTCGCAATTTCCGCGGCCGCAGTGGCGGTGAGATCGATGTTGTTTGTCGCGATAAAGACACACTGGTTTTTGTCGAAGTGAAAACCCGCGGGCGAGAAGATTTCGGCCGGCCTGTGGAAGCGGTTGATCGGCAAAAACAGAGGCGAATTTCGCGTGGTGCACTGGCCTGGCTGCGAATGCTGGATAATCCCGATATTCTCTTTCGATTCGATGTTGTTGAGATCATTATTGCGGACAATACCAGACCGCGCGTCGAACTAATCAAAAATGCGTTCCTGCTCTCGAAGCCTTATATTTACTGAATTCGCAAGAGAGAGGCGTCCTCGTGCCCACGCTCGTTAGAATATCTCATTGCATTAGGAGTATGAGCAGCACGAATGAAACCAGCCGAGCCGCATCAAGTCGAACTTTGATGTTGGATGTTCGGTGTTTGCTCCCCAAATAGGCCAGGCTTACGATTCGTAATCATGGTGGAACCCATCCTTGTCGCACAATCAAAGGAACAAATCTTTTTGCTTCCGAAAATGGCGAACCGCCACGGTTTGATCGCCGGAGCAACAGGAACAGGAAAGACGGTCACGCTGCAGACGTTGGCAGAAAATTTCAGCGCTCGCGGTGTGCCGGTGTTTATGGCGGACGTGAAAGGCGACCTCGCCGGCCTCAGTCAGCGGGGTGCGAATAATCCGAAAATCCTGGAGCGCGCAAAGGAGCTCAAGATTGATGATTTCAAAGGGGAAGCTTACCCCGTGGTCTTTTGGGATGTGTTCGGCGAACAGGGCCATCCGGTGCGCGCTACCGTTACGGAAATGGGTCCGCTGCTGCTCGGGCGCCTGCTCGAATTGAATGACACACAGGAAGGCGTGCTCAACATGGTGTTCAAGATCGCTGACGAAAACGGATTGCTCCTTCTCGACCTCAAGGATCTGCGCGCGATGTTGCAGTACGTCGCGGACAACGCCGATCAATTCAAAACGCAATTTGGCAATGTCTCCGCTGCAAGCGCTGGTGCGATTCAGCGCAGTCTCCTCGCACTTGAATCGCAAGGTGCCGACAAGTTTTTCGGCGAACCCGCTCTCAATCTCAATGATCTGATTCAAACGCAAGATGGCAAAGGGGTGATCAACATCCTGGCAGCTGACAAGTTGATGCAAAAATCGCCGAAGGTTTACGCGACGTTCCTTCTTTGGATGCTATCCGAGTTGTTCGAGAACCTGCCGGAAATCGGCGATCCGGAAAAACCGAAGCTGGTTTTCTTTTTCGATGAAGCGCATCTTTTGTTCGCGGACATCGCGCCGGCGGTCGAACAAAAAATCGAGCAAATGGTGCGACTGATTCGCTCCAAAGGCGTGGGCGTTTATTTCGTCAGCCAAAATCCGCTCGATATTCCTGATGTTGTGCTTGGGCAGTTGGGGAATCGCGTGCAACACGCCTTGCGCGCATTTACCCCTCGCGATCAAAAGGCAGTGAAAGCAGCTGCGGAAACTTTCCGCCAAAATCCCAAACTAAAAGTCGAAACGGTCTTGACCCAGCTTGCAGTCGGCGAGGCGCTCGTCTCAATGCTGGATGAAAACGGGAGTCCACAAATTGTCGAGCGGGCGAGGATTGTTCCGCCACGCAGCGAGATCGGCGCCATTACCGCTGACCAGCGGAAAGCGGTCATCGCTTCATCTATTATCTCTGGCCATTACGAGAAAGCGATCGATCGGGAATCAGCGTACGAAATGTTGCAGGCTAGAGCTGGCGAGAAGGCGCAAACGGCCGGCGCACCGCCAGTGGCGGCCGGACCCGGCGCTCCCGAAGAAACGAAGCCTTCAGTGCTTTCCGAAGCTTTGGGAACAGTCACGGCAGCCTTTCAACCAACGATCGGACCTC
>JBKPLD010000049.1:0-7830 GCA_046731415.1 Verrucomicrobiota bacterium
TTGAAACAGCGAGAGATATTGACCGTAGCCTTCTTCCTTGAGCTTCTCTACGGGAATAAAACGCAGCGCCGCAGAGTTCACGCAATAACGTTCGCGAGTGGGCGCAGGACCATCATCAAATACGTGACCGAGGTGCGAATCGCTTGTTTTTCCTCGAACCTCAGTGCGCTCCATTCCGTGTGATGTATCACGTTTTTCCACTACGCTGTCAGGCGATATCGGCTTGGTGAAGCTCGGCCATCCGGTGCCGCTATCGAACTTATCGAGCGAACTGAACAACGGTTCGCCCGTAACAATATCGACGTAGATTCCTGCCCGATGATTGTCCCAGTAAGCGTTTTGAAACGGAGTTTCCGTTCCGCATTCACGCGTGACGTGATACTGGTCTCTGGTCAATTGTCTTTGCAATTCGGCATTGCTGGGCATTGGTTTGGTTGGATTCATTTTGTCAGCTTCCTTTTTCTGCGTCTGAGCATAAGCAAGGAAGATCGAACCGACAATCACAACGATCGCGCCAAGCAGGCCAAACCACAACGTCTTATGCGACCCATGATGCGGACGTAATAATTCTGCGCTGTTCATACCCTGAATTTGTCGCGCCCCTTAGCAGTTAACATTTCAATGTACCTCCAACATGATATACGGCAAACAGACCACGTTGGGCGCGACTTCCTTAAATAATTCGCAACCAACCGGAAAAATGGCCGGGATTTCGGATTTCTCGTAGGCCATTTTTCCGATCAATCAGGCCGACCGGCTTCAGGAACTCGAATATAGCGGCGCAGCGCAATTAAGCCGATCGGCGCGACTGATGCCGCGAGCGCAAAGATAAGCCACATTGTTGCCGGCTGGCGCGGACCGTGTTCCGGAACGAATGCAGCCAGCAACCATCCGCCGGTTCCGACGAGGATCTTGCCAACGAGGAATGGAAGATACGCCAGCGAACCGTACGATGCTTCCTGTCCTCTCGGTGCAATTGCTGCCGCGTATTCATAGACCCTCGGCGAATAGAACGCTTCTCCAACCGAGAATACCGCCAGATACAGAGCAGACATGATGTAGTACGGATGAATACTCCCTTGTAACCTGAGATAGCCGTGCCCCAGCCATTGGCCGATCACACTGTTAACGGCAGGCTCGAACCATTGCGTCGGCAGCGCCATGATAAATACTCCCGCAGCGCAGATCACGCCACCAATGACGACCATCCGATACGCCGCGTACTTTTGCGTTAGCGCGCCTACTATCGGCGTCAGGAAAATAATGATGATTGCGTTGATCGCCGAAATTTTTCCAACGGGTGCGTACAGCCCGAGCTCACGAATGCCGAACTTCGGAAACACGTAATCCATCTGCAAATAGATCGCTTTGAGAAATCCGATGAACAGGAAAAAAACGAGTAGCCGATAAAATGCGGACTGGCTCATGAGCCGTTGAAAAAGCTGCGCTGTGTCAGTCGCGCTTTTCCGTACCGTCTCTCCGATTCCGCTCCAAAAGGAGCGAGCGCTTCTGTGATCGCGGAGCGATTCGTCAATTACAGGTCCTCCGTTGGTTGCTTCCGCTCCTCTGCGAAGAAAATAGATCACAGGAAACAGCACGATCTCGAATATCAGGCTGACAATGAACAGCTGCTGATACGAGCTCGGTTCAAACCCAAAGAGACTGACATGTAAGTTCAGCTGGCGGACATAATCGAATAAGAAGCCGGCGGCGAGATAGCCGACGTTCATTACGGAGTAAATGATCGAGAACGAAATCGAGCGCTGAGCCGTTGTAGAGTAACGCCGCGTTGCCGCCAACAGCACCGGCGTCCCGAGCGCTTCGCCAACTGCCAACGGGAGAACACCGCAGGCGAGAGCTAATGATGGAATCGTGCTAACCACCATCACGCTGCGAGCGACTGTGCAGATGGCGACACCGAGAAAGAAAGTACGGCGCAACCCGATCGCATCCGTTACCGAACCGGCAAGCAACGTGAAGATGGTCATTGCCGGAGCCCAGACCCAACCCACCAGCGCTCCCGCGGCCTGATCACTAAAGCCAAGATCCTTCGACAGCCACAGCACCATCGTTTTGTTGGTGACTGAGTAAGCAGTGTAGATGAGGAACTTGATCAGGAACGTGAGCCATAGCTCGCGTTGCGCTCCCCTGAGCACAGTGAATTTCGCAATAAAGCCGCGAAATCCTGTCGCGACGACCGGTGGCACGGAATCTTCTGGCACGATTGCTTCTTTAACTGCTTCGCTCACGGCGCTTGAACTTAAGCTGTCATTCCGAGCGAAGTCGAGGGCCGAAGGCCAAGCGAGATTGGCCGCTCGCTATTTTTAGTAGCGTGAACGAAATTAAAGTAGCAATCCCGTGGCATTACTTCACGGGCAACGCCGCGGGCTCTTTCGACTTCATTTCGCTTCGCTCAAGATGACGATCTCAAAGCGCTCCGTCGATCAGAGCAAATTCTCGATGTACCTCCGACGATCGAATAGTGCGAAGTCCTCCAACTGCTCGCCGGTGCCGACGAATCGCGTTGGAATTCCAAGTTCGTTCTGGATCGCGATGACGATGCCGCCTTTGCCGCTGCCGTCGAGTTTGGTGACGATAAGACCAGTTAGGCCGATGGCGGTTTGGAATTCGCGCGCCTGACTTAGCGCGTTGCCGCCAGTGGTCGCATCGACTACCAACAGTGTTTCATGCGGCGCGTCTGAGTCGTGCTTAGCGAGAGTACGTTTCACCTTTTCAAGCTCGGCCATCAGGTTCTTTTTGGTGTGTAGTCGGCCGGCCGTATCGCAAAGAAGAAAGTGAGCCTGACGTTTTGCGGCTGCCTGATATGCTTCATAACAAAGCGCGGCCGGATCGGCATTGTATTGTCCTTTGATCATTTCTACGCCCAGCCTTGTTGCCCAAATGGCAAGTTGCTCGATCGCGGCGGCGCGAAAAGTGTCTGCTGCGGCCAGCAAGACGCTGTGTCCATCTTTTTGAAGATAGCGAGCCAGCTTCGCGGTCGATGTGGTTTTCCCAGTACCGTTGACACCCAGGAGTAAAATGACATTTGGCTTACCGGCCAGCGGTCGAATGGCATCAGTCTTTGCGGGTAAAACCCGCGAAATTTCCTGGCGTACTATTTTCAGAACGTCATTTATTCCCATTAACGACCAAGCCTCGCGTTCCTGCAGTGTCTTAATGATGCGAGTTGTCATCGGCACGCCGAGGTCCGCGCGGATCAAAGATTCCTCAAGCTCTTCCCAGTCGATTGGTTTACCGGCAAAATGTTCGGCGACAGTTTTAAGGAATTTCATGGCTTACTGTAGCCGCTTCGCTCTGCGAAGCGCCGCACTCAGATCTCTAAAACATCACACGTCGCGTTGCCCAGAGGTCCGACGGCTACAACGCTTTCTTCACCGGCTCCCGCGCGGGCCGGTCCAGATCTTTTCTTACGCGATCAAGAATGCCGTTGACGAAACGGCCTGATTCGCCGCCACCAAAAGTTTTCGCCAACTCAATCGCTTCGTTAATCGAGACGACCGGCGGTATATCGTCGCGATAAAGCATTTCGTAAATCGCCAGCCGAAGCACGTTGCGGTCAACTCCCGAGATCCGGCGAAATTCGTAATTCTCGCAGTAACGGCGAATCCGCTCGTCGATTTCCGGCAAATGCTCGACCATTCCCTCGATAAGAGGCTGCGCAAAGTCGCGAACTCTTGGCGTCGCCGGGCAGAATTCCCAAAAATCATCAATCCTTTCCGGTCCTTCACCGCGCTGAAGGTCGCGCCAGAAATGATACTGAATCGCTGCTTCGCGTGCTCGCCGCCTTTTCCCCATAAATTACTTCTCGTCGAGTTTCGACATGACACTGGCGATTTCCACTGCTGCCCGCGCGGCCTCGGTGCCGCGATTGATTCTGTTTTCGAGACAGCGTTCGCGCGCCTGATCCTCATTGTCGAAACTAAGCACGGCATTGATCACTGGCACGCCATGATCCACTGCAATTCGCTGAAGCGCATCAGTCACGGAGCGGCTGAGATTTTTGGCGTGATTTGTTTCTCCCTGCATGATGACGCCGCACGCGATAATCGCGTCGGCTTCTTTGTTGCCTGCCAACTGGCGCACCACCACTGGAATTTCGAACGAACCGGGCACGCGGTGAATCGAGATTGCAGCATTCGGCGCAAGCTCGTGCAGCTCCTTGGAAGTATGATCAACCAAGCCCTGGACGTACCGCGCATTAAATTGACTGGCTACGATCTGGAATGTGCGTTTGCCCTTTTCAACTCGCGGGCGACGCGTCGCGTTAGTCGACATCTAGAAATGACGAATGACGAATGGCGAATGACCAATTAATAACGAAGCACGAATGACAAATGATTCGTGGCGCAGCTTTTCGTCATTCGTCATTTTTTTCAATTCCTTCGTCATTCGACATTCGGGATTCGTCATTTACAACAGATGCCCCAGCTTCGTTTTTTTGGTCTCGAGATATTTCGCGTTGTGCGGATTGGCTTCGCTACGTATTGGCACCTGCTCCACCATTTCGAGCCCGTACCCTTCGAGGCCAACCACTTTCTTCGGATTGTTAGTCAGAAAACGGAACTGACGCACTCCAAGATCGAAAAGGATTTGCGCGCCAAGCCCGTAATCTCGCAGATCGCTCGGGTACCCGAGCTTCGCGTTTGCCTCGACCGTGTCGAGTCCTTCCTCCTGCAATTTGTAAGCGTGAATTTTTGCCGCAAGCCCGATGCCGCGTCCTTCCTGGCGCATATAAAGCAAGACACCGCTGCCTTCCTCTTGAATCTGTCGAAGAGCCGCGTGCAATTGATTTCCGCAGTCGCATCGACGTGAACTGAACACGTCACCGGTAAGACATTGGCTGTGTACACGCACCAGCGTTGGCTTGTTCTTATCGATCTTGCCTTTGACCAGGGCGAGATGATGCTGGCCATCCAGTTTCGAGCGATACAAATGTAAATCGAAATCGCCATAGTCAGTCGGCATCTTCACGATCTGCTCCGGTTCAACCAGTTTCTCGCGAACGCGCCGGTGCGCGATCAAACTCTGGATCGTGCAAATGCGCAGGCCGTGCTTTTTGCGGAACTCCATCAATTCCGGCAACCGCGCCATGGTTCCGTCATCATGCAAAATTTCGCATAGCACGCCGGCCGGTTGTAGTCCGGCCATTCCTGCCAGATCAACGGCAGCTTCAGTGTGCCCGGCGCGTCTCAGCACACCTCCATCTTTCGCGCGTAACGGAAAGACGTGCCCGGGCTGGTTCAGATCCTCGGGGGCTGATTTCGGATTCGCGATTGCCAGGATAGTAGTGGCCCGATCGTAAGCACTGATCCCAGTGGTCACACCGCGCGCGGCGTCCACGGACACCGTAAAATCTGTCTTATGCTTCTCCCGGTTCTGCGCCACCATGCGTTGCAAGCCAAGCTGCTCAGCGCGGTCGTTTGAAATAGGCGCGCAAATCAAGCCGCGCCCGTGCGTAGCCATGAAGTTAATCGCTTCCGGTGTAACTTTTTCGGCCGCCATCACCAGGTCGCCTTCGTTTTCGCGATCGGCATCGTCCGTCACAATGACAATGCGGCCCTTGGCGATGTCGCTTACCACATCGTCAATAGCATCAAACTGAAGAGTCTCGTTCGTTTTGGCGATCATCGAAGTAATACCATTACTTCCCCTGCGGCGTTGAGCAACCTTCACTCTTGCCCATGCTCCTAATCGTAATCGAAGCAGGTAGGCTTCACCAGAGTTCCCTGCCACACGAGTGATGGACCCCGGATCAGGCGATTGTGCTCAATCGCCCCTGCCTGATGCCACAATTCCCTCCGGTCGGTACATGTCGCGGTTGCTTCCCTGAAATTCAGCTTTCAGTTTCACTTTGAATCGTGCGAGATCGACCAGGTCCCAGCGCGTGAATTTCCAGGCGCCGTTCTTTTCCCGTGGTTCATGTTCGAATCCAACAACCAAATGCACGGCGTCGTCCCGAACCTTGTTTGTGGCCACTTTTGGTTCGAAATAAAAAGCGCGGAAACTGCTCTCACGACTCCCGGCAACATAAAGCTTTGGATCGAGATAGAATACTCGTTTGCTGGCCACATCAACAATGCGCAGGTCGGGATAACCGGCATATTGCATCCGACCTTCCGCCGTACGGGGGAAGTCGCATTTAAGTCTCGACCCGGCGTTCAATTGTTGGCGCAGGTTCTTTTCGAAGTGACTACTCACTTCGTTGATACGGGGGACGTTTTGGATTGTGCTGTCAGGCCTATTGACTTGCTTTATTATGTCATCACACGCACCGCTGATTTGTTTAATCACCCGCTGATCGACTTCATCCTTTGGATTTACCGGCAAAACGCGCTTGCCCGTCGCGTCAAAAATCACTTCGGCGAACGGAATCCCGCGCAACTGTTGATTTTCATCGAGTAACCACGGGATTAATTGGTCGACGGGAGCATCTGCCTGCGATTTTTGTAGGGCAGGCGCGTGGCCTGCCAAACACATCGAAGCAACCGGAGCGGTTGCGCTACAAGCTAGAATTCGCGCTAACAAAGCAATCGATGTGTGCGGCATCCACGGATTCAAAGTCCGTGCTTGCGATCAAACAAGAGTAAAGCAACGGATCCGTGCCGTTGTAGCCGGGATCGCTTGATCCCGGCCTGAATAGGGCGAACCAAAGGCCGGGATTGCGTAATGAACCAAAAAAAAGAAAATGCTACTGCTGCCAGGTAGCTCCTAATGGATAAGTCCGCCAAGATTTTCGTCGCCGGTCATCGCGGCATGCTCGGATGTGCGCTGATTCGCCGGCTCGAGGCCGAAGGCTTTGCAAAATTGCTGGTCCGTGACAGATCGAAGCTCGATCTCAGGGATGAATCTGCGATCGGTAAATTCTTTGCCGAGGAAAAACCGGCAGTGGTGGTCCTCGCTGCAGCAAAAGTCGGCGGCATCAAGGCAAACAACGATTTTCCGGTCGAGTTTCTGCTTGAAAATTTGCGGATACAAAACAGCGTCATTCAAGCGGCGTACGAAACCGGCGTACGCAAACTTCTCTTTCTTGGCAGTTCGTGTATTTATCCGAAGCTTGCGCCGCAGCCGATTCCCGAAACAGCATTATTAAGCGGACCGCTGGAGCCGACCAACGAAGCTTACGCGATTGCGAAGATTGCCGGAATCAAGCTTTGCCAGGCGTATGCTCGTGAGTACGGCGCAAATTTTATCTCGGTGATGCCGACCAATCTTTATGGTCCCGATGATAATTTCGATTTGGAAACGTCACACGTCCTGCCTGCGCTGTTGCGCAAAACACACGAAGCTAAAAAGCGCAAAGCTCGAGAGCTGATCGTGTGGGGTTCCGGGAAGCCGCGTCGCGAATTTTTGCACGTGGACGATCTTGCATCAGCGTGTGTGTTGCTTCTGGATAAATACGACTCCCCCGAAATCATCAATGTCGGATGTGGCGAGGACATCTCGATCCGCGAACTGGCTGAGCTAATCTGCGACGTGGTCGGTTTCGACGGCGAACTTACCTGGGACAAAACGAAACCAGATGGCACCCCGCGAAAACTTTTGGATGTCACCAGGCTCAAAGCTCTTGGCTGGAAACCGTCGATCTCGTTGCGGGAGGGCATCATCCAAACTTATGAATGGTACCTCGCAAACTATGACCGATGACCCTACGGCACCCGTTATTGGTGTAAGCCCGATAGCTTTCCGCGTTGACCCCGAATGTTTTCGGCGTTGACTGCGAGCCGTGATAAATAACCTGCGCATCGGAGTTGTTGGGGTTGGTCATATCGGCAGCAACCATGCGCGGCTGTATGCGGAGATTCCGTCAGC
>JBKPLD010000050.1:0-32801 GCA_046731415.1 Verrucomicrobiota bacterium
GCGTTGTTAAACTTGCAGAAATGCTCGCCGCCTTCGCCGTGCGAATGGCCGGCGTGCCCGCTATGCGCCGCCGGGTGCTCATTGAAGTAACATTGACAAAACATCGGGCAACTACATGCCTCAATGATACTCGCATTCAGCGACCAGTCGGGCGCAGCCGATTCGGCTGAAATTCCCAGACGCGCTGTGAGAAATAGAACGGAAAGAATTAAACTAACGATTCGCATAAGGGCCTCCTTTCGAAGTTAACGACTTCCTTTTGTAAGCTCCCGAGCGCTACCAAGTCAAGCTAATCCGTGCAGTGATCCCATAGAAAGGCGTTCCGCATTTTTTTGCACATACCGGATCTGATTTGTCGTTATAGCGCTGGCCCGCTAAAGTCCTCGCTAATAGTAACGCGTTTCTATGCCAACGAATGTTTTGGGAACCGAACTGAAATGTTGTTGCCGCGATCCGATGACCGGATTCTATCGCGATGGATTTTGCCGCACCGGACCTGAAGATACAGGGCTTCACACGGTCTGCGTGAAAGTGACCCGGGAATTTCTTGATTTCTCCGTGCTCGATGGAAATGACCTTGTCACTCCGCGTCCGGAATGGGGCTTTCCCGGACTGAAGCCGGGCGATAAATGGTGCGTTTGCGTTACCCGCTGGAAAAGCGCGCTAGATCACAACCGCGCGGCTCCGGTTGATCTTGAAGCAACGCACGCCTCCGCGCTCGAATTCGTCACATTGGAAGAATTGAAAGCATATTCGCTTTCCCAATAGGGCGTACGGTTGAATTAGACAGCGTTTGCCGCCACGCTAATCCTGAATTGAACCTTCCGTTTAGTCTTTTCCTGGCGCTGCGGTACTTGAAACCAAAGCGCACGTTCCTCTCGATTATCACACTCATCTCGGTGCTGGGCGTGATGCTCGGCGTGACGGTGCTCATTCTCGTCATTTCTGTTATGACCGGGTTCGATCGGGAACTGCGTCAGAAAGTGATCGATTTCGACGCGCACATTCTGGTGAATACGGAGGATGTCTTGCGCGACTGGCGAACGCTTAAAACAAAAATCGACAATACACCGGGCGTGGTTGCGACCGCTCCCTACATCCAGGGCCCGGTGATCGTCGAATTTCAAAACAAACGAGTCGCGCCGCTGATTCGCGGCGTCGATCCCGTGGAGGAAGAGAAGGTCATTCCGCTGACAAAATTCATCAAATACGGGAAGCTCGACCTGGAAGGGGAATCGACCGTGCTCGGGATTGAGCTTGCGCGAAAACTGCAAGCAAGCGTGGGTGACAAGATCACTGTTTATTCGCCGGGTAATCTTGGACAGATTCTTGATGGAATTAAAAAGTTGGAGAATGCCAAGGGAGACGAAGAGAAGAAGGCGATCGATCAATTGCGCGACGTGATTCTGCCGAAAGAACTAACGATTACCGGGATTTTTGAGACCGGTCATTATCTGCACGATTCCGAGTTTCTACTGGTGCCGGTTTACGTGGGACAGGAGCTATATGGACTGGGAGACGCGTTGCACGGGATTACCGTCAGGACGGACAATCCCTACGGCGCCGAGCGTGTGAAGCAGGCAATCGAACAATTTCTCGAGCCACCGCAATACGCGCAGACCTGGATCGACATGAATAGCCAGTTTTTCGAAGCAGTGCGGCTCGAGCGCACCGTGATGTTTTTCCTGTTGTTTTTTATCGTGGTCGTTGCGGCCTTCGGAATCATGAGCACGCTGATCACAGTAACCGTACAAAAGCGGCGGGAGATCGGAATTGTGAAAGCGCTCGGGGCAAACATTGCCCAAATCATCTGGGTGTTTCTTGGTCAGGGAACCATTGTTGGGCTCTTTGGAACTCTGACAGGATTAGGCCTTGGAATGACGTTGATCCGTTACCGCAATGAGTTCAGTCACTGGCTGGCATCGACCTTGCACATCGAAATTTTCCCGCGCGAAGTCTATCAATTTTCGTCGATTCCCGCTGAAGTCATCCCCCGGGATGTCGCGATCATTTGTATCAGCGCATTTTTCATTTGCTCGCTTGCTGCGCTCATCCCCGCGTACTTCGCCGCTCGTCTCGATCCGGTTAAAGCGCTGCGCTACGAGTAAATTTGCCTCTTACTCTTAATCGTGCTCGTGCTCGAAATCGAGTTCAGAAAGATTTCCAGTGCGCGAAACGCGTAATCGTAGCCTTCTGCCCATTCGCTTTGGCGCGGGCCGGCCACATTAAGAATGCCGATCTGGTTCTTGCGGACAAAATCGACGATCAACTGCGCAGCATTTTCAATGGAAACATTGAAGGCGTCAATCAACTCGCGCGGCCGTTGCTGCTCAACGCAGAATTTGACCGTTTGCTCGGTTCCTCCGCTCAGTTTGCCGAGGTAAATGATAACGGTGCCATCGGAATCTTTGACGTTCTGCAGTGTTCTCTCGGTAAAACCGCCGCTTTCCAATTCTTTAAGTGGATAACGATCTGGAATTCTGCCCAATTCATCGAGACGTCCAGTTGGACACCAACCACCGGACTCAATTCCGTGTCTTAACGCAACATCCAGAGCGGCGCGATCTACGCCTGTTTGTCCACCCGAGATGATTTTCACTGCCTTTCCCTGTGGTGACGGGCGCGTCGCCTGCATCACTGAAAGGTTAGTCGCCCGTCGGAACAATGTCCGCGCGTTCCACCATTAAGATCACGGTGCGTTCGGGCGCCCGCGTGCGGTGGCGAATACCCTTGGGCACAACGAAGCCCTGCCTTGGCGCAAGGTCGACAACCCGATCCTCTAGATCGATGAGAAAACGCCCGTCGAGAACAAAAAAGAATTCATCGATCTCTTTGTGCTCGTGCCAATGATACTCACCCTGGATCACCGCCAGCCTGACGACTGAATCGTTCACTTTGCAAAGCGTCTGGTTGTACCATTTGTCGGTACAGGCGTCGGCCAACTTCTGCACGTCGATCAATTCAAGCGATCCGTGCAGAACATTGAGATAAGTCTTGTACGGAAATTCCTGCTGTGATTTCTTGGCATCCATAGTCTGAACTTAACCCAGCGCCCGGGTTAGTCGCACGCGAACTATAGTGGCAGGCGTGCCGCTTGCGTTCGCCTATTCTTCGCCGTCAAGATAATGCGTGTCTATGGCTTTCACGAAAACACGATCTGCCGCTGATGACTTGTTCACCTTCCATTTCTCGCTGTCGGGGTAGTAGAGCGATTCGCCGATTGGATTGTCGGCAATCAGGTAGAAGACCAGATCTTCTTCCCCGGAGTTGCGGATTTGGTGCGGTTCATCAGGGCCAAAGACGAACGCGTCTCCAGGCACAACTTCCGTAGTTCCAGCCTTGTGCCGAACGCTTCCGGTTCCTGAAACAATCAGATAAAACTCCCATTGAGCTGAATGTGCGTGATAAGGAAAGTTGAATTTGCCGGGAGGCACTCGATTCCATTCCAGATCGAACGGATGACGCTTGGACAAATCGAGGGAGTCGCGCTTGCGCCCTAGTGCTTCTGAAATTCCCTTGAATGAGACGGCATATTTTCCGCCTGGCGACTGCCACGTCTCTTCCTTGATTTCGTTTAGATTTACCTTGCGCATACAGAAAACTGTAGCCCCGGTCTGTGACCGCCGACCCATGAGCCGGCGTCTGACACAGACGCGCTACAAGATCATGTTCATTCTTCGCCGTCGAAATAGTCAGTCTCCGTCCCTTTCACGACAACTTCGTCCCGAGCATCTCTTGTCACCGCCCATTTTTTGCTGTCGGGGTAATAACAGGAATCGCCGGTTGTGCCGCCGCTGCGGGGATTATCCGCGATGACGTAATAGACAAAGTCCTCGTCACTCTCATTCCAAAGCTGATGGGCCTCACCCGGTTGAAAGAAAAATGCATCACCCGGCCCAACCTCGGTTACGTCGTCCTTGTCGCGGACCATGCCGCGACCGGAAACGACGAGGTAAAGCTCCGATTCAGCCGCATGCGCGTGATAAGGACAAAGAAACTTTCCTTTTTGGATCCGAACCAGCGTGAGATCAAATGGATGCCGCTTCGATAGATCGAGCGACTCCGGCTCGCGCCCGAGCGCCATGGAAACATGTTTCATGGACCGCCCAAACTTTCCCTTCGGCGATTTTCGTTCCCGTTCCGGAATGTCTTTCAGATTCGCTCTGCGCATGTGCAAAGATTTCCAACTTAGCCAGACGAGACTCGCTTTCTAGTGGCGATGGAAAGGACAGCTATCCCAGCCCAAATCACGTTCACAAAGGACGAAGGATACGCCCGGTAAAAGATCGTGTTAGCGACCAGGAAAAGGCTGCCGATGATATTTAGGAGTTGGTAGGCGGTTGAATCCGCATCCAATTTTTTAGCGGAAATCATCGCGTAAGCCACCAGGAGAAAACCTGCTCCCGCCCACCCAATCGCATCGAACCAAATGTAGTTGTTCACGCTCAATATTGTTCTCCGTGTAAATTTTAAATATTCAGCTTTTTGGGCAGTTTTTGTTTCAGTTTCTCGACTGGCTCGAAGAGATCGCCGAGTTTCTCGACGCGGGCCAAAACTTGGTCGAAGCGAAATTTCAGAAGCTCCGCTTTTTTCTTTTTCAAACAGCTTTCAACCTCGTTCCATGTCACCGGGGTGGAAACGGTTGGTTCATCCCTGGCGCGGAGCGAATAAACACAAATGGTGGTCTTATGTTCGTCGTTCTGGCTCCAATCAACGAAGACTTTGCCTTTGCGCACCGCCTTGGACATGTTGGAGGTCACGAGATTGGGATGCTCACATTCCAAGTATTGCGCGAGAGAGCGCGACACATCCTTCGTTCGATCATAGGTCACTGAGGTATTTAACGGGACGTAAACCTGCAGGCCTTTTGAGCCACTGGTTTTTGCGAACGATTTCAGTTTCATTTTGCCTAACAAATCACTAAGCCACAGACCGACCTGACAACACTGGACAATGTCGGCTGGCGCGCCGGGATCGAGATCGAACACCATCATGGTTGGACAATCGAGATTGCCTTTACGTGAAAGCGACGTGTGCAGCTCGAGGTCCGCGAGATTTGCCGCCCATACGAGCGTCGGCAAATCATTGGCAAGGCAATAATGCATTGTCCGCTGGTTGCCTTCGCTCCAGACCTTCGCCGTCTGCACCCACTTGGGCCGGTGCGATGGACAATTCTTTTCGTAGAAAAATTCGCCGTCCACACCGTCGGGATACCGCTTCATGGTAAGCGGACGATCCCTTAAATGCGGCAAGAGAACCGGCGCGATGCGGATGAAGTAGTCGATCACCTGCCCTTTCGCGAATCCGACTTTGGGATAAAGCACCTTGTCGAGATTCGATACCTGAATCTTACGGTCCTCGACGACTAGCTCGGCTTTTTGCGGCATTACTTTGAGAGATTGATTCGTTTGTTTTCCGACTCTCTCGCCGCTACCCTCGCGGCGCAACTTCTATGTCCCTCGTCCCAGTCGTTCCGTTCCACGACTTTGCGCAGAATGACAAATAGTTAGGCAAAGAACCGCTCAGGCGGTAGCAAAGGCTGTGGTTTGCAAATGCGAGCCACGCAGTGTTCCCAGCTTTCGTGGCCGCTCAGAATCTCAATTTCCACCCGCAAAAAATAAATAGGCACTTTCACTTCCGCTTCCGGCAAACGCGGCATGCGCACCGAATCTTTTTCTGTTGTCACGATCATCTCCAGATCGCGCCGGATACAGCGTTTGATAAAACTGATTAGCTCTGCTTCGGAATAATAGTGATGATCGATGTAACGCGTGGCCAGATCGACGCGCGCACCGAGCTTTTCTAATGCGCCTTCGAAGCTTTCCGGCGCAGCAATCGCGCTGATCGAGCCGATAAAAGCGTCACGCAAACGTTCCAGCGGCGCCTTTTCGCCGGTGAAAACATTCTGGAGATAGAGCGGTTTATGCGCGCATTCGATGATCTCGGCTGTGCGATTGTAGCGGCGAATCCGTTTGATCAACGCGTCATTCGGTTGACCTGTACTTTTAGTGATAAAGATGTAACTGGCCCGTCTCAGATTTCGCGGAGCCTCGCGCAGCGTGCCGCGGGGAAGGAGGAATTCATTGCCGAACGGCGCCTGGCGGTCCACCAGCACGATGTCCAGTCGATGCTTGAGATGGAGATATTGCAAACCGTCGTCGAGCAGAAGCGTATCGATTTTCCATTTGTCGATGGCAAGCAGGCCACTCTTGACCCGGTCCTTATCCACCAGGACGATCACGTTCTTCAAGTTATGGGCCAGCATGTACGGCTCATCACCTGCGGTACGCGAATCCAGCAAAAGCGATGTTCCGTCGGAGACAATTCGTGGAGGCTCAGGATTTCTGTCGTAGAGTCGGCTTAGTAAGCTTCGCCTGCGCGGCATACTTTTGTAGCCGCGACTTAAAATCGCCACCCGGCGCCCACCTGTTTGCAGCGCACGAGCAATCTTTTCCACAATTGGTGTCTTGCCTGTGCCTCCAACAGTCAGGTTGCCAACGCTGATCACCAGAACGCCGAGCGCGCGTTCGCGAAAAATTCGTTTGCGATAAAAATAAAGACGAAGTTGCACGAGCCGATCGTAAGCGAAAGAGAGCCCGTAGAGGATTCCCCGCAAAACCGAAGCACGAACGCCATGACGACGTTCGAGCACAACGTCAATTCCGAACTGTTCGAGGTTTTCAAGCCGCCGGCCCATGGTAAACGCTGATCAGTAATCAGTATTTTTTGATCCGATAACATGCACGCCTCGGTTATTGGCGCGCGTGACGATTGTACGCGATAACGCCGACTGGGCCGCGCGCTTCATAGCCGCAGCAACTCGATTTGGATGTTGCGACGTGACAGCACAGATCCCGGAGCCACTGCCGCTGAGAAAGCCGCCGAGCGCGCCGACTCTTTCGGCCGCAGCGAGAACACGAGGAAGAAATGGTATTAATTTTGTGCGAAACGGCTGATGCAAACGGTCCGCAAAAGCGCCGCGCAGTCTTTCGTAATCTCGTGAGGCGAATGCAGCGGCAATCGTGCACGCATTTGCGCAATTCTCAACCGCGGCGGAATACGGAATTTTGGAAGGCAGGATCTGTCTTGCGAGCGCCGTTTTGACCTCGAAGTCCGGAATCAGCAGGACAAAGAACAGCCGAGGCGAGACGTCGAATCGTTGAATCGTAAGGTCCCGGCGCTGCGCCGATCGAACGCCGGAGCGCGGCGTCCCCACCACGGTAAAACCGCCGAAGGTCGCCGGGGCAGCGTTATCAGGATGCCCTTCCAAGTCCGCGCACAATTGGAAAATCGTCAGTTGGTCGAGTGGCTCGCCACTCAGCTGGTTGAGCGCATGCAAAATACCGAGGCGAATGGTCGCACTACTGCCCAAGCCGCGTGACTGCGGAATTTTTTCCCTGATTGAAATGGAAAATGGAAATGCGCGGCGCCGCGCCAGTTTAAAAAACCGCCTGGCTGAGTGTGAGACAATTTGCGGATGGGGTTGTTTGGGTAATCGGTCCTTGGTGACTGTTACGTCGTTATAGATACGGAGGGCGACACCAAGGCAATCAAAGCCGGGACCGAGATTTGAGGTGCTCGCCGGAACGCGAACGGTAACTTGCTGCATTCGGAGACCGAGTTTAGCGACACCTCGCTTCAGCGGCAACCGATCCGTTAGGTCGTGCCGAATCGAAAGTATCTCCGTAGATACGCGCGACGAAAAATGAGTTCTGGCTGGATTGATGCAAGCTTGTTTCGCGACTTCCAAGCCGAAGGAACGGACGCACACCGGCTCTGCACGATGGACGATGGTTGGGTAGAACGCTTCGGACACGATGTCCTCATCTCGTTCAAGCGAGTCCTCGTTCGCGAACGTCTCATTCAGGAATTAAAGGAGTGGGCAAACAATGTCCCTTTTAAGGTTGAGCGCATTTTCGCCCGATTCGTTCCTCGAAAGAGTGAACAACGCGACCCGCCCCGGCTCATGTGTGGTAAGCCGGCTGAAAATCCACAGACGATTGCAACCGAGCGACGTTTGAAATTTGGGATCGATTTCGCGGCCGGCTTTTCTGTGGGCTTGTTTCCGGACCAGAGGGAAAATCGCAGCTTTGTTCGTCAGCTCGCCCCGAAGCGCCTTTTGAACTGTTTTGCCTATACCTGCTCATTTTCTGTAAGCGCCGCCTGCGTCGGCGCAACCACTCTCAACATCGATCTTTCCAAGAAATCTCTGACGCGCGGATACGAGAATTTTGCGTTGAATAGCCTTTCCACAGCTGGCCATCGCTTCATCGTCGACGATGTGGCGGCGGTATTACCGCGGCTGGCGCGCAAGGGCGAGAAATTCGATGTCATCATCCTCGATCCGCCAACTTTTTCGCGTTCGCCCGGAGGAAAAACCTTTCACGTTGAGAACGACTTCGAAAAACTACTCGTTGATTCCCTCGAACTGACAGAACGAAATAGCCATGTTCTGGTCTCGACTAATTGCTCCAAACTGCGTGAGCATGCGCTGGAAGTCATGGCCCGCTACGGGCTCAAGGCAGCGCGGCGGGCCGGCACTTTTCATCGAGCCCCTCCGCTGCCTGATTTCCCGCCTGGCACAGGCGCAAGCTCGATTTGGCTGGCGTTACGTTGACAACTCGATGCGCGCAGAGCAGCATCAGAATCCGAATCATTAAACGAAATGGACCGTTCATCTGCTGAAGTTGCTGCTGAATTTCCGGAACGCGGGCTGCTTTGGGTAAAGGAACAGGTTGAGGCCGCGCTCGGTGAGACTGAGGATTACGTTCGCGAAAAGCCAGCACAGTCACTTTTGTGCGCGTTTGTAGCGGGTTACATCTTGAATCGGCTGCCCTTGGGTCGAATTCTGGGCGGTGTCTTTCGTTTGCTCGTTGTGGCACTAAAACCTGCGGTGCTGATTTACGGCGCCGCGAAGCTGTATCAGGCGGCGCAGGAAGAAGACTGAGATTGTACGGGCGTTCGCCGCGGCGAAGTCTGGTACAAGATCAGTCCTCCAGGGTGAACCCGATTTTCAGCGTTACCTGCCAATGGGCGACTTTGCCGTCCTCAACGTCTCCGCGGGTCTCGATCACCTCGAACCATCGCATGTTGCGGACGGTTTTCTCAGCGCGTGCCAGCGCATTTTTTATTGCGTCTTCAAATCCATTCGGAGAGGAACCGACGACCTCGATCTTTTTGTAAACATGATCAGACATGCGCCCAGTATTTCGAAGCCGGGGCTGAAAGACAATAAAAAGCGAGGTGCCAGCTCGCACGGGGAACAAACTCAATCGCGCATGAATTTTCCGCCTCTTTCCTTGGTCGAAGTTGGCAGGACTGAGGTGAGGGGCCAAGCCGCCGCAAGCAGAGGCCATCGATAAATTCTCCCCCACCCCCCTTGCGACGGGAGGAGCGACCCTGGCTATTTCCTGGGGCCTTGGTTACTAATTCTTAGGCAAATTTGCTTTACAAACACATCCTAATTTCGGCAGCCTTGGCTGCGTGGGGAAATTCCTGGCGATCTCAATATCACTCCTGGCTAGTTTTTCTTGCCTCCGCGCCCAGGACCAGGAGCGCAAGTTGGTCGACCGCCTGCTTAAGCCGGACACGACCCTGCAAAGCAGCGAGCAAAAGAAAAAATTTATCGCTGATGGCACATCGATAAATAAAAAGGCAAACGTCGGTACGTTTTACGTCGAGAAAAAATCCAAGTCGAAAGCGTTTTCGGGAACACGTGAACTCTCGACGCAGCAATTCAATTCCCGGCCTTTCCACGGCAGTCGCAGCGCACCCGAGAATTCATCGCAGCAAACAACCGGAAATTCTCGCGTTACTTATCCAACCCAATCGGCCCCGGGCCCGCGCGATGCCTCGCAATCCGATAAAAGGGCCGCCAGCCACGCCTATGCGGGAAACCGACCGTTTTTGGATCAGGGTAAAAGCCAAAAGTCGCTTAACCAGCAAAACGCGCCGCTCACGATCGACCAGGTGCGCGAGTTGCTGAACAAAAACAAGTAGCGCGCGGGACGGGCGCGCTATTGTTGATCATGCAACCGGATGAAGCTCTTGCCTTATTAAAGCAAGGCGCTGCGCAAATCATTAACGAGCAGGAATTGCGTGAAAAACTCGCGCTCGGCCGTCCGCTGCGGGTGAAACTGGGCGTCGATCCCACCACGTCCGATATTCATCTCGGGCACACGATTGTCCTGCGAAAACTGCGGCAGTTTCAAGACCTGGGACATCAGGCAATTCTCATCATCGGCGACTTCACAGGAATGATCGGCGACCCAAGTGGTCGCTCTGTCACACGGCCTCAATTGACGCACGATGAAGTACAGGCCAACGCGGCGACTTACCGCGAGCAGGCCTTTAAGATTCTCGATTCGACACGGACAGAAATCGTCTGCAACGGCGATTGGTTTCGACGCATGTCGTTCGAAGACGTCATTCGACTCAACAGCCGCGTGACATTACAGCAAATGTTGCAACGCGAAGATTTTAAGACGCGGATCGATAACCAGCAATCGATTCGCGCCCATGAAATTCAATATCCAATCATGCAGGGCTGGGATTCAGTCATGGTAAAGGCCGATGTTGAACTCGGAGGAACAGACCAACTCTTCAACATCCTAATCGGGCGCGATTTCCAAAAGGAAGAAGAGTTGCCACAACAGGTCGTTTTTCTCCTCCCGATTCTCGAGGGGTTGGATGGCGCTAAAAAAATGAGCAAAAGCCTCGGCAACTTTGTGGCAATCGAAGAACCGGCCTCTGAGATGTTCGGAAAACTGATGAGCATCTCGGATGATCTGATGGTGCGCTATTATGAGCTGCTTGTGGGCCGCACTCCACCGGTGGACATGCATCCGCTTGAAGCCAAGAAGCGACTCGCATTCGAGATCGTTCGGGCGTATCACTCGCCTGCTGGGGCTAAAAAAACACTCGATGAGTGGAACACGCGGTTTAGCAAACGCGATTTGGAGCACGCCGACCTCCCTCCGTTTCCTGCGATTTCAGAAAGCGGACTTGCAGCCGTCGCGCTCGTTTCGCACGTTTATCGCGAAGTATTCAATCTGGAAAAATCGCATAGCGAAATCTCGCGGCTGATTAAACAGGGCAGCGTGGAGATCGACGGAGCGAAGATTCGCGACCCAAAAGCCACAATTACTCTTAAGCCAGGTCAGACACTTCGCCTCGATAGGAAACACGCAGTGCGAGTGTGCTAGTCGAGGGGCGCACGCAGCTCGGCGTAAATGGCGCTTCGCACGGATTCTTCGTTTGTCAGGCGGTCGCTGTTTGGAATATCGGCAAAAGGTTGCCGTGCTCCAGATAACTGGCAGCGATACCCTCGAAGTGCGCACGAATACTGCGCAGCTCGGCGGTGACAAACCTGTCCACGAAATGCAGACGCCGATCCAGCCAGGCAAATAGCTTATTCTTGATGTCGTAGTGAACTGCTAGGGTCACTTCGGTGCAGTTTGGCCGAATCTCAGCAAAATCAACGATGCCCATCAGCGCAATATTTCCGCCGACGGACTCGAACGCGTACTCATCGGACGATTCGCTGTCGACCGACAGCAAGACTGTGTGGGCTTCAAAGCCCAGCGGGCCTCGGAAGCAGAAATCGACCGTCTTGGACGAAGTCACAGTGGCTCGTGTGACCATCAGGAATTGCCTTCGATATGACTGAATGCTGGCCAACCGGGCCTTGCACTCCTCCACGGGCTGGCTCATGTGTAAGGTTTTTTGTAAAAGCATAAAAATAAGGGCTTTTTTGTGGGAAAAAGGAGCAACACCGATGCCATCTCTTGTTTCCCAGTGAGATCCAGAAAATGGACCGTTAATGGTGTTCGTTTTTTTTACACACCTGTATCGCCGCGACACGCTACACTGCGATCGTCGAGTTAAGCATAAGTCGCCAGTCAGCGGGCAATTCGGTAAGGCTTTCTCCTAGTCCGCGAAGCAACGGAATATCTAGAATTTCCTTAAGAATGTCGGCATTGGTCAGCGCGGCTATGTCGTCATTTCCTTGTGCGTTGTTCAATACCAGCCCTGCACAGCGCAAGCGGTGCCACTGGATGCTTTGCACAGTGAGCACGGCATGATTAAGGCAACCCAGTCGATTATATACGACCGCCAAGACAGGCAGCTTCATCACAGCTGCCAGATCGCTGACGAAATAATTGCGTTGAATCGGCACCATCCAACCACCCGTCCCCTCCACGATGACATGTTCCACCCGGCTCTGAAGAGAATGAAAAGCAGCGAGGATATGATTGATATCAATATCCACTTTCTCCATCAAGCTGCCCACAATAGGCGCTGCGGGCGTTTTGAGCCAAATTGGATTAACGTCGTCGATTGTCAGGCCATCACTGCCGGCGGCCAGCAACAACTCAGCATCCCGACGATCTCCGCAACAGATCGGTTTCATTCCTGCACAAGACGCGCCCGATGCCCGCAACAAGTGCAAAAGCCTGGCGGCGGTATAGGTCTTGCCGACGCCCGTGTCCGTCCCGGTGACGAATAGACTCACGCGACTTGCTTCACGCGCTCCGATTTGTCGGTCGTGCGATTCGCGCTAATCGTTTGCACCATTGATCGGAAAATCTTCGCACCATCCATGCTGCCAAGCCGCGCGTCCGACGCGCGATCAGGATGCGGCATGAGTCCGAACACGTTTCGCTCGCGATTGCAAATACCAGCGATGTTTTCAATCGAACCATTCGGATTTGCCTCCGGGACGATGCGGCCGCGACGATCCGCGTAGCGCAAAATCACCTGATGATTTGCGTTCAGCTGACGCAACGTCGGTGCGTCCGCAAAGAAGCAACCTTCGCCGTGCGCTACCGGCAGTCGGAGCAGCGTTCCCTTTGGGCAGCCGCACATGAATGGTGAATCGTCGACTTCCACGCGAGTGATAGTCATGTCGCAGACGAAACGCAGGGAGCGATTGCGAACAAGCGCGCCGGGTAATAGACCGGCTTCGCATAAAACCTGGAACCCATTACAAGTCCCAAGGACAAGTTTCCCAGCATGCGCATCTTCAACAACAGCTCTCATGATCGGAGAAAAACGCGCAATGGCGCCGCAACGAAGGTAATCGCCATATGCGAAGCCACCGGGCAGCACAATTGCATCGAAATCGTCCAACGAGGTCTCCTTGTGCCAGATGTATTCGGCCTGCAATCCGTCGAGCCCATTAATTGCCGCAACACAGTCCTGATCGCAATTTGAGCCCGGGAACTGAATTACGGCGAATTTCATTGTTAATTTAGTGGGTGGCGGCTCGTTGCTCGGCGTGATAATCGTTGACGACCAGGCACGCGTGGATCACGCCTGGAATCCAACCCAGCAAAGTCAAAATCAAGCTGAGAAAAAAACTGGCGATGCGACCTGTTAACAGCACTGCGAGAGGCGGCAACACGATGCAGAAAAAATATCGCAAAGCTTTCATTTCGACTTCCTGGTCTTTGGCTTTTTTGGTTGGGCGTTGAGTGTTTGCTGTTGAGCGTTGGGCGGTTTCTTCGCGCCTCCCGCATCAGCTTTGTGCAATTCGTAGTCTTCTATCACCGGATTCGAAAGCAAATCGCGGCAGAGATCGCGCAATCGCGTTTGGAGATCTCCGTTTTGCCCGTCGATATCGATCTCCATGTATTTCCCGATTCTAACGCTGCGGACTTCTGGCATACCGAGGTGCTGCATGGCATCGCGCACTGCATTACCCTGGGGATCGAGCACCGCAGCTTTCGGCATGACGATTACCTTTGCTTTCACCCTTCACCATATTTGCCTCCGTTATGCGAACAAGCGCAATTCACAAACGAGGCTATTTCAAAACAACAACGTCCAGCGCTCCTTCACGGCGAAGCACATTGACGCCGACGTCTCCTTCGTCATGTCTGGTAAGCAAAAGATCGGCACGCGCATCAGCTACGTTCAATCCGCGGATCGTTACCTGCTTGAGGAAACGCGGTAAGATCGGCCTTGAGAACGTGAGCCTTCGGTGTGAAGCCGACACCCCGAGGCCAAGACAAGCTTCGAGCAGCAGGAATAGGGCTGCCGATGCCCAGGATTGCGGGGCACAAGCTACAGGATAAAGCGTCGGCGCTTCACCGGGGCGTCTCGGAAAACCGCAAAATAGTTCGGGGAGACGATGTAGATCAAAGAATAGGCTGGCATCGAGCAGGCCGGCGAGAATGATTGCAGCCGATTCTTTCAGATCGTAGCGCGCGAATCCTGCGGCGATTAATGAGTTGTCGTGTGGCCAGACCGATCCGTTGTGATACGACATCGGATTATAACGCGCCTCGCTCGTGGCGACCGTCCGGATTCCCCAGCCGGAGAAGGACGCTTCATCTGTCAGCGTCGCCGCGACACGACGGGCGTGTTCCGCAGATGCGATTCCGGCGAAAAGGCAATGACCCGCGTTCGACGTTCGCACTCTGCAGGGCTGCTTCCTGCCATCGAGCGCAATCGCGTAGGTGGAAAGTTCATCACACCAGAAACTTTCTTCGAATCGTCGGAGCAAGGTTCTTGCTTGCTTGGACAAGTCACGCGCCCGTGCATCGTCGCCAAAAAGCCTAGCCAATTCGGCCGCTGCCAGCCGGGCCGCGTATACGTAGCCCTGCACCTCGCACAACGCGATCGGCCCTTCGGCAGACGTGCCGTCCTCGTGGAAAATCGCATCGTGCGAGTCTTTCCAACCTTGATGAATGAGACCGAGTTTCGACCTGCGGGTATATTCTACGAAGCCATCACCATCGACGTCGCCGTAGCGATCGATCCACGTGAGCGCGCGATCGACGTTCGGCCAGATAGATTCAACGAACGCGCGGTCGCCCGTGCGCTTGTAATACGCGCCGGCAAGCATGATGAAAAGCGGTGTTGCGTCGATGGTGCCGTAATAACGCTTGAACGGAATTTCGCCCAAAGTGGCCATTTCACCGGCTCGCGTTTCGTGAAGGATCTTGCCCGGCTGCGCGTCCTGCTCGGCATTCTCCGCGTCGGCTTGCGTAGCCGCCAGGTATGCGAGGACGCCGCGCGCGAAACTGGGATCAAACCACAAGCATTGAAGCGCGGTAATAATTCCGTCTCGTCCAAATTCCGTGCTGAACCAGGGAACGCCGGCGTAAGGATACGGGCCATACCGGGTCTCCGTTCGCATCATCTCAAGATCTGCGAGGGAGCGGTTCAGCCAATCGTTGAACTGCTCGTTCGATGTGAAAATTAAAGGTTCTCGGGAATGCGCCGATTCCGACAGGCTCGCCGCCTCCTGGACAACCTTTTCGTAACAAGGCTTGATCTCCGGCCGCGAATCCGAATCTACTTCGCATGCAATTACCCAGCGATAACTGGCGTTCTCGCCGGGCTCGAGTCGGATCTGACAGGTCGCTGCAGATTCGGTTAACCGAGTGGGCGGTGGATCGAAAACGATCCGCGTCCGGCGAGGACGTCCATCCAAGCCTTCGTACGCAAGTACCACCCCATCGTGCACGATCTCTGTCTCCATCCGCCGGCCGCGGCGCTCCCGCGTCATGCCTCGCAATTCGAAAATGTCTGCGAAATCGGCTTCAAATTCGAGCGAGAATGAAAAATCCATCGCGACGCGTCCGTAGTTATGGATCCGAAGTCGCTCTTCACACGTTCTCTTCCACAAAATCTTCGAGCGAAAGATGTGCAGTGTTCCCCGTGGGGTCACCGTCTCGCCGTTGCGGCACACATCGGGGTTCGTTGAGTCCACGGCCAGAACCGCGTTGTCTTCTCTGACGGTGGAACTGAGTAATAATGGGCGGTCTTTTCCGAGCTTCAGCGTCAGGCGCGACAGAAATCGGGTGTCCTGATAGTACAAGCCGAGTTCACCGGTCCCGAACGTATCAATGTCCCCGAATCGATCGAAAACAGCGAAGGTGTCCCCCTGCTTGAGAACGCGGGTGCGAACGTCGATGCGAGATGACGACGAACGAATGTAAAATGCGTCTCGGACGCGGATAACTTCCCTGGCCATTACAGGTGCGCCTCCGCATCGGCATGCCTCTTGATTAGCTGGTCGTAAATCCGCACGTAATCTCGGGCCATACGGGTAGCTGTGAAGCGTTCCTCGAAGACCTCGCGACAGCGTTTCCGACTCAGTTCAGGCACTCGCTGGATTGCGCTCACGGCATCTTCCAGTGTTTCCACGATGAAGCCAGTGTGACCTTCTTTCATCACCTCCGGAATCGCGCCCTCGCGGTATGCGATCACCGGCGTTCCGCAGGCCATTGCTTCGATTATCACAAGCCCAAATGGTTCCGGCCAGTCGATTGGCAACAGCAAAGCATACGCGTTCCCCAAAAACTCGTCCTTTTCGTCCTCGCCGATCTCGCCGACGTGCTCAACTAACGGATCGCCCAATAATGGCTCGATCTCTCGCTTAAAATACCTTCTGTCCACCCGATCCACCTTCGCGGCAATTTTAAGCGGGATCTGCACCCGCTTGGCAATTTCGATTGCCCGGTCCACTCGTTTTTCAGGCGAAATCCGCCCAAGAAAGGCAAGATACGTTCCTGGCTGCTCACGGAACCGATACATGTCAGCCGGGATGCCGTGGTAAACCGTACCCTGCCAGTTTGCCCAAGGTAAAGGCTCTCTCTGCACATTCGAGATCGAAATCACCGGCATGTCCCGAAACTCCTCGTATAAAGGGCCGAGGTCGGGAATGTCGAGCCGGCCGTGCAATGTCGTTACGTGCGTTATCGGCTGACGGCGACTCAGGGGGAAGTGTAGATAGTCGACGTGGAAATGGATAATATCGAATTCGGCAGCTCGCTGAAACACGTGCTCAAGCATCAAGATTTGATGCGACAAGTGATCCACACAATGCCTATTGAGACGGAGGGAACGGCGGCAGGCCGCGACAAGCTTCGCCTTGGTCACAGAATCTCCGCTCGCAAAGAGCGTCACCTCATGCCCTTGATGAACCAATTCTTCAGTGAGATACGACACCACGCGTTCAGTCCCGCCGTAATATTTCGGCGGAACACTTTCATAAAGCGGTGCGACCTGAGCGATTCGCATAACCAATGCCAAACCCTCCCTATAAGAAACTGTTCAAAGTTTTTCGTTCCGTCGCCAGAGTCAAATCAGGGCGACATACCGAGAACTTCTCGTCACCTAACTCTCGCGAACAACCTCGGTAGATTTTTTGTCATCGCGCAACCCGAGGAAAACCGGCGCACGTAATTTTTTGTCTCGCGTCCACTCGGCAAACTTGATTTCACAAACGAAAACTGGATTTACCCAATGCATTTTGCGCATCATTGAAGGCGTTATATCCTGGACCCATTGCCCATTTTGCTTTGATGGTAGATCGACAAACGGGCAATCATCGCGTGCTTCTTTCCGAAATTTCTTGTACAACATCGCCAATAATTTCGCAGCGAAGCCGGTGCCGACCTTGCCAGCAAAAACAAGCTTTTTGTTTTCATAGTAACCAACAAGGATTGCACCGAAATATTTGCGTGATCCCTGCGGCGGAGTGTATCCGCCAATTACGAATTCCTGTTCGCTGACACACTTCAGCTTGATCCATACGCCGCTTCTGCGGCCAGTTTCGTAAACAGAGTTCCGTTGTTTGCCGATAATCCCCTCGAGTCCGCGCCGCTTCACCTCTTCGAGCAATCGTTTGGCGTCCCCGCCAATTGCGCCGGAATAGCGAATGGGACCGCTCGCGCTGGCGCAGAGCTTTTCCAGAGCTGCCTTGCGCGCTTCCAATGGTAGCGAAAGAAGGCTTTTGCCGTCGAGCTGGAGCAAATCGAACGCATAAAAATAAACGGGACTCTTTCTCCCTTCCATCTCGCGCGCTTGCAAAAGTTGAAAAGACGACCTCCCTTTCTCATCGAGTGCAACCACCTCGCCATCGATCACACATTCGCTCGCTGGCAAAGTTTTAATCGCTTCGACGATCTCAGGAAATCGGTCAGCCAGTTCGTTTTGATTTCGTGACAGCAATGAAACCTTTTCGTCCTTCTTGACTCCGACTAAGCGGATGCCGTCGAATTTGAGTTCGTAAATCCAATCACCTGCCGCCGGTGGTTTCTCGACGAGCTTCGCTTTCATTGGCTCGACAAAACGAGCTTTTGCCGACGGCAGATCTGCTAGGGATGCGATTGTCGGGCGACCCGATTGAGGCGAGTTGCCCTGTTTTGCTGCCGGCCGGCGATGCACCGGCCCTACAACGTCATTTTTTTCGTTTTTTTTTATGGCGGCGCGGATGCGCGATTTGAATTGTGACGTGGGACTATCGTCCGCTTCGCGACCGGATTCCCACTCGGCATCACGAGCTTCTCCGATTTGGTTCATGGTGCGTCCGGTCTTGACCGAACGGTCGTCTGCTTTTTTTGATATCGGCTTCGCATCATCCCCTGTTTTCAGAATCAGCCACTGATTTTTCTCATCATCACGACCGCGAATTCGTACAAGTGTCCATTCGCCTTTTGCTTTGTCGCCGTCGAGAACTAGATGGAGCTTGCCTTCCTTAAGCGATTCCACCGGTTGTTCGCCGTAAACACGGTAATTTCCCCAATCCCACACCATCACCGTGCCGCCGCCATATTGGCCCTCCGGGATAATTCCCTCGAAATCTTCGTATTCGATCGGATGATCTTCTACCTCCACCGCAAGATGCTTTTCACCTCGTTTCCAAGGGAGTCCTTTGGGCAACGCCCATGATTTCAACACGCCCTCCATCTCCAGACGGAAATCGTAATGCAAACGGCGCGCGGCGTGTTTTTGAATAACGAAGCGCGACGCGCCTTTAATTTTTTCGGGCAGCGGCTTGCGCCCTGCAGGCTCAGCCGTCTTCTTGAAGTCGCGTTTCCGCTTGTATTCGCTCAGTCCCATTTCATGGCAACTTAGCCATAGATTACGCGGATGAAACGGATTTCATTGGTACGAATTGAAACGACCAGGCGGGACGCCTAGTCGCCTCGCAGGCAGAATGCCTGCGCTACGTTATGCGTCGCTGGATAGTGGCTCGCCCACGAGATAGCGGACAAAACGGCGGATGACGATGTTCTCGCCCAGCTCGGAAATTTTCGTACTGAGTAAATCCTTGATGGTCATATCAGGATTCTTGATAAAACCTTGTTCGAGCAAGCAAACGGTACTGTAGAACTTCTCGAGTTTTCCCTCGACAATTTTGTCGGCAACATTCTCCGGCTTGCCCTTTACCTGGGCCTTGTAAATTTCGCGCTCAGCTTCGATGAGGTTGCCTGGCGCGTCCGCGCGGCTTACGTAAAGCGGGTGCGCAGCGGCAATATGCAGGGTAATGTCCTTCACGAACTCGCGAAAATTCTCGTTTCTCGCCACGAAGTCTGTCTCGCAGTTCACTTCCACGAGCACGCCAACCTTTCCTTGCAGGTGAATATAGGAAGCCACCACACCTTCTTTCGTTGCACGCGAAGCTTTCTTGCCCGCGCTGGCAATTCCTTTGGTTCGCAAAATCGCCTCCGCTTTTCCCAGATCGCCGCCGCTCTCTACCAGAGCCCGCTTGCAATCCATAAAGCCTGCGTTGGTTTTTTCGCGAAGCTGCTTAACTAATTGGGGAAAGATCTCAGCTGTTGTCTTCATCAAATAATTAGAGCGTTAAAAAAAGCATCCTGCATCCCGTGACTGTCAACCATTGGCTGTCGGCTGGCTACGCTGAAACGCCAGCCATCTCGACTTGCTCGCGGATACGCGCTTCGTTGCTTGCCGAGACAATAGCATCCACGAGCTTCTGCAGAATCACCCGAATCGCGCGAATCGCGTCATCGTTACCCGCAATCGGATAATCGATGACGTCCGGATCCGCGTTAGTGTCCACGATGGCAACCACAGGAATCCCGAGGCGGCGCGCTTCGGCCACGGCGTTTTGTTCGCGGATCGTATCTATAACGACGAGGGCGTCTGGCAATTGCGACATCTCGAGTATGCCATCGAGATTGCGCCGGAGCTTTGCCGCCTCACGATTAAGAGCGGCCAGTTCCTGTTTGCCCATTTTTTTGTATTCGGGCGATTGCTCAATTTCCTCGATGTATCTCAGTCGCCCAATGCTCTTGCGAATAGTGGTGAGGTTGGTCAATGTCCCACCGAGCCAACGCTGATTGACATAAAACTGGCCGCAAGCCAGCGCAGCCTCTTTTATCGCTTCCTGCGCCTGTTTCTTGCAACCAACGAATAAGATTCTGCCTCCACGGCGCGTTACTTCCTGGAGAAAATCCGTGGCGCGCCGAAGCTGCAGCACGGTTTCATCCAAGTTAATAATGTAAATCTGATTGCGCTGCTCGAAGATGAACGGCTTCATCTTCGGATTCCAGCGCTTCGTCTGATGTCCAAAATGAACACCAGCTTCCAAAAGTTCGGGCACTAATTCTGTTGTGTCTGCCATAGGAGAAAATCCGCGAGAGGGGAACTTCAGAGCGGGACGGTGAAGATGCTACAGCCCGCGTCGATGCGCAACCTGAAATTCAGTCGTCTCACTGGCCTCATGAGATGCTGTATTACCAATCGCAGTAACGGACTTCGGACGCCGATCCTCGGTACCCCGAGATGCAAAGCCCGCTCGGGTGTGAAGTTGACTGGAGGGGCGTGTTCGCTTTCCCAGGAAGATGTGCATCAGCAGCAAGATCGGCAAAGCCAGGCCTACAGCGAGATGAATCCAACTCGTCCAGGCTCGCAGTCTTTCGCCGCCCGCGTAATAAAGACCGTAGCCAGTGATAATTAAAACGGCGAACGCACTTAGAAAAACCAATCCATTTGCTCGATTGCGCCCTGCGCGCCATGCGAATCTCACGTGCGCACTTAAGAGCATTCCAATCAGCACCAAAATTGCCATCGCCGCGGCGCCATGGATTTTCATCGCCCACGCTTTCGCACTCGTCTCAAAATCCCCGGCCGACGCTGTAACGTAATTCCAATATGCCCATCCTGCGCCGCTCACAAAAAGCAGTGCAAACACGGCGTACAGAAAAATTCTCTGCAAGCGCTTCAATCGAATCGAGTCCGGTCGCGGGTGTCGCATAGCGGGCCTCCGTGCCTTAGCCTCGGCGAAGGCGTGTGAAACATCCAGGATGGCGCACCATCGCGCTCAAGCAATAATGCGTCAGCGTGATAGTGCGTCAGCAGGTTCCCAGCTTTTTCACGCAGTGCAAAAACGATTTTTGTCAGGGCATCCGCTGTCACGCATTTCCCAGCCGCTACGCTCACGCTGATTAGTTCCCGCCCAGGTTGACCGGTTTGCCCGTCAACCAATGGGGCCACGTATTTACCGCGGTATTTTCGACGCTCGAAATAAGCCCCCGAAGTCGCCATGGCACGTTCGCGCAGCCGCACGGCTCCGGCAATCCGTCTCGGCTCGGCGGGATGGCGCACATGAATAAGTTGGGTAGCCGATCCAAACGTCCGCAGATCACCGCCCGCGTTTACGATTCCAGCCGTGACACCATTATTTTTCAAAACTCTAACAGCACGATCAACTGCAAAGCCTTTTGCGATGCCTCCCAAATCAACGAGCACGGAACGGCGGAATCGAACGGTGCACTCATCTTCGAGAACGATATCTTGCCAGCTTCCCTTACTGCAAGGCAACCTGTTGAGTCTTGGAAGATAATTCCATTTCACCAATTGGCGGCCTAGCGTGATGTCGAAAACGCCCTGGCTTTTACGTGAAAATTCCTGTGCGGATTTCAAAACGCGCCAGGTCCACCGATGAACTTTGACTGACCGATGCGAGGCCTCGCGATTTATTCGCGCCACGTCGCTGGAAGGGTCGTGGAAACTCATCAGCCGATGCACTTTTTCGATCACATTAAAGGCACGATCAACATCGTCGGGCGATCCCTGGCATGCGACCTCGACAAGCGTGCCGAGTAATGGGCGACACCGACGAATTTCAGTGCTTGAGTGCGATCTCATAAAATGCCAGAAGCCGTTTCACGCCGTCTGTGATGTGCCGGCAACTCAAGGTTGCTCCACTGATGTTCTTGATGTCGCTATCGAGTTTAAGCGTCGATCTGCTGTTTTTGCCGACAAATTGGGCACGCCATTTTTGATCGCGAACCTGGCCTCCATAGGTCTCGCGATAGTCCATGATTTCAATTTGTTTGACCGAACCATCGGCATTGATTCCCGCCGCGTAAGAGATGAATTCGTGTTTACCGACAACTTCATCGACGATAAACCAGCCACCGCCACTTACGCGCCACACCTGCTGCTCGTCACGCAGGACGCGGACGCCGCTAGCCTGCTCGATGGCTTTACGTTGAATGCTCGTCAGCTTTACGGGCGCGGCCGTAAGTGATTTACCGGGGAAAATCGCCTGCTGTGCCTGGTCGACGCTGAGGTATCGAACCGCAAATGCGGAAGGCGCAATCAGCGCCGAAACCGGCAAGGCAATGAAGGCAAATTCCGCTTTCACTGTGCTGCTAAAAATTGATCCCTACTCTGAAGCGCACATAATATTTTTCGTGTTCATCGCCAAAGATGTAACCGTCGTGCGCGGCAAACTGCTTGTTATCCTCACTAAACGCCTGTCCAATTGGTAGCTGATGAAGGAATCCAAGAGTGGCCCACCAGCGTTCGCCTCCGTAATGAATCGTCGGCCCCAAAAAGTAGGCTGAATGCTCGTGGACAGTGGCATCGGCGAATTCATGATGATTCCAAAATTCCAAGCCTGCTGACCAATTGCGCACAAAGCGATACGAAAGTCCGGTGAACCATTCGAACATCCCGTCGCGCTCGTAGCCGTCGTGTTCTTTTTCATATTCAAGTTCGTAATTGACGTTTAAGGCCCAAACGAGCCGGTCTTCGAGCCAGTTTTTTTGCAGCAGGATTTTCCATTCCAACTCCGCTTCCTGATCGCCCACCGATGGCTCGAAATAAAGCGCGAGACCAATTGGATCCTTGTAAGGACTCAGCAGCCGATAGATCCCTTCGAGCGAGACCGATTCAAAATGATAACTGTCGAATGGCCTTGTCGGATTGTGGCCGGCATGCACATCTTCACCGCCGGTTTCGTAATGACCTGGCAAACGCTTGCCAGTATGCGCTGGATCTTCCGCCGGGACATCGTTGTTCGCATGGACGTAATGATGGTTGAGATAGATCGCGAGCTGGAAGTTATCCGTCACACCATATTCAAACTCTTCGCGAAAATCGATAACGCTATAGCTGCCGTGCTCCTTCTCCCAGCGCGTGGTAATCCATTGTTCAAATTCGCCATGACCTTTCGGCGTAAGGTCCGTGGTGTAAGTCCATGAGAAGATGGCTTCGTGTGCGGGCGCGGTCGAAACGCAGAACAAGAGTGCGACCACAAAAATGAACCTCGGTTTCATCGCAACGATGCAATAACACGCAGCGATGAACGACGCTGCCGGACGGTTGCCAATTTTTGACGCTGAATTGCAGCGCAACTCAGGGGCGCGCAGAGCAACACGCCACTAACTGGAATTTCGCGAGTCTTTTTCGATACGCCTTGCCAAGACCCAGCAGAGATCGGAAAGGCGATTTAGATAACGCAAGATCTCAATGTTAACTTCCGCATGGCTGATGCCGAGCGAAGTGATGTGTCGCTCGGCGCGACGGCACGTTGCGCGAGCAAAATCGAGAGCAGCAGAAAGCGGTGTTCCCCCGGGAATCACCCAATCTTTTGGGTAAAGCGATTTGTCTTTCTCCAGACTTTCAATGACCGCTGTGAGGCGGTCGACCATCGCCGACGTGGTGATGTGAAAGCCATCTTTTGTGTAACGCTCCCGATCCGCTGGCGCTGTTGCCAGTTCTCCCATGACAACGATCAGATCTTTTTGTGCAGCCAGGATTTCCTCCGAAATGAACTTGTCGGTTGCTGTGGATCGAGCCAAACCAAGCGCGGCAGTCAGCTCATCAATACAGCCGTAAGCATCAACGCGTGGATCGCTCTTGGACACGCGGTGGCCGTACATCAGGGACGTTTCGCCTTTATCGCCCGTTTTAGTGACGATCGACATCAGGCAAATTGTAGGGCGTTTCCGCGAAACGCCAATAGCAAGTCAGCCTTTGCAAGGCGCGCCCTGCAGGGTCCTTGCGAGTATAATTATCCGATGGCCGGCTGCGGCTCGGCTTCTTCCATCACCGGTGCGCCGATTGGCTCACCTTTTTCGACCAGCTTGATCTCGCGGTGCTCGGGGAAACCAGTTCCGGCAGGGATCAAGTGACCCATGATCACGTTTTCCTTAAAGCCTCGCAGTTTATCCACCTTACCCAGTGTAGCCGCTTCCGTAAGCACGCGAGTCGTATCCTGGAAGGAGGCAGCGGAGATAAAGCTATCTGTTTCGAGAGAAGCTTTCGTGATGCCGAGCAACACAGGAACAGCTT
Source organism: Verrucomicrobiota bacterium (assembly GCA_046731415.1). Taxonomy (GTDB): domain Bacteria; phylum Verrucomicrobiota; class Verrucomicrobiia; order Chthoniobacterales; family UBA10450; genus Udaeobacter. The sequence continues at coordinate 24,349 of JBKPLD010000050.1, forward strand.
CCGCCGGCTTGCCACCCTTCTCGACGACCTTCTTGTTTTCTTCCTCGAAGTCGAGTTTGTCGACCTGATCACCCCACAGCAACGACGTATCGCCAGGATCGGTAATCTTCACCTTGCGCAACATCTGGCGCACGATGATTTCGATGTGCTTGTCGTTGATCTCCACACCCTGTAGCCGGTAGACCTCCTGCACTTCGTTGACCAGGTGCTCCTGCAAATCCTGCGGCCCACAGACTTCAAGGATTTCATGAGGTACTACAGGGCCTTCAGTAAGTTGCTGACCCTTCTTCACGAAATCGCCCTTAAATACGATAATGTGTTTGGTAAGCGGGATCAGGTGTTCTTCCTCGGCTCCGGTATCGGGGTCCTTTAAAATCAGACGTCGTTTTCCGCGCACCGTGCCGCCCATTTCAACGACGCCGTCGATCTTGGCAATCTCAGCCGCATCTTTCGGCCGGCGCGCTTCAAATAATTCGGCTACGCGCGGCAAACCTCCGGTAATATCCTTGGTCTTGGCGACTTTTCGGGGCGTCTTGGCCAGCAGAGCGCCAGCACGCACCTTTTGGCCTTCCTCTACAATGACGTGCGCTCCAGCCGGGATTGAATAACTCGCAAGCACCTCCTTCTTGTCATCGACAATGACGATTTGCGGGTGCAAATCCTCCTTGTGCTCGATAATAACGGTGCCCATCAAACCAGTTGCTTCATCGACGTCGCGTTTGATCGTGACCCCCGCGATCATGTCGCGGAACTCGATCTTGCCGCTTTTATCGGTGAGAATCGGGACGTTGTAGGGATCCCATTGAACGAAAGTCTCGCCCTTCTTGACATCGGCTCCGTCGCCCTTGGAGATCATCGAACCGATCACGACGTTGTAGCGCTCGAGTTCGCGGCCTTCCGCGTTATGCACGCTGATCGAGCCGTTTTTATTTAATGCGATCCAACTACCGTCCAGCGCCTGCACGGTCCGCAGATCGTTGAAGCGCACGGTGCCGTCGTTTTTCGCCTTGATGATTGGTTGCTTGAAGGTCTGGCTGGCCGTGCCGCCGATGTGAAAGGTACGCATCGTCAACTGCGTTCCTGGCTCGCCAATCGATTGGGCTGCGATAATTCCTACTGCTTCGCCAAGCTTGACGAATTGGCCCGTCGCCAGATTGCGACCATAACACATCGCGCAGACGCCCCGACCGCACTCGCAGGTAAGAACCGAACGAATCTTCAAGCTCTCAACGCCGACGCGCTGAAGCTCCCCAGCGATCTTTTCATCAATCAATTGATTCGCTTTTACGATCTTCTTCTTTTTGTCCACCGGATCAGCGATCGTTTCGCAGCTCACCCGCCCGATAATGCGCTGACCAAGATCGACGACTTCCTCGTCGCCCTCATAAATTGAACGAACGACGATGCCGTTTACGGTGCCGCAGTCCTGTTCATTGATGATCACGTCCTGTGCAGCGTCGACCAGTTTGCGCGTTAGATACCCGGAGTCTGCCGTCTTTAGCGCTGTGTCCGCAAGACCCTTGCGAGCACCGTGTGTGGAAATGAAATACTCAAGCACGCTCAATCCTTCGCGGAAGTTCGACGTGATCGGTCGCTCAATGATTTCGCCCGAAGGTTTGGCCATTAAACCGCGCATGCCTGCAAGCTGACGAACCTGCTGGCGGTTACCACGAGAACCGGAATCGACCATCAAGAAAACGGGATTCAACTCTTTACGGCCGTCGTTATGCTCCAAAGTACGGAACATGGCGCTGGAAATTTCGTCGCCGGCGTGGGTCCAGATGTCGATGATCTTATTGTAGCGCTCGCCATCCGTAATGATGCCTTTTCGATATTGCTGCTCAACCTGGCGAATCTGTTTATAAGCATTCTCCAGCTCTGTCTCCTTCTCTTTCGGAATGATCATGTCCGAAATTCCAATGGAGATGCCAGCCTTGGTCGCTTCGGCGAAACCGAGTTCCTTTAACTTGTCCAGGGTCGAGACCGTCTCCGCGGGTCCCGCGATTTGATAACAACGCCAGATGACGTCGCTAAGTTGCTTCTTGCCTGCGGGCTTGTTGAAAAATCCGAGCTGCTTCGGCCAGATCTCATTGAAGATGACACGGCCTGCGGTAGTTTCGATCGTTTTGGCTTCCGCGTTCCCGTAGATTGTTTGCTTTCCTAGATCGGGGTTCTTAAGCCGGATGCGATCGTGCGTGTGAATGCTTCCTTCTGCCATGGCGAATTCTACCTCGGCTGCGGTGCCGAAGAGTGGAAGCCGCTGGCCATCCTTGCCTCCGCCGCGAGGGTTTTGGGTGAGGTAGTAACAGCCGAGCGTGATGTCTTGAGAAGGCGTCGTAATTGGCTTGCCACTGGAAGGAGAAAAAATGTTGTTCGGCGCGAGCATCAGCATGCGCGCTTCCATCTGGGCTTCTACCGATAGCGGCACGTGCACGGCCATCTGGTCTCCGTCGAAGTCGGCATTGTAAGCTGTGCAAACCAACGGATGAATGCGGATGGCTTCACCCTCGATCAATTGCGGTTCAAAAGCCTGAATGGACAATCGATGCAGAGTGGGCGCGCGATTGAGCAGCACCGGATGACCCTTTGTCACCTCATCGAGAATGTCCCATACCTCGGGCGTCTGACGCTCGATCATTTTCTTCGCGCTGCGTACCGTGTGTACGTAACCCAGGTCTTTTAGCCGACGGATGATGAATGGTTCGAAAAGCACAAGCGCCATTTTTTTCGGCAATCCGCATTGATGCAGCTTCAGCTCGGGACCGATCACGATCACCGAGCGGCCTGAATAGTCGACGCGTTTGCCAAGGAGATTTTGACGGAACCGTCCGCCCTTCCCCTTGAGCATGTCGCTCAACGACTTGAGAGGCCGATTACCGGCACCGGTTACCGCGCGACCATGTCTACCATTGTCAAACAAAGCGTCCACTGCTTCCTGCAACATTCGCTTTTCGTTCCGAATGATCACATCCGGCGTTTTGAGCATGAGCAGGTTTTTCAACCGATTGTTGCGATTAATAACGCGGCGATAAAGGTCGTTCAGGTCTGAGGTCGCGAACCGTCCTCCTTCCAGGGGAACCAGAGGGCGAAGGTCCGGTGGAATAACTGGCAACACGTCCAGGATCATCCATTCGGGACGCGCGTGTGAATTTTGAAAGCCTTGGATAAGCTTGAGACGTTTCGCCAGTTTCTTACGAATCTGTTTGCTCTTCGTGGCGGCCATTGCCTTCTCCAGCTCCTTGTTGAGCTTGTTGAGATCGATCTCGGCCAGGAGCTTTCGGATCGCTTCCGCGCCCATACCTGCAACGAAATCTTCACCGTATTGCTCCTGCGCCTCGCGGTATTCGACTTCGTTAAGCAATTGCGTCTTCTGCAAAGGCGTCTTGCCCGGATCGATGACGATGTAATCCTCGTAATAAATGACGCGCTCGAGCTGGCGTGCGCTCATGTCCAGCATGAGCCCGATGCGTGAAGGCATGCATTTGTAGAACCAAATGTGCGATACCGGCACTGCCAATTCGATATGCCCCATGCGTTCGCGACGGACGCGAGCCAGGGTAACTTCCACACCGCACCGGTCGCAGATGACACCCTTGTGCTTGATGCGCTTGTATTTTCCGCACGAGCACTCCCAATCTCGCGTAGGACCAAAAATGCGTTCGCAGAAAAGACCGCCCTTCTCCGGCTTAAAGGTCCGATAATTGATCGTCTCGGGATTTTTTACTTCGCCTTTGCTCCACGAGCGCATCGTGTCACTCGACGCGACGCCAATAGCGACTTGGTCAAAACCCACGGGGCGTTCTTCGCCCACTAACTCACGCCAGGAATGTTCGTTCATGTTTTTCCAAATAATTTACAGTTTAGAAATTATGCGACGCTCTCAAGAAACGTTGGTGCCTGGCCCCCGACTTTTACGTCCAAGCCCAGACTCTGCATTTCCTTGATGAGAACGTTGAAAGATTCAGGTGTGCCCGCTTCAAGCGAGTTATCGCCCTTGACGATTGACTCATAAATCCGGGTCCGACCTTGCACGTCATCGGATTTAACCGTGAGCAGTTCCTGCAAAGTGTATGCGGCTCCGTAAGCTTCCAGCGCCCATACCTCCATTTCGCCAAAACGTTGTCCGCCGTATTGTGCCTTCCCTCCGAGAGGCTGTTGAGTTACGAGCGAGTATGGTCCTACCGCACGAGCGTGAATCTTGTCCGCCACCAAGTGACCGAGCTTCATCATATAGATGTACCCAACCACCACTTCCTGATCGAAAGGATCGCCGGTACGTCCGTCGAAAAGCTTTGCTTTGCCGCTTTCCTGGACCCAGGTAAATCCCTCCTTCTTCCGGGAGTCATGCAAATACTCGCGAATCTGTTTTTCCTTAATACCGTCGAACACCGGGGTAGCGACCTTGAATCCGAGTGCCTTGGCGGCAACGCCCAGGTGTGTTTCGAGAACTTGTCCTACATTCATACGGCTGGGCACACCCAGTGGGTTGAGCACAATTTCAACCGGTGTGCCGTCCGTCAGGAACGGCATGTCTTCCTCAGGGACGATGCGAGCGACAACGCCCTTGTTTCCATGGCGACCAGCCATCTTGTCGCCCACGCTTAGTTTGCGCTTGCTTGCGATATAAACTTTGACCTGCTTGATGATTCCCGGGTCGATATCATCACCGCTTTCCACCCGGTCCATGGCGCGATCGCGTTCGAGCTCGAGCTCGGCGAACTTGTGCTCGTAGGCGCCAATGATTTCGCGGATTTTGTTGCGGATCGGACTGGGATCGATCTCGATGTGATCGTGCGCCGTTGCCAGTTTTCGCAACAGCGTTTTAGTAATTTTGCGATTGGCCGGAATGATGATCTCGCCGTTCTTGGCATTTACAACATCGAGAGGAACTTTTTCGCCCAGCAGCACATTCGAAAGCGAATCAGTCAATTGCTCGATTAAAGACTCCTTTTTCTTCTTGTGGTCTTCGCTGATGGTTTTGAGTTGTCGTCTGGTTTCCGCCGGCGTGAGTTTTTCACGCGAAACTTCACGGCGAGACGAGACTTTTACGTCCATCACGATTCCATAAGTGCCGGACGGAACAGTGAGCGACGTATCTTTCACGTCGGCTGCTTTCTCGCCGAAAATCGCGCGAAGGAGACGCTCTTCCGGCGCTAGTTCAGTTTCACTCTTCGGCGTAATCTTCCCAACTAGAATGTCGCCCGGCTTCACTTCCGCGCCGACCCGCACAACTCCGTCGGGCCCGAGATTGCGCAGGGCTTCTTCGCTGACGTTAGGAATGTCGCGTGTGATTTCTTCCGGGCCGAGTTTGGTGTCGCGCGCGCCGATCTCGAATTCATCGATGTGGATGGAGGTATAAACATCCTCCTTGACCACTTTCTCGGAGATCATGATAGCATCTTCAAAGTTATAACCGTTCCAAGGCATGAAGGCGACGAGCACATTGCGGCCGAGCGCCAGCTCGCCGTGATCGGTGTTTGGACCATCAGCGATCACTTGACCGCGTTTCACATGCTGACCCTTGTGCACAATCGGTTTCTGGTTCACGCATGTGCCGGCATTTGATCGCATGAATTTGCGGAGTTCATAAACGTGAATCCCCGCCTCGGGATCTGTTTTGAGCTTCTTCTTGCTCTCGGGAAGATGCCCGTCCTTGGTGACGACGATTTGATCTGCCGTAACCGAAGCGACCTTGCCGCTCTCGGTTGCGAGAACAACTGCGTGAGAATCTCGCGCTACTTTGTCTTCCAGCCCCGTACCCACTAGCGGCGCCTCGGAAACTACCAGGGGAACACCTTGCCGTTGCATGTTCGAACCCATGAGCGCCCGGTTTGCATCGTCGTGTTCGAGGAATGGAATAAGGCCCGCCGCCACCGATACGAGCTGTTTGGGTGAAACGTCCATGTAATTCACCTTAGAAGGATCGACTTCGAGAAAGTCCCCACGATAGCGCACTGAGACTTTTTCACCTGTGAAGTGCCCCCGTCCGTCAACGGGCGCGTTGGCTTGCGCAACGAGAAAATTCTCTTCGCGATCGGCTGTGAGATATTCGATCTGATCCGTCACGCGGCCCTTTTCCACTTTCCGATATGGCGTCTCGATAAAGCCAAACTCGTTGATGCGAGCGAAAGTGCTCATCGAACTAATTAGTCCGATGTTTGGGCCCTCCGGCGTTTCAATGGGACAAATGCGTCCGTAATGGGATGGATGAACGTCGCGCACCTCGAACCCTGCACGCTCGCGGCTAAGACCACCCGGCCCAAGAGCCGACAAACGGCGCTTGTGCGTTAGCTCTGCGAGCGGATTCGTTTGATCCATGAACTGCGAAAGTTGCGATCGACCAAAGAAATCGCGGATGACCGCACTTAGCGCCTTGGGGTTGATAAGTTTCTGGGGCGTCATGCCGTCTACATTAATGTCGAACAGTGTCATGCGCTCCTTAACCAGACGCTCGGTGCGAGCCAGGCCGACGCGGCACTGATTCGCCAGCAATTCACCAACGGTGCGCACCCGACGACTTCCCAGATGGTCGATATCGTCAAGCGTTCCTTCGCCTCGTCGCAGGTTGATCAGGTATTTGATCGCAGCGATAAAGTCTTTGTCGGTTAGAATCCGCTCGGTGGGATCCACGTTGATCCCGAGTTTTTGGTTGATCTTGTAGCGACCCACCCGCCCGAGATCATATTTCTTCGGATCAAAGAAGAGCCTTTTCAGCAAAGCACGGGCGTTAGCCACAGTCGGCGGGTCGCCAGGGCGAAGGCGCCGATAAATATCCTTGAGCGCTTCTTCCTGGTCGTGTGCGGGATCTTTTCGAAGCGCTTTCACGATCGTGTCATCATTAGAGATGTCGATCACTTTCACGTCGTGAATTTTGAGCGCCATGATCTGGCGGACCGTCGCCAAAGTGAGCGGTTCGAACGCGCGTGCCACCGTCACATCGCCGTCGCGGATCTCTGCCGTGAGCACTTTGGTGGCAAGCTCCTCTTCGTCGAGCTTCTCGCTCAGCTTCAGGGTCTCGATGTTATAAAAGAGTTTGATGACGTCTTCATCGGATCCGTAGCCGAGAGCACGAAGGAAAGTAGTGGCCAGAAACTTCCGGCGCCGCTTGCGTCGATCAAGATAAATGTAAAGGAGGTCAGCCGTATCAAATTGAACCTCAATCCATGACCCCCGATCTGGAATGATTCGAAAACTATAAAGCACCTTGCCGTTTACGTGTACGGTAGACTCAAATGCGATCCCCGGGGAGCGATGCAATTGGCTTACTACGACGCGCTCCGCTCCGTTAATGACGAAGGTTCCCTGAGGCGTCATCAAAGGGATTTCACCCATATAGACTTTCTCTTCCTTCGTGCCTTTTTCTTCGCGCAATTGGAATGTGACATGCAAGGGCGCGCTGTAGGTCTGTCCCTCGCGTTGCGCCTCTAACGCGCTTAATTTCGGCTCCCCGATTTCGTAATGGCTGAAATCCAGTACCGCTTTTTCGTCATAGCTCTCGATCGGGAACACCTCTTTGAAAACGGCCTGGAGTCCCTGATTTTTCCGCTTCGAAAAAGGAACGTCCTTCTGAAGAAAATCAACGTACGAATTGGCCTGAACCTCGATTAGATTCGGCGGTTCGATCCCTTCCCTAATGCTTCCAAAGTAAATACGTTCAGACATAAATCACTAGCCAAGAGTTTAGCCACGCCGCGTCCACCTCCGATCGTGGACGAAGCCGGCAAGATTTTAGGGGCTCAGCAACGAGCGAAGGGCACAAAAATGCATCCAAAATGGCGGCTTGTCAAATTGACCGTCATTTTGCTGCCGTTCTTGGTACTTTGCCGTTGAGCGCCGGGGTAAAAATAGGTTCTGCCTGCGTGCTTCTAACAGAAAAAATACTAATCTAAAATTTCTGCTCCGCAAGGAAAATGTGCCGTGGACGGTCGATCCATCCCCTCAATCATGGATGGCGACAACAATCCCGACCTGGCGAGTCGCAGTGCTATTTAATTTCGACCTTTGCGCCTGCGGCTTCGATCTTTTTCTTGATCTCATCCGCCTCCTCCTTGGTTACGCCTTCCTTGATTGTCTTAGGAGCTCCTTCCACAAGCGCCTTGGCTTCCGCCAGACCAAGGCCGGGCACCGCGCCACGAACCTCCTTGATCACAGCAATCTTGTTCGCACCCATCTCTTTCAAGATCACGTCAAAGGTAGTCTTCTCTTCTGCCGCCGGAGCTGCCGCCCCACCAGCTGCGCCTGCGGCCGGACCTGCCGCTACTGCCACTGGGGCCGCTGCGCTTACACCCCACTTCTCTTCCAGTTCTTTAACAAGTCCAGCAATCTCCAGCACCGACAGGTTGCTGAGTTGCTCCACCAATTTATCTGTGTCTGCCATTTTATTTCCTCCAATTGCCGCTTCCGAAAGCTTTCGGAAAATTAAGGCCAATAGCCATCGACCCGGACAGTTTTTT
>JBKPLD010000051.1:0-18227 GCA_046731415.1 Verrucomicrobiota bacterium
AAGAATGTCGCCTTGATATGGTGCGCGGCCAGCAAATCGAGTAATTTTGGCGTCAGCGTCGCGCTTGGTCCGTCATCAAAGGTCATCGCGATGTAGGGCCCATCGACATGGACCGAGTTGAATGTAATGCCCGGTTCCTCCGGCGTCGCTCGAGTCTCTCGCGCTGCACCTCGCTTTGCTGGCGTGGGTTCCGCTCCAAGCCCAAGGGTGAAGCTTAAGGTGGCGAAACAAAAGAACAGCAAACGGTACGCAGACATAAGTGGGAACGTAGCGAAGGTGAATGCGTATCTGGCAGAGGCTGGCAGTTACGCAAGGCGCGGCTGTCTCACTTTCACGAGAGCGACAAACCCGCAGCCGATTTTATTCGCGGCAGAAAGCAAGGCCCATTCAGCCTTTCCGCAATTTCTGTAGTTGCGCGATGAACGCGGCGGGACCGTCGGGAAAGTAACCGTCATACCGCCAAAGCTTTTGTCCGTCGGCGCTGAGCACTACAATCGTGGGAAACCCCACCATTTCGTACTGCTGCGCAAGTTCGCGGTTCTGCTTTCTTAGTTCGGGGGTCTGCGGTTTGCCACGCGGGAAATCCAGTTCTACGATGACCAGATTGTCGCGCGCGTAGTCTTTAAACTCCGGCTTCAACAGAACCTCTCTGTCAAACTTTTTGCACCAGCCGCACCAATCTGAGCCGGTAAAATCGAGCAACAGAAATTTGTTACCAGCCTTGGCTTCTTGCTGCGCTTTCTTGTAATCAGTGAGCCAGTCAGACTCTGCGCTGGCGAACAGCCCGGAAATAAAAATAGAGGCCGCAACCGCGAAAAGAAAAAAACGGTAGGTTTTCACGTCACCATCTTCGATGGAAATACTACCTAGCGCAAGAGCCCCGAAAGCATTCGGGACCAGCGCAGCAATTACTTTTTCACTCCGCAAATAGCCCGGCGAACGAACGCCGGGCTATCGACGGGTTTGGGACCTACCGCAGATGCTTCGAGACGAGCTTGGTCATCTCGAACATACTCACCTGGCTCTTACCATTGAATACCGGCCTGAGTGAGTCGTCGGCGTTGATCATGGTTCGTTTCTTTTTATCCTGGCAACCGTGCCTCTTGATGTAGTTCCAGAGCTTTTTGGTAAGCTCCGAGCGCGGTAGCGGCTGCGACCCGACAATGGCAGCAAGCTTATCGTCAGGCTGGACCGGTCTCATAAAGGCGGGATTCGGTTTGCGCTTGGAAGTTTTCTTTTTGGTTTTCGGCATGGAGGCTGATTAACGTTTCGCTTGCGAGAGAGCAACACTAATTTTAAGCAAACGAAAAAATTTATTGAGGGGGCGTCCGGCGCACTGCCAGAGCTGTGATGTCATCAGACAAGGAGTCTTCGGGATTATTTGGCGTTACTTGCTCCAAAATTCTCTGGAGCAATCCTTCGGGAGTCGGAGCAGAATGATCCAGCATCTTCTCTAATTGCTGTGGTGTTACCCGACGTTGTCCATTTTTTGACGAGCCAAATAAACCGTCGGTATAGAGCAGAAAGGAGTCTCCTGGTTCAAAGTCGAGCGCGGTTTCCACAAATTTCGGGCGTTCGATCAGGCCAAGCGGAGGCGCGATCGACGCAATCGATTCCGTCGCACCGTTATGACGAGCGATGAGAAGCGGCGGATGACCCGCACCCACGGCATGCGCCCGTCCAGTTGTATGATCCAGCGCGACACACATCGCTGTCATGAAGGAACGACCGCCAAAAATGCTGCGAAAGTCATTATTGACTGCTTCCATTACACTGGCTGGCGCGTTGTGTTCCACATTCCCATGATGAAAGAGAAGTTTTGCCAGCGTGGTAAGCAGCGCTGCCGCGGCCCCGTGACCTGAGCCGTCGGCAATCCAGAACAAGGTTCGACCATCTTTCATTCGCAGCCAACCGTAAATGTCGCCTCCTACCTGGATCACCGGGCGGTAACAGGCTGCAAGCTCCCATCCAGGCAGCATCAGGGGCTTTTGAGGGATTAATGACTGCTGCGTCAAACGGGCTGCCGCCAGATCGCGCTCGAGGTCGCGACGCCATCGTTCGAGTTCGTCATTTTGCTTCTCCAATTGCCGCCTCATCGAACGGAGGCGAAGCTGGGTCTCAATTCGCGCACGCAACACTGCGGCGTTGACTGGTTTTGTGACAAAATCATCTGCGCCAGCTTGCAAACAAGAGACTTCACTTTCTTCGCTCCCGTGCCCGGTCAACATAATCGTCGGCACCTGTGCGACTGCCTGGTCTTGATCCGCGCGAAGCTGTTTTAACACTTCAGCGCCATTTGCCCCTGGCATATCAAAGTCGAGCAACAAAAGCGAAGGCGGGCTGGCGTGAATAAGCTCAAGCGCTTCGGCGCCATCTCCGCAGACCTGGCAGCTATACCCGGCGGATGTTAGCACTTGCGCCAGGATTTTGCGGCTCAATGCGTCATCATCCACTATCAAGATTTCTGCGTGGGAGTTTTCCGTCGACATTTCTATCTTGGATTCGCATGAAACGTGGATCGTCATTGTATCCACATCAGTTTTTGCAAATGCGCCGCTGAGTTTGAACAAAAAGAGATTTAATGATTGGCAACGATTAAGACTCTGGATACGATTGTCAGAGTATTTTCCATTTATGAAATTCTCATTGTCGCTTGCTCTGATTACGGCGTTCCTCGTCGCCTCGTGCAGTGAAGAGCCGCAGCCACCACCGTCCCGACACCGGGTCGCGAGCTATGGCCCGACCCAGCCCGAACAGTACCCGCCGCCGCAACAGCCATTCAATCCAAATGGCCCTGTTCAACCTACCGGTACACCACCCGTTGAGACCGCGGCAGCCCCACCTCCGCCAGCAGCCGCACCGACAAAGGTCAAAACAGGGGATTATCCGTACGGAATTCCTGTTCCTGGCAAACCTCATCTCGTCGAGAGTCCTTACTCGCCGGGCAAATATATCGACGTGGAAGGCTTCCCTCCGGGAACGGAAGTAAAAGACCCGTACACGGATAAGATCTTTCTGGTTCCGTAACGAGTTTGCCACGCCAAATGTTTTCTGGCGGGCAAGCGCAGTTGCGGCTGATGCTGGATGCTCGATACTTGATGCCGAGCTAACACTGCCTTTTTCATCCAGCGTCCAGAATCAAGTATTCAGCATTGCTTTCTTTCTTTCATCTATGGAGTTGCGGGTAAAACGCGCGCCGCGAATTGACATCGAGATCACCGTCCCCGGTGATAAAAGCATCTCGCATCGCGCGGTGATCATCGCTGCCTTGTCGAATGGAGTGTGTAATTTGCAGGGATTTCTTCCCAGCGAAGACTGCATGCAGACGCTAAATGCGCTGCGCGCACTGGGGATTAAGATCGAACAGCCCGATCCGACCACGTTGATCGTTCACGGGAAAAAGCGAGTTCTTACGCCGCCTAAAACCGAAATCAATTGCGGCAATTCCGGCACGACCATGCGCCTTCTCGCCGGGTTGCTTGCCGGACAGACATTTGAAAGCCGCCTCGTCGCGGACGCCGGGCTGTCAAAACGTCCAATGGAGCGCGTCACTGCGCCGCTTCGTCAGATGGGCGCAGATATCGTCGCCGAAGGTCCGGAAGAAACTCCACCACTCCGCATCCAGGGCGGTTCGTTGCGTGGCATTCGTTATCGACCCCCTGTGGCAAGCGCACAAGTGAAAAGCGCGTTGCTATTGGCCGGCCTCTTCGCCAAGGGCAAAACCACCGTGATCGAGACAGCACCAACCCGAAATCACATGGAAATGATGTTTGATTATTTCCTGGTCCGGGCGGTGGTGGATGGGAATGGCAGCGTCACTGTATTTGGCGACCAGGTCCCGGAATCGCGCGACTTTGCCATTCCGGGTGACATCTCTTCCGCGGCCTTCTGGCTGGTTGCCGCTGCAGCGCAACGTCGAGGTCATCTACTCATTCGCGACGTTGGTCTGAACCACACACGAACGGCGTTACTTGGTGTTTTGCTTCGAATGGGCGCGCAAGTGCGCGAGGCCATTGAAGACAATGGTCAGGTCGAACCGCGCGGAGTTGTTGAAGTCACCGGATTCCCGCTTAAAGGCACTGTCATTCAGGGCAAGGAAGTGCCGCAGCTCATTGATGAATTGCCGGTCCTTGCCGTCGCTGGGGCTCTTGCGGACGGAAAGACGATTATTCGGCACGCGGAAGAATTGCGGGTAAAAGAAAGCGACCGCATCGCCGCAATCGCGCACAATCTGCGTGCGATGGGAGTGCAGGTAGCTGAAATGAACGATGGCCTCGAAATATTGGGTCCGGCGCCCCTGCACGGAGCGCGCGTGTCAAGCTTCGGCGATCATCGCATTGCGATGGCGTTCGCCATAGCCGGTTTGTTTGCTGACGGCGAAACCATTGTTCAGGACGCCGAATGTATTCGTGAATCTTATCCTGGATTTGAAACTGTGCTTGAAGAGTTCACAAATCAGAAACGGATGCAGATCAGCACGCCCGTGATCGGCTCACTTACTCCCGGTCCGGTCGAGGAAGAAGCATGATCCCCTGAAGATCTTGGGGACATGTGCATTAGTGGACGCTTGCCCGGCATCTTTCCGGCGCGCTAATTTCCGGGATGCGTGAACAGTCTCACCGCGTAATTGCGATTGACGGCCCGGCGGCCTCTGGGAAGAGCAGTGTCGCACGTGGGCTGGCCCGGCGATTGGGATTTGTTTATGTTAATTCTGGCGCGATTTATCGGGCGATCACCTGGCACATCCTCCAAAAAAAGATCAGTCCGAAGGAAAGCGAGCGCATCGGTGGCGCTCTGCAGACAGCCGTCATCACATGCCAATTGCAAGACAACGAGTCGCGCATTCTGATCGATAACGTGGATCCCGGAGCACACCTGCGTGATGACTGCGTAAACGAAAGCGTTGCCGGTGTCAGTCAGTTGCCTGTGGTTCGCCAAATTGTCTCGAAGAAACTGCACGAAAACGCACAAAGCCACGATTTGATCGTGGAAGGCCGGGATATTGGTTCGGTCGTTTTTCCGGAGACACCCTACAAATTTTACATTGATGCCTCGCCAGAAGTACGTCTCCAGCGTAGGGCCGCACAAGGAGGACGCGACGAAATCGCGATACGTGATCGTGTTGATTCTTCGCGCGCGGTCTCACCGCTCGTTATCGCGAAAGATGCACACGTCATCGACACGTCACATCTTACAATTCAGCAGGTCATCGACGAAATCGTTGGCGCACTTGAAAAAACGGGCCTGCGGCCTTCCCACTAAATCGGTAAATCGTTTACCCGTGAAATGAATTTCTATTACTGGCTCGGGTATCATCTTAGCCGCCTTCTTGGGCGACTGTTTTTTCGTCTACATGTCGTTCACCGGGAGCGGATGCTGCAAAGCGGCCCGGTCATACTGGCAATGAACCATGAGAGTTATCTCGATCCGCCGCTTGCCGGCACCACTTGCGATCGGGCGGTTCACTTTCTGGCGCGACGAACCTTACTTGATGTGCCGCTGCTCGGCTGGCTTTTACCAAAGCTCAATGTCATCCCTGTCAATCAAGAAGGCATCGATCGCAGCGCCCTGAAGGCATTGATTCGTGTTCTAAAGGCCGGGAATGCGGCTCTGATCTTTCCGGAAGGCTCGCGCACTATCGATGGTACTTTGCAGCCGGCTGAGCGGGGATTGGGTCTCGTCATTGCAAAAACGCTGGCACCAGTCGTGCCGATGCGAATCTTTGGCGCGCACCAAGCCCTGCCACGCGGTGGCGGCGGCTTGCAACTTGTGCCAATCGCCATCGTAATCGGAGAACCAATTTTCTTTACGGCTGCCGACCTAAATCCACCGGGGAAGGATCTCTACAAGCGGTTAAGCCAGCGAGTCATGGATGCTATCGCGGCCTTGCGCCTGAGTTGACGCGCGTTATCCCCGTTCGCCGGACGAGGAAAACGAATAAGGCTTCCTTGCGCGCGTCGAGATCGATATCGATATTTTACACGTGAATTCGCCGGGCCAGCCTGCCGAAAAACTTCGATCGTCGCGGGTTCCCAAGAGCATGGTTGCGCTGATGATTATCATTGTCGTCTCGCTCGGGCTGGTGGCCATCTTTGCCAATATTCAGCGTCTTCGCCGTGGGCAGATCGAGACAGTCGTTGTCGTGCCGGCAAGTTCGACAACGCCGCAGCCGCGTTAACTTTCATTTGACTAGAAGCGGCCCTATCGGTTTGTTCGTCCAGATTGACCGAAAAAACAAAATACGGCCTCTAAAAATGTATATGAAAAGACTCTTTGCACTCTCGATACTCATTCCCTTAGCGATGGTTTGCTCCTGCCAAAAACAGGATGTAACCGCGGAACAACAACTCGCCCAGCGCAAAGCCGAACTGGATACGCGCGAGAAAGCATTGGATGAACGAGAGAAGGCATTGGTCGAAAGACAAAAAATTGTGGCGCGTACTTCGAGGATTCCGACCGACCTTCAGCTGCGAAGCGCGAACAAGGACACCTCTGGAAATCCTATTCCCGCCCCGTCCATCCCCGCCGGTTTGGTTCCGACGCGAGATACCACACAGCTCAAAGCTGAACGAGATCGAAGAATACAAGAGCGCCTCGCTCAGAGACAGCAGAGACTGGACGCATTACGGAAAATGAGGGAAATGCGTTCACAACAGTCTTCTAACGCACCAGGCTCTCCTAATGCCCAAGCCGATGCTGACGCTTCTGGCGCTGCCGAGGTTCCTTCACCTTCTCCGTCATCTACGCCTTAGTAATTAGCGGCGTTGATTGTGCATCTCGCCGAACAACGCCGGGCAGATTGGCGCCTTGCGTCGCCAGTTCATGCGCATATTGCAGTGTGTCGATTGATTCGACATTCTTGTCGCGCCGGATCGCTTTGATCCTCGGGAAGCGCAGTGCCAGTCCGCTGGCGTGACGCGTACTCGGCTGAATTGAATTGAACGCGACTTCGAGGATCACGTTCGGTTTTACTTCGCGATACCGGCCGTAGTCTGCGATGGTGTTCTGCTTGAAGTGCTCGGTCAGTTCTGCAATCTCCGTGTCGGTTAATCCACTGTAGGCTTTACCAATTGGCAAAAGCTTACCCGAAGTTTCATCACGCACAGCAAATGTATAATCGCTCAAAACATTATTGCGTTTGCCATGCCCATACTCGGCCCCCACGACGACGACATCCAGTGTCGCGAGCTCTTTCTTGAGCTTGAACCAAAACATGCCGCGATTACCGGGCAGATAGAAGCTGTTCGGATCTTTGATCATTAGCCCTTCGTTCGAGCGCTGCCGGGCCTGTTGAAACGTTTGTTCGATCTCGGCAGCAGAATGCGCAGGCATTACCTGGGCGATTTGAAAATGCGGCGGCAAATGCAACCTGTTGAGATGACTTCGCCGCTCATGCAGGGGATTTTTTAGTAGTGACCGGCCGTTCAGCCAAAGAAGATCGAAGATCACAAACGCGACTGGCACATCTGCCAACGCTTGCGCGAATAAATCTGCACCGTCGCTTTTTCGCCCCAGTCGCTTTTGGAGATCGAAAAAAGTAAGTTCGCGACCCTTCTCGAAAGCAATAATTTCGCCGTCTATGATCAGTTCTTCCTGGAAATTCCTCGCTTGATCGGTCAGCTCCGGGAATTGATCTGTGATACGCCGCAAGTCGCGGGAGAAAATTTCGACCTGCTGCGCGCTGCGATGCAGCTGCGCGCGAATACCGTCGAATTTGTCCTCCAAATAAACGGCAGCAGCCTCGGACGACGCCAGTTCCCGATTAATCTCTCCAGCTTCAGCAAAGCGTCGCCACACGGCTTGGGCTGTGGGCTCGGGAGTCGCAAGCATGCATTTGATAGGACGGAAGAGCGCGAGTTCTGCGCGTGCCAGCTCATTTCGCGAAGCAAGCAACGCCGTCTGACCAATATCGCCTAACAACATATTGGCCTCCTTTACCTGGTCGAGGGGTACACCGAACGCCTTCGCGATTGCCTCTTCGACCAAACCTTCGCGCAATCCGATTCGCAGATCGCCGGTCAAAATTTTGACGACGTACTGACCTTCGCGTGCAGACAATTTCGAGAACCGATTTCTCAGCAGCTCGGCTTTGGCAATCGGGCCGCGCGTACGGTGGAGATTTTCAAACAACTCGCCTGATTCACGGATGCTGAACGGCTGTGGTATTGTCCTTCCATCGAGAACTTCGAATGCGGATTTGCCCGCATCCCCGTGTGTGCTGGCGATGCGATGACATTCAGCATCGCTGACTTTGGCGGCCGCTTGCAGCGCGCGGAAGATCACCGCCCAGCCGGCCTGCAGCGTACGCGGATCGCTCTGGGCAAATGCTTTTCCGGTGAAATAGGGCGTCACGATCGGAAGCTGTTCGCTCGTCAGGCCGCGCACATAATCTGCAAGTAAGCGGGTTTTTTCCAGTTTGGCCGGAGTTGCAGCGATGGCTTCACCGACATTTGCAAACGCGAGGAATTCAGATGCCGTAGCGGCGGCTGTATCAGCCTCAATCCTTGCAGGTGGAGGCGATCCACCTGCCACTACGGATTTCATCAGCGTAAACTCCATTTGGTTTTCTTCGCTTAACGCCCATGCTTCGATACCACGTTCGCGCAAGTCACGTGCAAACGAAGCAGCGAAACCGTGCAGCGTCAGTACGCGTCGCGGCTGAACGAGTTCGACGTAGCTAAGCAAATCGTTGTAGTCGGCGTGATCGGACAGCGCAAACGCTGCGTCAACCTGATAGCGATAAATTGCATTTGGATCGACTGCCCAGCCACTGATCATCGCGACGCGTTTGCGCGCAATCCTGTTCAGCATGGGTGAATGACTCGCGCTGGGTGGACAGATTAGAACCTTTCCAGAGACATCGTTTGCGTTGTAGCGAAGATATTTGCAAAACGATTGACCGAACTGCTCGTAGATGCGGGTCATCTGATAAACCGAGCCGTGGAGCATTGGTGTTAACCCGGCTCCATCAAGCGAACAGAGGATCTCCTGCGCTTTGCCTAACGAATATCCAAGGAGAACAGGTACTCCACGGTCATCGATTGTTTCCCGGCAGAAGGCAATTATTTGATTGATGACCTGTTCCGTTGGTGGGAATCGATAACGTGGCAGGCCAAATGTCGTCTCCATGATGAGTGTATTCGCCTTGCACCACTCCATTTGCTCCGCGGATTTACCGGGGCGCAGCTTAAAATCACCGGTGTAAAGCAAGGTCTCGTTGCCGACAGAAACCAAACATTGGGCCGATCCAAAGATATGCCCGGCCGGCATTAACATGAGCTCGATGCCGCGCACCATTCGTTTTTCGGCGAACGGCAGAACATGCTCTATGCGGGAGCCGGGCAACCGGCTTTGCATCAAGCGCGCTGTGCGCTCGGAAACAATGATTTCTTCGTGTGGCGCAATGTGGTCGCTATGCGCGTGCGAAACGAAGGCGAATCGCTTTGCGTCCCATGGATCGAGCCATAAATCCTGACGTGGCAGATACACCCCGCGCTCATAATGAACTTCAATCATTAAACCGAAATTTACTTTCAGTTCCGTGTAAGTTCCACAAGAGCTGTAGCACTCGGATGTGGGTTGTTCGTTGACACCCGATTCAAAAGCCGGCTTTATTAGGTAATGAGGTTCGTTGCTGCTCTCCTCGCTCTGAGCTCCTTGACCATTGCCGCTCCTAATCTGGCTGCGCGTGACCGTGTAGAGCCAAAAATCGTGGAAAAAGTCTCACCTCTACCGATGGCGTTAAGCAACGATTTCGAGTTCCGAAAAACGAAGCTCTTCTTCATGAGCGAAAAGGCGCCAAAAGCAAGCGAACGCGCGCGCCAGACGACCAGCTCCACCTCCTTGGGTGGCAGCAAGTCGGGCTCGCCGAATCAGAAAGTGGCGACGCTCCAGGACGCTCCCATTACTTTTGAGCGCCAGTATCGACTTTTCGGGGCGGTAACCGCACTCGATCAACGCCAACGCTTCGGTAATTACTTTGATTTCTTCTGGCGGGCCAAGCGTCCTTCCGATGTTACAGTGCGCTTGGAATATCGGCAGGAGAAACTGCACGAACATGTCCAGGCGCAGGAGATTTCATATCGAAACGTTCGCGGCACTCGTAAGACCGAATTCAACGTCGTTGGCGACGATTATTTTGATGACGGCCGCGTAATCGCATGGCGGTGCCTGTTAATCGAAAACGGGCGGATTGTGGCGGAAAATCGCTCCTTTATGTGGGAGTGAGGTCTAACCAGCGCATTTCATTTCCCCGGCTAATGAAGCCTAATGCAGCCTTTGGAGTTCCGGCTTCCGAATCATTTCCTGAGGTATTCTCGGGTCCGGCGCGCATTGACAGCATGCCTTCCGGGCTGGTATCTTTTAAGTTGTAACTGTGGACTCATCTATTCAAGTAGGGGTGAGCGGCCCAACCGTGTGGGTGAAAGTGGAGGGGAAAGGTAGTTTCCTCAACAGCGGCAATCTCAAGGAGTTCGCGCGCGAGATGTTGGACCGCGGTTATCGCGAATTTGTTGTGGACCTGGCGGACTGCGCCATGATGGATTCCACATTCATGGGAACGATGGCGAGTGTGGCACTTCGGTTGAAGGAGTTAGGACACGGGCATCTTCACATTGTCCACTGTGGAAACCGTAGCCAGGAGCTTCTTTCCGGGCTGGGCCTGGATCAGATATTCGATATCCGTGGTAACGGCGCCAATCCCCCCGAATGCGGCGCGCTCGAGCGAACGCCTGCGGTCCGGTCGCCCGAGGAGAAGAAAAAACAACAAACGGAAACGATGCTCGCCGCGCATGAGGCGCTTTGCGAGGCCGCGCCAGAAAATATTCTTCGCTTCAAAGACGTTCTCGATTTCTTAAGACAAGACCTTCATCACGAGACGCCTTCGAAGTAAGCTGGCGCCTGCATGATGTGGCCGACTCTTCTTCTCGGACTGCTTGTCGCGTCTGTCGCCGGATGGGTTATTACCGCATGGCTTCAGATAGGGCGGATTCGCCGGCTGGAGCGTTCTCATGAAGAAATCCAAGTCGAGGAAACGCTTGTTTTCGATTTCTTGCATGGTCTGGGCGAAGCCTTCCGAGAGACCATTCGGCCTCAAGAGCTGCACCGGCTCATCGTTGAGGGCGCGACGCGTGTTTTAGACGCACACGGCGGCGCGCTTTACGTCACTGATCGGACTGGCGGAAAACTTACTCCGGCGTTTATATCCAAAGACTGTCCGCCTCTGGTCGATGTTCCGCAAAATATCCTCCAACAAGCGGCGGCCGCTCCCATTGCGCTCGATAGCTTTCTCCGACTGCATGCGATTGGCCCCGGCGAAGGATTGATCGGTCGGGTCTGGCAAACGGGGCAGTCTGTTTGCTTGACTGACTTCTCCGAAGCGCCAGAACTCGCAAGGTTACGTGGCAGCGCTTTCGGCAGCGCGTCGATCATGGCGGCATCGTTGCGGTACGGAAACCAGGACCTGGGCGTGCTTGCGCTTGCCCAGGGCCCGGCCGGAGCGCCTTTTTCACAAGGGGACTTTGTCGTTTTCAAGTCGATCGCCGAGCAATCCGCTTTTGCGCTCTACAACGCCATCATTTATTCCATGGCGAACGAAAAGAAGCGACTGGATCACGATCTTGAGATCGCCCGGGACATTCAGCGAATCCTGCTTCCGTCGGAAGCGCCAGCCATTAACGGATTTCAAATTAGCGGTATCAATGCACCTGCCCGACAGGTGAGCGGTGATTATTTCGATTACATCCGGGTCGATGAAGAACGGCTCGGTGTGGCGATTGCCGACGTGTCAGGCAAAGGCGTGCCGGCATCGCTCATCATGGCGATCTGCCGCAGCGTCTTACGTGCGGAGGCGGCGCGCAACCCCTCTCCGGCTGATGTTTTGCGAAAGGTAAACCGCCAGCTCTACCCTGATATCAAGGAAGACATGTTCATTAGCATGGCCTATTTGATCCTAAATCATGAACGGGACGGGGTCACGCTTGCGCGCGCCGGACACGACGCGCCATTGCTTTACAAGCGCCAGTCGCGCACAGTTACGCCCGTAAAATCTCCGGGAATGGTCGTGGGAATTGACAGTGGAAACGTGTTCGATAGGCTTACTGTCGACTTCGCCGTCTCGCTCGAACGCGACGATTGCCTCGTCCTCTACACCGACGGCGTGACCGAAACGCTTAATGCCGAAGGAGACGAGTTCGGCCTCGAGCGCATGATGCAATCGGTGCGCGCCAGCGCGAACGAAGGAGCCCAGGCCATTGTAAGGAAAATCATCGAGGACGTTCGCGACTTTACCGGTTCGATTCCTCAAAACGACGACATCACTTTGATTGCCATTCGTAAAACATGAAAAAAATTCCTGTACCTGAACAAAACAAACAAATGAAACAATCCGCCGCATCGAGTTCGGTCGCTTCATCTGAGGCCGGCGGCGCCGACGCTGCACAAAGCGAAGCAGAAGATCCGACGGCCGGCTTGCAGGCCGATCTCGACCGATTCCGCGACCTCGCATTGCGAAGTCAGGCCGATTTTGAGAATTACAAGAAACGGTCTGCGCGCGAAAAAGAAGAGGCGATCAAATATGCCAATAGCTCTTTACTGGAGCGTTTGGTCGGAATTATTGACAATTTTGAGCTCGGCCTCGCAGCGGCAAAAGACCAGGGCGCGGACTCTCCCATCTATTCCGGAATGGTTCTCGTCCAAAAACAACTCAACGATTTGCTGGCAGAAAATGGACTGCAACCAATCGAAGCTAAGGGAAAAAAATTCGACCCCAACTTACACGAAGCAATCGCGCACGAGGTCAGCGAGCTTCCTGAGGAGACGGTCGTCCGACAGACACGTCGCGGTTATCACTTTAAGGATCGCTTACTGCGACCGGCCCGCGTCGTCGTTTCGAGTGGTCCCGGAAAATAGCGGAGCCTTCTTGCCTCTTAATACTATCAGTCTCATTAGTCACATAAACTTGAAGCCAAATGGCCACCACTGAGAAACGGGATTATTACGAGGTGCTGGGCGTTGAACGAAACGCAACCGATGAAGAGGTCAAGCGCGCCTATCGCAAGCTCGCGGTCAAGTTTCATCCGGATAAAAATCCTGACGACCCGCACGCCGAAGAAAAGTTCAAGGAATTAGGCGAAGCGTACGACGTTCTAATCGATCCTGACAAGCGCGCCGCCTACGATCGTTTCGGCCACGCGGCGTTCGCGCAGGGCGGCGCTGGTTTTGGTGGCAGCGTTTTTCACGATCCGTTCGAGATTTTCCGCGAAGTTTTTGGCGGCGCGGGATTCGGCGGCGGAATTTTCGAAACATTCTTCGGTGGCGGCGATCGAGCAGAAGATCGGCGGCGCGGTTCCGATTTGCGCTACGACATGCAGATCAAGCTTGAGGAGGCCGTGTTTGGCACCGAAAAAGAGATTGAGATCGCGAAACTCGCCACCTGCGACAAATGCAAGGGCAGCGGCGCGGAATCAGACTCACGCACGATTACTTGCTCTACGTGTGGTGGCCGCGGGCAGGTGATTAGTTCCCGTGGATTTTTTCACGTTTCGCAGACGTGCCCCCGCTGCCGCGGCGCGGGACAGGTCATAGAGAAACCGTGTCAGAAATGCCGGGGCGAAGGGCGCATGGAAAAATTGAGCCGCGTTAAGCTGAAAATACCTGCTGGAATCAAGGAGGGTTCGCGGTTGCGCTCGTTAGGCAATGGCGAGGCCGGGACTCGCGGGGGTCCTCCGGGCGATCTTTATGTTGTCATACACGTTAAGGAACACAAGATCTTCCAGCGAGAGGGCGATGACTTGTATTGCGAAGTGCCAATTCCTTTCTCAGTCGCGACGCTGGGCGGCGAGATCGACGTGCCGACGCTTGAAGGCAGAGCAAATTTGAGAGTGCCCGCTGGCACGCAAAGCGGGCAAATGTTTAAACTGCGCGGCAAGGGCGTTACAAACGTCAACGGACGCGGGCGTGGCGATTTATTCGCTCGCTTGATTGTCGAAGTGCCATCGCGCCTAAACGCGCAACAACGTCGCAAGCTCGAGGAATTCGCAGCGCTTTGCGGCGACGAAAATACGCCCCTGCGCAAGAGCTTTTTCGAACGCGCGAAAGAATTCTTTAAATAGAACTCTGCAGCTCTTGTGGTTCACGATGCTGTCAAGCTAATCGAATGTCCGCGCGATGCCTGGCAGGGGCTCAAGGGACAGATCCCAACCGAGCTCAAGGCGCGTTATCTCCGCGGGTTAATCGCGGCAGGTTTCAAGCACATCGATGCTGTCAGCTTTGTTTCCCCCAGAGCCGTTCCGCAGATGGCTGACAGCGAAAAGGTGCTGGAACAACTCGACCTACCGAATGATGTCGAAATCATCGGCGTCGTGGTGAACGAAAAGGGAGCCGACCGTGCCATTGCGACCGGAGCGGTTACGACTCTGGGATTCCCTTATTCCATTTCAGAGACATTCCTGCGCAAAAACCAAAACCAGACATTCGAAGACTCTCACAAGACTTTAGAATCAATTAAGAGAAAAGCTGACGCAGCAGAACTGGGCACGATCGTTTATATTTCGATGGCATTCGGAAATCCGTACGGCGATCCGTGGGATGAGAACGCGCTGCGCGAAGTGATAAGGAAGCTGGCGGCGTTTGGTATCCGATCAATCTCGCTGGCTGATACCGTCGGAGTTGCCAGCCCTGATCTGATTCGCCGTGTGGTGCAATCGATCACGAGGGACTGTGCCGGATACGACATTGGAGTGCATCTCCACAGCGCTCCTGGCGAAGCGCAAGCTAAAGTACTCGCTGCTTACGATGCCGAATGTCGGCGCTTTGATTCGGCTGTCGGTGGTCTTGGTGGATGTCCGTTCGCGCAGGACGCACTCGTTGGAAACATTCCTACTGAGCGGGTAATCGCCGCGCTTCAACAGCGTGGTGTAGAGCTGCCAGTAAGCAAATCGTTGACGGATGTGCTGGCAATGAACTCGCTTATTGCATCCGACTACGAGTAAGAAATCGAGTTATAGGCTTGTTAGTCCTATAGATCATATGCATCGCTTTTTCATCCCCTCTGAGAACTGGAACCGTGGCGCGCTCACATTAGCTGGCTCGGAAGCACACCACGCGCGCGACGTATTGCGCATGAGGGTGGGCGAGAAACTTGTTCTCTTTAACGGACGGGGACGGGAAATCACCGCAGAAATCGTCGACCTTGGCAACGATGAAATTCGATTGCAAAAATTGCACGAAGCGGAAACACCGCCACTGCAATGCCGGATTGTTCTCGGACAGGCGGTCCCCAAGGGAAAAAACATGGACTTAATCGTGCAAAAAGCGGTCGAGATTGGGGCTGCCGAAATTGCGCCGATCCTCTCTGATCGCACGATTGTGCAGGTCGATTCCGAAAGCGCTGGCCAAAAACAGTCGAAATGGCAGCAGATTGCCGTCGAGGCGGCCAAACAATGCGGCCAGAACTGGCTGCCGCACGTACATGCGCCAAAAAAACTTTCAGAATTGTTTTCTACAACGTCAAATGAATCGTTCGACCTGCAACTGATCGGATCGCTTCAGCCCGGTGCGCAACACCTGAAGAAGATTCTCGAAAACTATTCGCACGAACATCAACATCGGCCTCGAAGCGTATTGATGCTTGTTGGCCCCGAGGGCGATTTCACGCCCGCGGAACTTGCTCTGGCGCGAAGTCGCGGTTGTCAGCCAATCACCCTCGGCCCAATCATCCTGCGGGTGGAAACAGCAGCAATTTATTGCCTGAGCGTTCTCTCGTATGAACTACTGATCTAGCGGATTCCGAACGCCGCGCCGCGACGTCCGCAGTGGCAGGGCATTCAGCTTTCCCGCCATCAGCGGGCAGTCACCGCGCGGCATACTGCTCGACAAGTTAATGTGAGTTCTGGGAAACTTCTCGCTATGAAACCAGCCATTCGATTCCTTGTAATGTCACTCGCGTTCGCGTCGCTTCAGTTTTTGCCAAACGCGTCGGCGGTCGTTCCGCCGCCGGACGGCGGATATCCTGGGCAAAACACGGCAGAAGGGCAAAACGCCCTTTTTCGCCTTACCACTGGCACTTCGAACACAGCAGTTGGCTGGTCTTCGCTTAGGAGTGACACAAGCGGCAGTTTCAACACAAGTGTTGGCGCTGGAACGCTTGTGGCCAATACGGGCGACCGAAACACGGCCACTGGCGCTGCAGCGCTTTTCATGAACACCACCGGCGCCCGCAATACGGCCGATGGAACCCTAGCCCTCTTTCACAATTCTACCGGCTTCAACAACACAGCGGTCGGAGACTCGGCTCTCTTTAGCAACACCGGCGGTACGAGCAATACTGCCACTGGAGCGCTCGCGCTTTTTGCGAACACAGACGGGTTCCAGAACACAGCCAACGGTAGTTATGCGCTCGAGAACAACAATGGCAGCTTCAACACGGCCACCGGTTTTTTCGCGCTGCGTATGAACACCACCGGCGGCAACAACACGGCGATCGGCGATCGTGCGCTGCTTCTCAACGAAACCGGCGGCGGTAACACGGCCATCGGCGCTCAGGCACTCATCGGGACCGTAAGCAACTCCAACACGGCCGTCGGTAATGCTGCGCTGTCATTCAACACCACCGGCGCTGGGAATATCGCCTTGGGCGCTCTGGCTGGACTCGCCGTTACCACAGCTGATAATGTGATTTGTATTGGCGCCGACGGTGCAGACGTGAGTAACAGCTGTTACATCGGCAACATCCGCGATATCCAAACGCAAAACGACGACGCGGTAGCTGTCGTCGTCGATTCGGCCGGCCAACTTGGCACGGTCAGTTCCTCTCGGCGATTTAAAACGGAGATTAAGCCGATGGGTAACGCGAGCGAATCGATCCTGGCACTCAGGCCCGTTACTTTTCGCTATAAGAATGCCCAAACAGGGACACCGCAATTTGGACTCATCGCTGAAGAAGTGGCGGAAGTAAATCCAGATCTGGTCGTGTGCGACAAGAACGGCGACATTTATTCGGTTCGCTACGATCAGGTGAACGCCATGTTGCTTAATGAGTTTCTAAAGGAGCATCGCAAAGTGGAGGAACAAGCCCGCAAGCTTCAACAACAGGAGACGATCATCGCCGAACTAGCGAAAAGGCTCGATACTGTTGTTGCAGAACTCAAAGACCAGGATTCAAAGATCCAGAAAGTCAGCGCCCAGGTCGAGATGAGCAAGACCACGCCGCAACTGGTTGCAGGTAGCCCGTAAGAGAATAACGGTTTACATCGCCCCAGAGTAAGGCACACAACCGTAGAATCACAGCTGCTTCTCATCGCAGAGCTGCTGGAAATCGGGATTGTTTCGTAAACTGTCCCAGAGCGGATCGAGCCTGAGATAGGCCGACGTAAGAGGCATCGGACCATAAAGCTGGCTTTGAAACGGCGTTTGTAGAAGTCGCTTAAGGGTTGCGATCGCACTGTCATTCTCGCCGAAGATCGTCTGAACCAGCGCCAGGTTCTCTTCAGCGCCAGGGCCGTCCACGGCATCTTTGGCACTTGGTAGAAGCACCGTACCCCGTTCCGCCTCCTTTAGAGCTAGCTCCTTGTCTCCCAAGGCCGCGTAGGCCAGAGCCAGCCACTCTGCAAAGTTAGAGTTATCGGGTTGGCTTTTGCAGAGCGGTTCTAGCATCTTGCGAGCCTCTTCGGCGCTAACCTTTGCGCCGACTAAATCACCGGCAAGACGCTGAGCAAAAGCGAGAAACACCTGAGCAACGCTCCGGTGGATGTCAGCGGTAAAGTGAAATTGTGTTAGTCGGGCTTGCAGCGAGCGAACGGCTTCAGGGTAATTCCGTTCAAATCTCGATTGAGTCGCCTTCACCAGGAAGGCATTCTCGAATGGGGTATCTACAGTTATTTCTGATACAAATCTGGCTGCTTGTTTCAAGTTACCCTGGGCTTGATAGATGCTCGCCTGTATAGATATTACATCCGCATCATTCGGGATAATATCCAGCGCTCGGTCGTAGAGCTGGAGCGTTTTGGGGAATTGTCGAAGCATGGCATAGGTCCATCCTTCAGTCGTTATTAACTCGCCGTTACGAGGGTCCAGGGCGAGACCTTGCTCAGCTGAGGTAATACTTTCATTCCAATTTCCATCGCGCCGGTTCACTGCGCTAAGGGCCCATGCAACCTCGCTGTTACCGGGTGACAGTTTGTTAACGCGGCGGAACGTAGCTTTAGCAAGACCATAATCACGTAGCACCC
>JBKPLD010000052.1:0-5028 GCA_046731415.1 Verrucomicrobiota bacterium
GTAATTGGCGATCCAAGTCGCCGCGTGTCGCAAATCCCCTGACCGACACAGGGATCGGTAATATTGTTCCCCGTAGGACATGCCACCGCTCGTTGTTCCAATTATCATTAACTCAGGCTCGAACTGAGGCGCACTCGCCATGGCTTCACTTAACGCACGAATCATCATGTGCGACGCTCGATGCAAGCGTTTAGCGCGGAGCCTTTTGTTCAGGCCAGCGAGCAACCGGTCGTCGGAGATTTGACCCGCGGTTTTGCAGCGACATTGAGCCACCGAAAATCGTGTCACCTCGGTGACGCAGTCCCGGGCATCACGCAGCGAATCGAGCGTTTCAGCCAGTCCAAACCCCAACGGGCTCACCACGCCCGCGCTCACAACTGCCACCCGTTGAGGGAGCTTTTCTCTGGTGGTATTGCCTAATTTGGACATGTCGGAGCGGCAAAAATTGTTACGCTATTTTCTATTGCTTTCCTAAGGGAAACATTTTACAAGTGACCCGAAACCGGAAATGGAAGCCTGGAAGTTGGTGGATTGTCAGTTGAGTTTATCCAGTGGCGATTTGAAATCCGATAAGCGGGAACAGTGACCTGGCAGCCTTTTCCAGAATAAACTCAATGGGAACTAAACTATACGTAGGCAATCTTTCCTTCAACACGACGGAAAACGAACTCCAGGAGCTTTTTTCACAGGCCGGTACTGTGCAGGAAGTTACCCTCATGCAAGACAAATTCACCGGCAAATCGCGTGGCTTTGCATTTGTCACGATGGGTTCCGAAGAAGACGCCCAGAATGCCATCTCGAAATTCAACGGCCAAACCGTTGAAGGACGGGCATTGACGGTCAATGAGGCTCGCCCACGCGAACCGCGACCGCCCGGCGGCGGTGGCCGCGGCTACGGTGGCGGCGGTGGTGGATACGGTGGCCGGCGTGAAGGTGGCCAGCGAAGAGGCTACTAGATTTCGCACAGACTTGTAGCCACGGCAAAGCCTGCCTGACCTGGCGGGTGTCGCCGTGCCGGGGAAGTAATTGCGTCCAAGTCGCCTCGACGTAGCGAGGCGGCTACAAGACATTAGCGGTTCGACGAAAATTTGGGCAGGGCTGGATTCGAACCAGCGAAGGCGTAAAGCCAGCAGATTTACAGTCTGCCCCGTTTGGCCACTTCGGTACCTACCCGTTTGAGTGCGAGCGATTCATATAGGCTCGCGCTACGCGGCTTGCAAGTATCCTGCCCCGCGGCCGCGTCAGCTATAAAATTCCGCGATCGCCTCGACCACGTACTGCTGCGCCTCGCGAGAAATCTCGGGATAAATGGGTAGAGCGAGCGTCTCGTGCGCGGCGCGTTCGGTCTCAGGAAAATCAGCTTTTTTGTAGCCGAGATAGCTAAAGCATTTCTGTTCATGGAGTCCAAGTGGATAGTAGATCGCTGTGTCGATTTCGCATTTGCCCAGATGCTCGCGCAAAGCATTGCGCCTCGGTGCGCGAATGACATACTGATGATAAACGTGATGATTCGTTAGCCCACGCTCGCGATAGCGTTCGGCCGGTATGGCGATTTTTTCAGTCAATCCCGCACGCGCCAGTTCCGCGCCGTAGAAATCCGCAGCGATGCGACGCGCGTCTGCCCATTTTTCCAGGAATGGAAGCTTAATTGCGAGTATTGCCGCTTGTATTTCGTCGAGACGAAAATTGCCTCCCATGACATGATGGAAATAGCGCGGTTCCATCCCGTGTTCTCTGAAAGTGCGTAGCTTGTGCGCCAGCTCCTCATTCCGGGAAACGACCATGCCGGCATCGCCCGCTGCTCCGAGATTCTTGGATGGATAAAAGCTAAACAGTCCAACTTCGCCCATCGTTCCAGCTTTGGCGATTCTTTCAGGAAATGGAAATTCCGCACCGATCGCCTGGGCCGCGTCTTCGATCAAAACGAGACGGTAATAATCCGCAAGCTTGAGAAGGACGTCCATCTCGCAACACAGGCCAAACAAATGAACCGGAATCATTGCACGGACCTTTTCTCCATCTTTCGTCTTCCATGTGCCACCCGTGTCAGGCTGACAATTTTTCTCGATGCACTCCTGAATCGCGGATGGCCGAATGTTGTACGTTTCCGCATCGATGTCGGCAAAAAGGGGTCGCGCGCCGACTCGAGCTATGCAACCAGCAGTAGCAAAAAATGTGTAAGGCGTGGTGATAACGGCATCGCCACGTCCGATTCCAAGCGCCATCAAGATAGCCAGCAATGCATCTGTTCCCGACGAGACACCAATCGCGTGTGCTGTATCGCAGTATGCGCACATCGCTTTCTCAAAGGTCTCGACTTTAGGGCCAAGGATGAAACGGCCACTGGCGAGCACGCCGTTAATCTCCTCGCGAATTGCATCGCCGAGGACGCGATATTGGTTACTTAGATCAAGCAGCGGCACGTGCATGGCCAAATAGCTTGGCAGTTTCGCCATGCCATTCAAGACGTTGTCGTTCCAACGCCCGAGTATTGCTCGTTGTCGCCTAGCACGTTAGCCTGTTTGCATGGCCCTTTTGCGCGGCTTTTTTTGGTTCCTTCTGTTCATCCTTCTAACTTTTTGTTTTGTTGTGCTGTTTGAGTATGGGCCACACGATTTCGCCAACGGCGTTCAGAAGGAGTACGCCCGCGTGAAATCATTTATTGTAAAGCAAACCGAAACGATCGGGAAACCGAAGAAGAACCGTTGATCGAACACGCAGTGATCATTCTAAATTTTTAGACGGCGAACTCCTAGCGTCCGGCGGCCATAGAGCTCCGCCCTCCAATTATGTTGTGCCGATGGTGGCGAGGGTTTCTATCGGCAAGGGAGCAAGAAATTCTTTTGCATTCTCGATCTGCAAAACCGGTCGCGCCAAGTGTGCTGAGAGAAAACTGGCGTCCGGCGTAGCAGCAATCCCCGCTTGAGCCCGGATTTCACATTCGCCCAATTGCTCGATAACGTGCGCAACCTTTGCCTTTAGAGAGCGATGGTCAGTAAATTGAACTGTGCAAACACCCGGTGCAGTTGCTTCAACAAATGGGCTGAGCGTAAACGCGTAGTGAAGCAATATTTCCTGGATCGATTTTTCCTGCGCGCGTGCCCGAACTTTGATCACGACCTGCAGAGATCGCGCCAGAGCCTGATTTGGAGTCATTCCTTTGCAGATCCCCGCCTCTTCAGCGGCCTCGTTCAGTTGAATAATCACAGGTTTCTTTTCCTGCTCTTCGATTAAGGCTACTGGGTTTGCGGAAAGTCCCGGCTGATGCCGCATAGCAGCCTGCAAACAAAAGTTCGGCAAATAAATCGTCGCAAACATTAATAGACAGTTAGGTAGAGACGGCCCGCTGCAGTCGGTGCGGCGACACATCGCGGCTTAGGTGCGATCGTTTTACAACAATCCGTAGTTGAGAAATCGCATTCTGCTCAGTTTCCAGGTTCCAGGAATTTTCGAGAACAATCTTCAGTTGTGCGCTGCTGACCATTTCATACCGGGTGAGGGCCAGACATGCAGTGGGCACCGATTCGACGAGCCGTTGCAAACGATACCAGGTTGTTTGCGGAATTTTGCGCAATTCTTCCGGCGAATTGAGAATCAGGTCGACAATCACCAGGGCGAAGTTGCCATCTCGCAAGAGCAAATCTGCCGCCTTGACTGCTTCAAGAGCTTTAGTGCAACGCACCCAAAGTAACTGATGCAGAATGGCATTGTTTAGCGCACAAGGATCGAACGAATCGCGCCCATCGATCAGCGCCACGAAATACCGATCGCGATATGCGCCATGGATGAAGGCGTGAACGAGTGATGCGCTTCCCGCACTTCCTCGTGGGCTGATCAATTCGGTGATCGCTCCTTTAGGCAAACCCCCGCCAATGGATTGATCGAAGAAAGTTAAACCCGTGACTAAACGCGTTCCCACCAGCAGGGGCGCCTGCGGGAAACGGATCGCAAGAAGGTTGCGCAGATCAATAATCTTCCCGCTCATGGCCATCAAAGAAAATGGCATGGCAGGAATATATGTTCAAGTGAACACTTAAAACTTATTGCTCGAGCATCGTGCAATATCTCCGCTCTAGTGTTTCTTCCGGCGTTCGTGCTTCCGGACCAGCGATACCATCACGCCTTGAATCTTGAGCTCGCGCGCGGGAATCAGATTTGGATAGCGCGGGTTTTCGGCTTTGAGATATGGACGACCGCGTTCGAGAACATAGCGTTTCAATGTCGTTTCGCCGTCAATCAATGCTGCAACGATGTCGCCCTCGTGCACGTCTTTGGAGTCTTCCAAAATCACAATGTCGCCATCGACAATGTGTGCGCCAATCATTGAATCGCCGCGGACCCGCAAGGCAAATGTGCCCCGATTCTTTTGCAGATTGGCGGAGCGCGCATCAAGCGAGACGTGGCCCTCAACGGTTTGCTCCGTCAACGCCGACATGCCCGCGGGAATCTGCCCGTAGATAGGAATATCGGTAATCCTGACCTTCATAGCTGGCGTGATCAACGCGCGAGCCTTGCGCGCATGCCGATCCAGAAAGCCTTTCCGTTCCAGCGCGGCAATGTACTGCATCACCGACGTCTGGCTGGCGAACCCGAAATGATTTTGGATTTCGCGCGTGCTTGGCGTGATTCCTTTCTCGCGTTGCTCGCGCTGGATGAAATCGAGAACTCGCCTCTGCCGCTCGGTCAGCATGCCTGTATCATCGCCCGACCCGCCGCGAAGGCAAGTTCAAATGAACATCTCACATTCGTGTCATTTAAGCGAAGTCGAGGAATCCCGCAGAACGAGCTTTCAGGTAACGCAACGAGATTCTTCGACTTCGCGGAGTTTACCCCCTGAGCGAGCGAAGCGAGTCGAACGGGCTCCGCTCAGGATGACAGGATATTACAACCGCACGAGGTCGACCAGAAACTGGCACCAGAGATAAAACATCCCGCGCCAGGAATATTTTACGTCGCCTGCTGCCGTTTGTTTGAGAACGCCTTTGTGAATGTTGTGCGCGATCTGGTCGCGCAGATCGTTCTCCATTT
>JBKPLD010000053.1:0-11270 GCA_046731415.1 Verrucomicrobiota bacterium
TTCGGTGGCAAGCCGCTGCAGTTCGGGCGAACCGGTTAATTGCGCAAACGAAAATCGCTTCTGCGTTTTATCGAGCCCAAGTTGTTCGACCAACTGGCCCAGAGAGATCAACACCATGCGCTCGTTCTTCCAATCGTGCGTCTCCGTCAAAGCCGACAATACGAAATCGTTCGGACGCCATGTTCGCCCAGCCTTGTCTGTGTATGTCGATCGACCAGTGATTCGAATCAGCGCTTCTTTTGCAAAAGTATCTACCGGTTTGCGTCGTCCGCCGTCTTGAATCGCGAGCAGGCCCCACTGTTTGAAATCCAGATCCGCCACATCGGCTGCTGATAGATGAACTG
Source organism: Verrucomicrobiota bacterium (assembly GCA_046731415.1). GTDB lineage: Bacteria > Verrucomicrobiota > Verrucomicrobiia > Chthoniobacterales > UBA10450 > Udaeobacter. Next base: position 345 of record JBKPLD010000053.1, read on the forward strand.
CAAGCGCGCTAACGACGGCGGCGAAAATAGAGGCGCGTATTTTCAAGCGGCACGAATGTAATTCTCTCCGCTTGTTCTGTCGAGCGAAGCAGTGATTGCCGCCGCGCAGACATCACAAATCTGGTTTCGATTTGCTTTGTACATTTGACATCCACCGGACTCCTGTCAGCCTCCGCGACCCATGATTGCTCGCCAATTAAAACGCGCGGTTAACTTCACCTTGTTTGTCGCCACAGTCATTTTCCTCGCCACAGCTGCAGACGCACCTGCCGCCGTAGTAACGACCAGTGGCTCCCAACTAAAACTCAACGGACAGCCGTTTGTCATCAAAGGCATGAATTATTCTCCGGTGCCGATTGGCGCGGCCCCGCGCTATATTCCGTATGGCGATTACTTCATTCCCTATTACGCTAATGTCTGGAAACCAGATTTGGACAAAATGCGTGAGGCCGGCATCAACGTCATCAAATTGTATGCCGGTAATCCTGCCCTGAACGCGGGGCTCCCGGCTCCGGCCGGTAACTGGAAGGCTTTTCTCGATTACTGCTGGAACGGCGGAAATAAACCGGTTTACGTGATCATGATGTCGTACACTCAGGGGCGACGTCATCGCGCAGGGCGGCGCGGGTTTTCAAGGGTATCTTTCGGAGTACCAAAAGCTCGTCCAAAGCACCGTCAAACATCCGGCAGTCTTTGGGTATATGGTTGGCAATGAAATATTCGGCGGCGTGACGCAAAATCCACAGTTCTGGACGAACTTTGGAAGATTGATCGATGCAGCGCAGAGCGCGGGGCTTAGCCAGGGTCAGAACCCATTCCTTACGAGTGCTGTTAATGACGAGTTCACGCCGCAAACCAGTTGGCCGGCGATCAAGCTCGGCGAACAATCAGGCAAGCTCGGGAATCTCGACTCGTGGAGTATCAACATCTATCGCGGCGCGCAATTTGGCGGGGCCAACTCGGCCTTCACGCAATATTTGGATCTGATGAACTCTCTCGGGTCGATCAAGAAACCGCTAATCTTTGGCGAATGGGGCACACCGCACACGACTCGGCCAATTGGAGTTTACGGCCAGTCGTCCAAGCAACCGATTACAAATCTCGATGATGTCCCGGAGAGCCAGATGGGATCAGGACATCCCTATTTCGCGGCTCGGCCGGTCGGGACATTTCTTACAACGCAATGGAATACGATCAAAACCAATCTCAAGGCCGGAGCCCACCAGGTGTGCGCTGGCGGATTCATCTTCGATTGGTGCGATGAATATTGGAAAGGCGATCCCGACAACCCCAATCCTCCTGTTATGCAAATTGGCGGACCCGACGGCGGATTCCAGGGAGACGCCTTTGCTGGCAGCTCCTGGGACGAGGCTGGCTTTGGAATTACCAGCGCGGTAGATCAATCCACGTACGGCCAGGGCAAACCGAATATCACTCGCAGGTTGTTTAAGTCTTACGGCGCGGTAAAAACATTCTATAACGCCTCATCAGAGTCAGGTGACGAGCTTTATCTGACCGGCGCGCAAATTGCAGCGATCCAAGAAGCCATCCAGGATGAGATTGATCAGGACCGGAGGGAACTTCACAAGCTACGCGACATTGATGTTCCCCACGAAACGGCAATTCGCAGATTGTTGCAGACGGAGATTGCTGTTCTTCGAGCTCGTTTAGCTTATCCGATCGACGAAGTGCTCGACTAACTTGATCAGATGCTGGAATCGCGGGAATCGCTTGGTCGCGAGGCAAAGCATCACATTCTCGAGCAGGTGCGTGCGCGATTAGCCGAACTGCAGGCCGGAGATTGAGAGCAAAGATTCACGCTCGAACGCCGCGAATTCCGTTTGCGTAAGTTGAAGCAACGCGGCTAACTTAACTTCCGTGTTCAGCCTGACCATGCTCGGCAGCGGGAGCGCGGGAAACAGCGCGCTGGTTGCAACGGATCATTGCAAGATTCTTGTCGACGGCGGGCTCAGCGCGCGGCAATTGGTGCTGCGCCTGGAGCAACGTGGCGTGATGCCGGAGCAGCTCGACGGCGTCCTTCTTACCCACGAGCACGGCGATCATATCTGCGGACTTGAAGTTCTATGCCGCAAATTTGATGTGCCGATTTATTGTAATGCGTTAACGGCAGAAGCCGTTCGGTTCGACAGCTCATTCGATCGACATCGAAACTGGCGAATCTTTGCGACCGGCGCCGAGTTTTCGATTTGCGACGTCACCGTGCAAACCTTTCCCGTCCCGCACGACGCGGTTGATCCGCTGGGGTTCGCCTTTTACGCCGGCTCAGGCAGCCTGGGGTTTATCACCGATCTTGGTTACGTGACCAAAATGATCGTTGAACGGTTGCGCCGGGTCCAAACACTCGTGATCGAGACGAATCACGACCAAAAACTCTTGCAGAGCGATACGCACCGGCCGTGGCCCGTGAAACAAAGGATTCAATCGCGTCATGGCCATCTATCGAACGCGGCGGCAGCAGGCGTGATTGAGGAACTGTTACCGGGAAAAATCGAGCGCGTTGTGCTGGGCCATCTCAGTCGAGATTGCAACACGCCCGACCTGGCATTGGAGACGGTGCGCACATCGCTGGCAAAGCACGGCAAACTCAACGTGGAAATCCATTGCGCTACCCAATTCGAAATCAGTGCTCAGTTTCGAATCGGCGAAACCGATTCCGGTCCGTTGCAGCCGACTTTCGAGAACGCATTTTTCCAAAACGCGCTATAGCGTCCATTCATTGTGCATTGGATGTTCGACGCGGGACATTGGGCGTTTTCCTCTTCTTTGAAAGAACGTTCTTTGCCGCGGCATCGAGCGCAGCGCGCAGTATCGTCGCCTTTGCGGCGGGAAGATAAACATTCGTGTAGCCCTGGCGACCCCAGGCGCCGCTGGAAGGCTTGAAAATCTCTGGCGCCTTTTCCATGAATGTGCGCTGCTGCTCCGGCGTGAGCTTGACCATGCCCCAGTTTTTGTCCGGCACACCAAGCGAGGCAAAAATCTTTCCAGCAACGCGGAAATCGGGATGATTCATGTGCGACCGTTCGACGGCATCCGGAATCGCCAGCGCCATCTTTCGAAACTCGTCGATAGTCATGGTGCCATTGGTGTGATTCGGGCAATGCTGCTCAATGCCAGCCACAGGCGCGAGCCTATTTGTTAACGAACCGCGGATTTTTTTCTGTGGCCGACCATCTCGCCGCGCATCGTTCGTTGATCGACGCGAGTGAGTTTTTTTTCCATGGCAGAAGTGAGCAATGAAATGTGCGGGATTTCGCAGAGATATTCGGCAATGAACCAGACCGGCTTCTCGGTGGTCATCCAGGCCAAATGATCGAACCGAGCGAGATTCACCGGGCGGGAATACCGTCGCAAGGTGCGTTCGCGACGCAGATTGAAATAAATATTGAAATAACTCATGGCCAGCTCGCGCAGGCTGCGGTAAACCGGCTCGCGATAACGGCAGCCGGTGAAATTCGATTTTGCCACCGCACCCCAATGCCCGCGCATCTTGAAAATGGCAACGACGTGATCGGTGTCCCGTTCGGCTTCTAAATCGAAGATCAGAGGAGGAAATCCGAGAATGCGGAGCGCGGCCGAGGCAAAAATTCCGCCCTCAAGACAGGAAGCGGTTCGTTCGTGCAGAACTTTCTTCGGCGATCGCGCGGTGAAACTGAGGTTATAAGGCAGCTCGTCTAGAAATTTCTGAATGCCTGCCGGCGTCTTCAGGGCGCGCAACCGGCGCAACTCTGCTGGTGTAAAACCGAAGTTTTTTATGCCTGCCACTTCTTGCTATTTTCCATTGACAACACGCGTGAAGGTTCCTTCGCCGTGCACGTTGAGATTTTCCACGGCGACTTGATTGGCCTTGCCATCAGATCCGATGGCAAAGGTAATGCCGCTTCTGCCAACAGCATTCTCGCCCTCTGTTTGGTAGGTGAACGTGTCGCGGTCGTAATGCTGCATCGAGAAGGTCTTGTTGCTCGGACCCTCCACGATTGCCAGTCCGCCATCCTTTTCCAGAATGGAGATTTCGCCGAAGAACACGTTCGTATATTTCCCAAGGTAAGCGCTGTTTTTCAGCGCGGGAGCGGGCGATGCGGGTGGTTTGGAATAATCGAAACCGAGCACAGTACCGACCGCAGCTGGGTCTGAGAATGCTTTCTTAAAAATGGCAAACCAGTCCTGGGTCGGCTTTCCGTACAACGCTGTATCCATAAATGTCGTTCCTAACGCTTCCGCCATTCCAATGGGGTACGCGTTAGTGAGGACAATGACAGCCAGTTGCTCGGCCGGCACGAGGTTTACGTGCGTCCCGGCACCCAAAGCAAACGCGCCTGAATGGCTCAAATGCAATCGACCTTGTTCATCGTAGCTGACGTTCCATCCCAACCCGTAAAAACCAGGCAGTCCGGTGAACGGGCTAAAGCCCGTCAGCATGCTTGGATGGTGGGTTTCAACCAACGCTTTTTCGTCGACGATTTGTTTGCCGTCGAACCTGCCGTTCGCGAGCTGAAGACGCATCCATTTCGCAACGTCGTTCACCGAAGAGCTCACTCCGCCAGCGGGCGATTGGGCGTCCGGATCTCGTTTAAACTTTTGCACCCATTTGCCGTCGACCAGCACATGTCCCAGGGCTTTGTTCTTGCGCACCATGAAATCCGCATATCGCGAGCTGGTCGAAGTCATGCCCAATGGTCGGTACAATCTTACTTCGGACGCCTTTTCCCAATCCAGCCCGTACGCTTTCGCCGCAGCGATTCCGCCCTCGGTTATGCCAAAATTCGTATACGCATAATGCGAACGAAAACCGCTCGCGGGAGGTTGATAACGCAGGCGATGCAAAATTTCCGCGCGGGTGAAGCCAAGATCTTCGAGAAGATCGCCGGCGTGCGCGGGTAGGCCGCTGCGATGCGCGTACATGTCCCGAATGGTGATTTCGCGCGTAACCCATGGGTCGAACATCTCGAACGTTGGATCCAGCGCGCTGAGCTTCGAGTCCCAGGTGATTTTTCCTTCGCCAACCAGTTCGGCGACCACTGTCGATCCAACCGACTTGGAAATCGATGCAAGCTGAAACACCGTGTCCGAGTCAATAGGCTGCTTTGTGTTTGTGTCGCGTACGCCGAAACCTTTTGCATAGACAGCCTTGTCTTGAAAGACCACCGCGATGGCCAGGCCTGGCAGCGCATTTTCTTCGATCTGCTTTTGAGCGAGTTTTTCGAGTTCTTGAACGGCGCTGGTCACCTGCTCGGAAGTAACCTGAGTTTTCCCTTGCGGCTCCGCGGATGCCGGTCCGAATATTACTAGCATTGCTAGTCCGCTGAGACCAAGCGAACGCAGAATTTGAATATCCATGTCAACGTTCTGACAGCGACGTTTTTGCTTTCCAAGAAGAATGTAACGAGGTCAAACTGCGTCGGCGCTGTAAGCCCTCAGCCAAAATCGCCGATACCGTCATGGATCCGTTCAGTTATCTGGTTGTCCTGACCTCGATCATCCTTGGGTTGGGCGTGACGCGTCTGGTCGGTGACCTGGGATATTTGATGCAGACCCGACGGCGTAAAGACGTTTATTGGGTGCACGTGTTGTGGATGCTGAATTTGTTGCTCGCGATGGCAATTGTGGGTTGCCTATCGCTGGCGCTCAAATGAACACTCGACGTTTCTGCTTTTTATCTGGCTGCTTTTGCTGCCAACGATTCTTTATCTGATTTCATCGCTGCTTTTTCCCGATCAGGATGATGAGCCGATCACGGATTGGCAGGTCTATTTTTACGAAAATCATCGCGACATTTTTTGCTCTACGCGCTCATTTTTCCCATCGATCTGGTCGATACGCTGCTAAAGGGGATGGCGCACTTCAAAGCGCAAGGTCCGCTCTACATGATGACATGGGGCTATGGTTCGTTTTCTGCGTTGTTGCCGCGTTTACCAAACGCAGAATGTTCCACGCAAGTTTCGCGGTGATCTTTCTCATGTACAATCTGCTATTCGTCGGCACCACTTTGCTCACGGATCAGGGTATCATCGGAGGCAGACCCCGGTAACGGTATCATTGCGTTCACAGGCCGATCGGGTGTCTCGCATCAAATCCGCGCGGTGGCCGATAAACGGTTTGCCAGCGTGGCGCCCATTTGCCGGTGTAACGGTCGTATGGCGTTGTATCGAGTCGCAGGCCGGCAATCACGGCGAATGTGTGACCCTCTCGCGCGTAAATGGTGATCCATTTGCCCGGGCCGCGGTCACCGTAGCTGCGAAACTCAGTTGAGCTCATAGGCGAGCTGATCAAGCCCGCCGCACCCAGCACGTACGAGACGGTTCCGGAACAATCGTAGCTACGATCATCAAATGATTTGTGACCGCCACCGTAACGATACGGCCTGTGGCGAAGTTGGTTGGCTGCCCAGATCGCGCGTTTCACTGCGAGTGGCGCGTTCCTTGGCGCAGCTGCTTTGCCAAAGCGAAGACGCGCAGTCTTGCCAGTCACAACAGGTCCGGATGTTGGAAAGAAATCGCCTATTGCTGATGGAACAACCCACGCGAAAACAGCGATGCCGAGCAGGATTCGATGACTAACCGGACAGATAAATTTCCTCCGGAATCGTGTCGTATGCCAAAAAAGCTGTGGATGAAAAGAAAAAAATTGGAAAAATCGAAAACGTCAGCAATCGGACACTGCGACCCGTGAAAGACAAGCGGTAGATGTAAAAATGGGCCGACCGGCGGATCGCCCTTTGCACCCTCGCGAATTCCGCCGGTCAACCAACCGAAAGACTATCAATTGGTCCGCAGTGAACCAGTAGGACAAACCCGATCAACCTGTGTAGCCGTGATCCTCCTCGTAGGCACGGATTGCTCGCCGCGTCTGAGGCCCGAGGACTCCGTCGATTGATCCGCGATAATAGCCGGCTCGAGCGAGTCGCCGCTGGAGCTCAGCTACGCGCGAGTGGGTGGCAGAGCCGTATTGGCTTTGGTTGCTGTAGCCGGATCCATTGTAGCGGGATCCATATCCGTAGTCGCCATAGCCGTAGCTTCCGTAGCCATAGGGGTAGCCATAACCGTACCCATAGTAACCATACGGATATCCGTAGCCGTAATAGGGATAGCCTCCCCAGTATGAACCCCAGCCCCAACCCCAGGCCCAGGGAAAGCCGAAGTCACCGATGAAGACAACACTGGACCTTGGGGAACACCATCTGTTGCCGTTCCACCATTTACCGTTCCAATTGTGCCCATTCCAGTTATGTCCGCTCCAATTGTGTCCATTCCAGTTATGGCCGTTCCAAGTTCGACCGTTCCAAGTGCTCATTCCGGGGCGCCCAGGCACGCCCATCCCAGGACGTCCAGCCATTCCGGAGCGTCCGGCCATCATCGAACCACCGCTGCGGCCGCCACTAAAGCCTCCTCCACGCGGGGCAGCTGTTAGTGATGGAGCGGCCAATGTAAATCCAATGAGGCAACTCAGGGAAAGTATAAGTTTTGAATTATTCATAACAGGTGGGGTTTCTAATCATTAGACACCTGACATTCCGAAAAGTCTCGGTTTTTTTACGGCGGCACAAGAATAAATCGGATAGATCTGAGCGCTTTTGAACCGAGACCGGCGCACAGTTTCGCACTCATTCATGCTCGCCAGCAATCGGTCACGGTGATTATGATGCCCGATTGATGAAGATGCTGCCGCGCTCTGCGATTCTCTTGTTATCCATCTTCGCCTGGCAACCGCTTCACGCCGCTTTACCCGCGCACAGCGTGAGTCCTTCGCGAGAATTCGTCATTTACGGCGCAGACGCGGCGCTGCGCGGGACAATTTCCGAATTGGCCGAGCAGACCAAGATCAATCTCCTCGCGCTTTTGCGTCAGCGCGACGAATGGAAGACGGCCATCATAATCAATTTGCAACCGCGACAAGCGAACCTCCCTGAAATTCCGCCGGCCAACTTGCGAGTCAGTCAGACAGGCTTTGGTGTGAAGTTGCAACTCGATTTGACCGCCAGCAAAAATCTCGACGCTTCGTTAATCGAGCGCCAGTTGCTGCGCGCTGTCCTGTTCGAAATGATTTATCGAGACCAGAGCGACCTGGCACCTGGTACAACGCTCGTCGAACCGCCGGATTGGCTGGTGGAAGGTGTCCTGGCGCTGACGCCCGGACGAGAACGCGAGTCCCTGGTGGCGGCGCTTTCGACAAGCGATAAGGCAAAGTCGCTGGAGGAATTTGTCGCCCAGCGCTTCGACCTTCTCGATTCCGCGGGACGTACTCTCTACCGCGCGTATTCAGTGGCGCTCATGCAATTGCTGCTCGGTGAGGGCGGTGGCCGCGCGCGTCTGGGGCGCTACATCTCCAACCTTTCGCGTGCATCGAACGATCCAATTGCCGATTTGAAGGCGCGGTTTCCCGAGTTGCGCGAGAAGTTGGAAACGAAATGGCGCTCAACGGTGGCTCGACGGAACGAAGGCCAAATTTACCAGTTGTTAAGCTTTGCCGAAAGCGACCGACGCCTTGATGAATTGTTACAGATCAAGCTTTCAGGTGGCTCGCGCAATCGCGGACAGCCAAAGCCGGCAAATCTTAGCGAGCTTTCGCGCCACAAACTATCCCCCGACGAAAAAGCTGCGGTCGACCACGTGAGCCAGGCGTTGTTATTGCTTGTCGGCACGGCGCATCCCCTGTTGCGTCCGATCGCGCGTGAGTATCAGCAAGTTGCAGCCTTGCTCGCACGCGGAAAGCGACGGGGAATCGCAAAACGCGTGTCGCATCTGGATGCGACTCGCAAGGCACTTTGCGCGCGAATTGAGAATATCAACGATTACATGAACTGGTTCGAAGCTACGCAGATGGAAAATCAGAGCGGAGCTTTCGGCGATTACTTCAAGGCGGCGAGCGAATCGCAGGTATCCGCGCCAAGACGGCACGATCCGCTCTCAGTTTATCTCGATGCGCTGGAAGACCAGATCGAGGATTAGGAGCAGTTTGCAAAACTCCTTTCGTCCTCGTCTTTCTTCTCGTCCGCGATTCCGCTTACCTTCGATCACGAAGACGACGAAGACGATTCAGATGCGGTCGCGCAGCAGTTGCCGGTTCGGAGTTTGGCGATTATGCTTGCGAGCGCGTTTAGGACGCTCCTTTTTCATCCCATGCAAAAAATTGGATTTGCCGAAGCGCTTGATTCCATCGTGAGGAGCGATCCGCGGTACTACCGAGACGCATATGTTTTTCTGCGTGACGCGCTCGATTTCACGACCAAACGGCAGAAGAAAACGAAAGGTAGCAGCGTCCGCCATGTCAGCGGGCCGGAACTATTAGAGGGAGTCCGGCAGTACGCATTGAAGGAATTCGGGCCGATGGTCATGACGGTTTTCGATAACTGGGGCATTCACTCATCCGAAGACATTGGGAACATGGTTTTCAATCTCATTGGCGCCGGAATATTCGGAAAAACCGAGGAGGATTCGATCGAAGATTTCAGGAATGTTTACGATTTCGAAGAGGTTTTCGTGAAGCCGTTCGCGCCGGAAAAACGAGCGGCGACGAGGGCACGGGCGGAATTGCCGGCGCCCAGGCCTACGGCGTCGAGAAAGTGATCAGAAATCACTGATCACTGAGGACGCTGTCACTTCAATGGCTCGCATACCACTGGCAAAGTTTTTCTCAGCAGTTCTATTATTTATGATGGTTAACCTTAAAGCAGCGCCGATTGAGCCTTCCGCCGTCATCACATTTCCGCCGAGTTCGGCGCACAAATGGACTTTGCCGAACGGGCTGACGATCATCGTTCAGGAAGATCGCAGCGCCCCGGTAGCCAGCGTGCAGGCGTGGTGCGCTACGGGAAGCATTGATGAGGACCAGCATCTCGGAGCGGGGCTGTCCCATATTCTCGAGCACATGCTCTTCAAGGGGACCAAAACACGCGGTAAAAATGAGATCGCGCAAAAAATCCAGGACGTCGGCGGATACATCAATGCTTACACGTCCTTCGATCGCACCGTTTTTTGGATCGACGTTCCGAAGGACGGAGTTGTTACTGCGCTCGATATTTTGGCGGATGCGATGATGAACTCGACTTTGCCGCCGGAGGAATATCAGAAAGAACAGGAAGTGATCCGGCGCGAGTTTGCGATGGGCATGGATGATCCCGATCGCATGGCCGGTCTGCTCCTTTTTTCAACCGCCTACCAGGTGCATCCCTATCGGTTTCCGGTCATCGGCGAGATTGAAATTTATAACCAGCTCACCCAGGAGCAGGTGATGCAGTATTACAAAACGCGCTACGTTCCGAACAATCTTACCTTCATCGTAGTCGGGGATGTCGATGCGGAAAAAATACACCAACAGCTCGCTGACTTATTCAAGCCGTATCCGGAAAAATCGCTTCAGCCGGTATTCATTCCGGCAGAACCGCCGCAGCTTGGCCGGCGTGAGGTGCATCAGGAATTCGCCACGGAACTGACGCATCTCTCTCTGGCATGGCATATCCCGGCGGTCACGAACCCGGACGTTCCGGCGCTTGATCTGCTTTCAACGATTCTCGGTGAAGGACGAAGCTCGCGTCTGTATCGGCGCGTTCGCGAAGAGGCTGGTCTGGCGTTTCGCATATCTGCGTTTTCCTACACGCCCGGCGATCCCGGTTTGTTTGGCATCGATGCCATGGTTGATGCGAAGAAACGCGAAGCCGCCGAGCAGCTGGCCCTGCGCATTGTTGACGAGGTGAAACACACGGGCGTTACCGCGGATGAACTGGCCAAGGCGAAAAAGATCACGCTAAGTCATCATCTGGGTGCGCTTACGACCATGCGAGGCCAGGCCTCAGATACGGGCTCGAACTGGTTGCTTACGCGCAATCTGAATTTCAGCCGCGATTATCTCGATGCTGTCCAAAAAGTTTCGGTCAACGATATCAAGCGAGTCGCCGCGACTTATTTGACCGAG
>JBKPLD010000054.1:0-11255 GCA_046731415.1 Verrucomicrobiota bacterium
TTGTAGTGCCACGCTAGAGTTAGTCCTGATTCCCTCTTTAAGGTGAGAATCGAAACGGAACCCGTGACCGCGTTTGCTTATGAAATCACTAACGGCGAATTCGACGGAAGAAGGAGCAAGCGCGTACTAATGAAGATAATCGGAGAGTGAGCGGCAGAAGATAGAAGTCGGTTTTCTTCGAGCCTTAATAAAATTGGTGGTGAGCCCCAGCCGAAAGTCGTCTCGAGTTCGAAAATCCTTAAACGTCGATGGCCGGCGCTTCACACAGAAGACATGTCCAAACCAGCGGATAAGGTACCGACGCGGCAAAGGATCGTGATCGGTAAGACGAAGTCGCGCAGAGGTAATAGACTTACTCGAGCGACATGCGGCGGATTATCGGCAGCGGCTGGACTGATTGCAGCCGGCAGTTTGGGACTTGATTCCGCTCTCGGGCAAAAGAACGAGGAAATTGTACCGTTTACGTATCATGCTCCGCAGAGTGCGCTCGATGAGTTAAGACAACAGCTGGGACAAACTCGGTGGCCAGAACGCGAGACGGTTAATGATTGGTCGGAAGGTGTTCCACTCGAAAAAATGCGATCCCTCATTGACTATTGGCAAACAGGTTATGACTGGCGCAGGTGCGAGAAGGAGTTGAATGGTTTCCCTCAGTTTCGCACTCAAATCGATGGCTTGAACATTCATTTCATCCACGTCCGCTCGAAGAACCCGAAAGCATTACCCATCATCCTGACGCATGGTTGGCCCAGCACGATCCTCCTCTTTCGCGATGTGATCGAACCGCTAACCAATCCCACCGCTCATGGTGGGAAGCCCGAGGATGCATTCGACGTCGTTATCCCATCGCTTCCCGGTTTCGCTTTTTCTGATAAGCCCACAGAACGTGGTTGGAACGCGAACCGAACGGCCCAAGCATGGGCGATACTCATGTCGCGCCTAGGCTACAGGAGATATGTTGCGCAAGGCGGAGACTGGGGAGCTTTTGTCACGACTGCCATGGCACAACAGCGGGCACCGGGTCTGGTAGCTATTCATCTCAATTTTCCGCGAGTCATTCCTGATCATCCCCCTGACAAACTCTCTCCCGACCAACAACGCGCGATGGAAGTCCTCAACCGCTTCCGCAGCGAAGGTTCCGGTTATCTCATGATGCAGTCGACGCGGCCGCAAACTATCGGCTATGCGTTAATGGACTCACCTGCAGGCCAGGCTGCCTGGATCTATGATATCTATAACGCCGGCACCGGAAACCTCGGAGATCCGGAAAAAGCAATCAGTCGAGATAAGATACTCGACGAGATCACCCTTTATTGGCTGACAGGGACTGCCGCTTCGTCGGCTCGGTTCTACTATGAGCAGCGAGCGCTGCTCGGGAAAAGCAACAACCCGGGTCGCGTAGATCTTCCAGTAGGAGTCAGTCGTTTTCCCTATGATCTCCCCGCTCCTCGGAGTTGGGCAAAAGACGTCTATCCGAATCTCTTTTACTGGCATGAGCTCGACCAGGGAGGCCATTTTGCGTCGCTCGAGAAGCCAGATCTCTTTGTGGAGGAGCTAAGAACGTGTTTCCGCAAAGTCCGCGAGACAGATCACCCTGAGCCAATTCAGTAGAACCAAAGATCGTGGCAGGGTCTTTGGCTTTCGAACCCCCAGGCTGCCCCGGTCGAGTGCTAATCGCACCTTGCTCCGGTCGGTTCGCGCCGTTTTCGCGATCGCTCGCGACATTCTTTCAGAAGGACGCCCCTTAAATGGCGCCTTTGATATAATCTGGGCGAATTCAGCATGGGTAACCTCAAGATAAACTGGCGCCGGGCGGTGGTTCTTCTCGGTGGGTGGACGCTCGTTAGCGTTATCTTCGCAGCGATTTCTTATGCGGCTGCGATCGGCGAGAACAACAAGGAATTCGGGTTCGTCTCTGCACTGAGGCTGAATCTGGTTCAATTCTATCTTTGGGCGATTCTCACGCCCTTTCTTTTTCGCTTCAGCCGCCGGTTCCCAGTTGAGTTTCGTCCTCTCAATTTTCGTAATCTGTTGCTGTATTTCCCGGCGCTAATTTCATTCGCCGGCATTCATCAGGTCATTCATCTGGCTGTCCTTTGGTCCATCACCCCGCGGTGGAGGCAACAATTTCCGGCACTGATGGACTGTTACCGCGCTTATTTCGCGTTCGGATTCTATATCGATTTGATCATCGCTTTACTGATCGTAATTGCAGTGCATGCGCTGCTTTATTATCAGCATTTTCGAGCGAGTGAACTGGCACAGTCATCTCTCAAAACCCAGCTCGCCCAGGCGCAGCTAAGAGCTCTGAAAATGCAGCTTCATCCGCATTTTCTTTTCAACACGCTACACTCGATTTCATCGCTTGTTTTGGAAGACCCGGCTAAGGCAAACAGCATGATCGCGCTGCTCGGCGATTTCCTCAGACTAACCCTCGAAAGTTCCGACCAGCAACTGGTCAGCCTCAAAGAAGAGACTGAATTCCTACGCTGCTATCTTGAGATCGAACAGGTCCGCTTCGGAGACCGGCTGACGGTAGCATTAGAACTGGAGCCGCAAACGCTTTCTGTTCAAGTGCCCCATCTCATTCTGCAGCCTGTGGTAGAAAACGCCATCCAACATGCAATCGCACGACGCGCCACCCGTGGTCACATCAATATTAAGGCAACGCGCCTTAACAACCTGCTTCGGCTCGAAATCAGAGATAACGGGCCAGGGATAACTTCATACGACGCTTTGCTGCGAACAGAGGGAGTAGGTTTGAGTAATGTCCGCGCCCGGCTCCATCAAATCTATGGATCCGATTTTCGTTTTGAACTGAAGAACGCCAGAGATGGAGGACTGACTGTCCTAATGGAAATTCCCTTCCAGCAAGCAGCGGATTTTTGAATGGTAATTACCGATGAAGAACGCGCCGATTAGAGCGTTGATCGCTGACGACGAAGCGCTCGCACGCAGATTTATTCGTCGAATACTGAAGGACGATCACGATGTTGAAATTGTGGGTGAGTGCTGCAACGGCAAGGAGACCGTCGCGATGATCAGGAAAGAGAAGCCCGATGTTGTTTTCCTTGATGTGCAAATGCCGGAGATGGACGGATTCGCTGTCCTTGAATCGATCGGGATTGAGCGGCTGCCCGAAATCATCTTTGCGACGGCCTACGAACGGTATGCCATTCGAGCATTCGAGCTTCACGCGCTGGACTATCTCTTAAAGCCTTTCGATCAGGCGCGATTCAAGGACGCGATCAAACATGCAAAAGAGCGGTTGCGTTCCGAGCGTCAGAAAGAAGGACGTACGCAACTAAGCGCCCTATTGGAGAGCATCAAAAACAAGCCAAAATATCTCGAACGGCTTGTGATCAAGGCGGGCGGGCGCATCACTTTTCTGAGTACGCGCGAAATTAATTGGATAGAAGCAGACGATAAATACGTGCACCTCCATACGAGCAAAGGGAGTCCGATGATCCGGCAAACCCTGAGCGCGATGGAGACACAACTCGATCCGGGAAATTCAGGCGGATCCATCGCTCGGCTATTGTAAACGTCGAACGGATTAAAGAGCTGCAACCCCTATTTAGCGGGGAATACTCATTGCTTTTGGAAGACGGCACCAAACTCACTGTCAGCCGAAATTACAAGGACAAATTGTTCGAGCACCTTGGGAAACCGCTCAGCTAAGTACTAGTTGCGCCCAGATTCAGCTGATTCGCGACTTTTCCGCGATCGCTCACGACATTCTCTCGGTCAATGAATCAGTGGCAGCCGTATCTTAGTCGGCAACAACAGAAAGTTAGCCATGCACACGATGTTACCTCTGAAGGATATAGATGCCCCTTATACACGTAAGCAGTTCCTTATCGGCGGCAGTGTGGCCGCCGTGAGCCTTTTCTGCGGCCGAAGTCTGTTGCGGGCTCAGCCGGGAATCAGCCCGTCTGGTCCCATGCCGTTAGCGACTCCGGAATCAGCGGACAATGTTCCTGATTTCCCCGAGCATCATCCGCAGCTCGATCGGGCAGGTGTGAAACGTTTCGTCATCGCCGGGCATGGGAACTTGCCGGCAGTGAAAGCAATGCTGGCCGAACAACCAAACCTTATCAAAGGCGCGATCGATTGGGGCAATGGTGATTTCGAGACGGCTTTGGGCGGTGCCTCTCACATGGGACGCCGCGACATCGCAGAATACTTGCTCGAGCACAATGCAAGCATGGATATTTTCGCGGCGACGATGCTCGGTCTGATAGATATCGTGAGGGCAGCAGTCGCTGCATTTCCTAACATTGTGCGCGTGCCCGGACCTCATGGAATCCCATTGATCGCGCACGCAGAGAAAGGCGGGACAGCCGCGCAACCTGTGTTGGAATTTCTGCGGGCATTAGCCAGTCCATCCCAGCCACCACCATGAGCTATATCTCTCCCCAACATCACGCGATGGCCGCCGCTTTGGTCACCACTTTGGTTTGGTTTTGTGTTAGCCAGGTTACTCGCGCTAACGATCCTCGCGAACAAGTCGCCTCAATTGTTGCCCAGATTCAACACGCCGATTATGCAGGCGATCGCGCTGCGATGCAAAAGGGCTACGATGATCTGAAGCCTTTTCTGGAAGACAAGGAGCTCGCGCCGCGCGTTCGGTACTGGCGCGGCTTTGCCCAGTGGCGTCGGGCGATCAACGGCTTCAACGACTCCATCGATCCAAAAGAGTTAGAGAAAGATCTCAACACCGCGCTCGACGAATTTAAGATCGCGCTCGAGAAGGATCCGAAATTCGTTGATGCCAAGCTCGGAATGATGTCGTGTAATGGTTTTCTCCTTTTTGTTGAGCCCAAGGACGAGACGCGCCGGAAAGAACGGATCGAGCGGATCCTAGCACTGGAGAAGGAAGCCATCGCAATGGCGCCGGACAATCCGCGATTGATTTGGGTGCGCGGCCCGATTCTTTGGAACACTCCACCTGAATGCGGCGGTGGCCGGGACAAAGCGATCGAAAATTATCAGCGGGGATTGGAAGTCTGTTCGAAAATCAAACCGAGCGATGGCTCGCTTGAACCTTCGTGGGGGAAACCAGAACTGATGATGAGCCTGGCCTATTGCTACTTGAACACAAATCCCAGCGACATAAATGCCGCCGAACGCTACGCGCGTTATGCGCTCGAAATTGTTCCATACTGGCATTATGTGCGCGACATCTTATTGCCGCAGATCCTCGCCGCTAAAGCGAAAGCGCATTAATTCGTCCTCGCAGGATGAAAACACCGAAGCCGGTTGACCTCCTTTTCGAAGGTATGGACAAGCTGAGCCCAGGAGACGCAAGCCTTACTCGTTATGTTTTACGATCTTTGCCGCAACATTCGTTTGAAGTCGTTGTTGACGCGGGTTGCGGCGCGGGATCTCAAACCATGATACTGGCCAGCGAGCTAGGGACGCCAATCCAGGCGATTGATTGCCATCAGCCGTTCCTGAATCGCTTGAAACAGCGCGCCGAAGAAAAAGACCTCGTGGATCTGGTGCAGATGCATTGCATGGATATGAAAGACATTCCCAGTGTCTTTCCAGTAATCGATCTGCTTTGGGCAGAAGGTGCAGCCTACAATATCGGTTTTGCCAACGCACTGACCATCTGGGCAAAGGCGATTAAGCCGAATGGTTTCGCAGTAGTAAGCGAACTCTCCTGGCTTCGTAAACAAATTCCAGACGCGGTGAGCGAATTCTTCCGATTCAGCTATCCAGAGATGCAATCTGTTACGCAAAACCTCGCGATCGCAGAAGACGCAGGCTACAAAATATTCAATACCTACACGCTTCCAGAAGCCGCGTGGGTGAAGGATTATTACGATATTCTGGAGCCACGCGCGAAATCGCTAGTTAATCATTCAGATGTCTCCGTCAGGGATTTCGCCGTCGAGACGCTCAAAGAAATCGAGACATTTAAAATCGCAGAGAACAGCTACGGATATATTTTCTTTGTCCTGCAGCGGTAATCACAAAGTCACAGTGCCGCGCAACACTTCCACGGCGTATCCGCCCACTCGAACGTTGGTGACCTTCTCTCCGTCACGCGTCGCGCGCACAAAGATTTCACTCGGTCGTCCCATTTTCACGCCTTGGTGGATGAGAATTTGCTCATCAGATTTTGCCACCCCGTGACGCACCATCCACTCACGGCACAACCGGCCGCTGATCCAGTAGCCGGATCTTCTCCGCCATAGAAAAACATTCGGGCATGCACTTCGCCCCAACCTTTGCGTTCGTCGGCACAAATGAAGTAGCAAAATTTGGCGCCGGTTCCCTGCAGGAGCGCGCCGACTCTGCCAAGATCAGGCTTCAAGTTTGCCAAACTATTCGCGTCGCGAATCGGCACAATGGCGAAAGGCAGTCCGGTGGAAACAATTTGGCTCGGACATTCGGACGCGATTTGGTCGGCGCCACATCCCAGCGCATCAGCAACTTCTTTTCGCGACAAAGTGGGGCCAAACTCCGGTTCGCGCTGACGCATCTCGCCAAAGACATCGCCAGCCACACGATCATTTATGGCCGTCCGGCTCGGACTTGAAGCGGGCCGGAAGCTTACCGCGATCTTCCCCACGTTTAAGTCGAGGAAGAGCTCGCTCAGAGCGGAAGTTGCGGCACCATGTAAATACAGGGCTGTACCCAGTGTCGGGTGTCCGGCGAACGGTAACTCTTCCTCAACCGTAAAGATGCGAACGCGCTTCCCCGTCACTGCTTCTACCTTCAGCTCGCGCGGCAGGATGAAAGTTGTCTCGGAAAGATTCATCTCGCGAGCGAGCGCTTGCATTTGCTGATCGCTCAGACCCGTAGCGTCAGGGAACACTGCGAGTGGATTGCCGGTGAGCGGTGTTCTCGTGAAGACATCAAGCTGAGCAAATTCGTAAATTTCAGGCATTTTTTCGATCTAATCCTCTCAACGACTAACTTTCAATTCGTTTGATTATCTTCCCTCGCTTTGCCAAGCCGTAGTCCGACGAAGGTTGTTACGTGTCGCTTTTTCTTTCGATCTTCACGATTTTCGCGGCTCGTCCATCTTCAAGCGTAATCGAGTCGCCCATGTCCGCGGCGAGGAGAGCCTTGCCGAGTGGAGAAATCCAGCTGACGGCGTCCGATTCGAGATCGAGTTCGTCAACACCGACGATCGTATACGTTTCGGTCCGGCCTTTTTTATCCTTTAACGTCACCGTTGCGCCGAAGGCAACGCTGTTCGACGCCGGGTCCGGAGGATCGACGACGTGGACCGATGCCAGAATTTGTTTCAATTCGCCCACGCGCTCGTTGTTTGCGTTTGTTGCGAGAAGTTTTTGCAGTTCGTCGCGCAAACGCTTCGCGCCGCGCGCGGTGATGTAATTAGTCGCACCCGGTGGCAACCCAGACGCCGATCGCTTCCGTCCGCTGCGCTCCGGAAGATCGACATCTTCTTTGACGAACGCCCTGCTCATCCAGAAATATATCGCAGCCGCCGCATCAGGCATCTTTTGCTAAAAGCAAGATGCGTAAGTCTTCTACTCTGTGTCGGTCGTTGCCGGCTTCCCATCATTTGTCGGCACGCGTGGACGCTGACTTGATGTCGACTACTGGCGTGCCGTCGAATGCCTCGATTGGCCCGACCTTCACGCGCGTGCCGTCAATCTCACGCACGGTCACCGGATGCAGGCCGAGGGGGTTCGGTCGTGCAGGTGAACGCGTGTAAAACACGCCCGTGAGCGGACGACTCTTGTCATTGCGTGGATGCCCTTTCAGCACGTCCCGCTTCGCTTCATGCAGCCATGTGATCAGGATCAGTTCGTGACCAACTTCCATTCCCAACAACGCTTCGGCAAAGCGCGGTTCGATCTCGAGCCACGCGTCGGGCGCACCTTCCGGTCCCTGCCGCGGCGCGTCTTCACGGCCCTTCACTGTCGATCGAATGAAACCAACCGGCTCGAGCGTGTAAGAGTTCATCCATCAACGTTGTTCAGGCTTTCTCCGCCGCAACTCCGCTGAACCGTTCCGCACCGACGAAGTTCAAAAAAGGGGCGCGTCCCGCACGCCCCATTCTTAATTCTTAATTGAAACTCGCTCGCTGCCCCACTCGCTCGCTGCTGCCCTCACAGCTTTACCTTCTATGTCGTTCGCCCCGTTCACTCCATTTTCCTTGTTACTTTCTGCTCTACTGCCCTTCCCAGGAGAGCCCTTCGGTGAACATTTTCACTTCGCTTCCTCCATTCTCCGGTTTCACGAAAATCGTTAGCTCCGCTTTGCCGCGCTTTCGCTTAAGAATCGAGGATTGTGGCTGGACCATATCCCTGCCGTCGTTCGTCCAGCCTTGCGCTTTAAGATTCGCGGCAAGCTCAGCGCAGACACTCTTCACATTGGACTTGCTCTTGAACACAACATGTTCAACCAACGCCTTGTACTCGACGTCAGTCGCATCTTTCGTCAGCGCGAGATCTTTCACGTTGAGTTCCGCGGCCGACGGCTGGCGCGTGGACTTGGAGTCGGACTCATCGTCCGACTCATCCGGCGTCGGCTTATCGTTAGACTTCGTGCTGGCTTGTTTTTCTTGTGGTTTCTTCGATTCCGGGGGTTGAAATTGTTTCGGGATCTCTCCCAGCGGAGCGACGAACTTGATCTTTACCTCCCACGTCTCGCCAAATGTGTCGACCTGCCCATCGGTGGTAAGTTCGCCTTCCACCCTCCCGTTCTCGAACGTGAAGTCGTTTGTGTGGATCGAGCCAATTGAGCTGAAACCCTGCTTTTGATGTGCGCTGTGAACTACTTGGCAGCCGAAGATGCTGCCATCGTCGTGGACCGAGACAATCAGCGCGCTGCCGAACTTGCCAAACGCGGCGTTGAGGTCGGGTTTCGTATCTTTGGAATGATCCTTTTCCGTAAATACGAGATCGATGCTGGGCTTATTACCGAATGGCTCACGCCAATGTGCTGACACATATGCCAGCTTCGCGTCCTTTCCGTTGCCCTTGAAGACGCCGGTTGCGGAAGGCTTCACGTTCGCGGCTGGCCCAAACTTTTTGGCAGTCGTTGCCGGGAGCGATTCGCCCGGCTTCAGTAGTGGCACATCGAAACGCGCATCGAACCCACTGGGAATTATCGCGTCGGTCTCATTCGGCTGGCTGGCTTTGCCAATAACGCGACCATTCTGCAGCTTGAGTTCGCCGGTCGCGCTGCGGCTATGGCGACCGAGCATCGTGCCTCCGGCACCGGCGCTCCAGTACTTGAGTTCGCCAGTCTTCTTAAACACCAGCTTCAGGTATGGCCGGGTGAAATCGCCGTCCCCGCCATCCTTTTCCGCTTCTTTCGCTTCCTTCAGCTTCTCGCCGGCGACGGCCTGGCCACTCAAAACCACCACTATCGCCGGCTCGTTGTCGATCGTCGTTTCGTACGCGAGGACGTGCTTCAGCGGGTACGGCTTTTTCTCCAACATCAGTGTCCCCTCGCCCGCCTTAGTTGTTCCTCCCTGCGCAAAGAGCATCAGCGCGCTCATGACGTTTCCGATTACAACAAAACACACGAATTTTTTAGCCATATAAACTGCTCCCAAGTCCCGGGGTAGGAGATGCTTAAACGTCGGCATCTCAACAGAAAAATAATGAGATGCCAAGCACGCGATGCGACATTGCTTTGTGGCAGCGTCCTCGGATAGGATTGCGGCATGTTTAGGATGACCTCACTCTTATTAGTTGTCCTGGTCGCTGCTGTTTTTGGCCAGGTGGCGAGCAACGACGAATCACAGGTCTGGAATTTCGAGAAAGCGTATTGGGAATATGTGAAAGCTAACGACCTGGAGAAGTATCGCGGCCTATGGCACGAAGATTTTCTTGGCTGGCCCTACATCAGTTCAGCGCCGCTACGGAAAGATCACATCACCGATTGGATCACTATGAACACGTCGAAAGGCATCAAGTTACAATCGTACTCGATTGAGCAGCAAGGGATTCAGATTACCGGCGACATCGCGATCAACTACTATCGAATCCAAATGAATTGGGCGAACGACCACGGCAGTGAAACGAGAACCGACGCAATGCGAATCACCCATACTTGGATCCGAACACACGGCGCATGGCAAATCATCGGTGGAATGTCCGCGCCGGTGAACGCAGAGGGCAAATGACCCTCCTGCTTCCTAATTGAAACTCGCTCGCTGCCCGCATTTGCTTTCTGCTTTCCCTAGCAGCTTTATCTTCTATGTCGTTCGTCCCGTTCACTCCATTCTTACTTTTTACTTCCGTCGGTATTGCTCGTTCGTGACCTGTTCCATCCACTCAACCACTTTGCCGTCCAGCGCCTCTTGAATCGCGATATGCGTCATCCCGGTTGTCGGCGTTGCGCCGTGCCAATGTTTCTCGTTAGGCGCAAACCACACCACATCGCCCGGCCGAATTTCCTCAATCGGTCCGCCCTCGCGCTGTGCCCATCCGAGGCCGGACGTGACAATCAACGTCTGACCGAGTGGATGTGTATGCCATGCCGTGCGTGCACCCGGCTCGAACGTAACGCTAGCGCCACGAACACGTGCGGGGTCGGGCGCTTCGAACAACGGATCAATGCGAACGGTACCAGTGAACCACTCAGCTGGCCCCTTCGACGATTGTTGTGAACCTGATCTTCTGACTTCCACGGTTTTGCTACCAACCTATCAACTTCTTCGAAGACCTTCTCACTTGAAACTCGTTCGCCTCCCGGCTCACTCGCTCATACCCTCGTCACTAACGCCAGTCCGGCTCGGAACTTTCTATGTCGCGCGTCCCCGAGCGCTCCATTCTCACTTCCTGCCTTCCTCCACATAGCGACCGGCGGCAGCGGTTGCCTCTTCCGAACTTTTGCCGTTCTGACGCGCGCTCACGTAGGCGGCGTACCAGTCCCACCAGTTGTGTTTGGGATGGGTCTTCTCGTAGTCGCCGTGGTGCTCTTCCGTCTCGTGGAGTAGCTCTGCAAGGGTTGCAATGTCCATGTTCATGATTACCGCTCCTTTTCTTTGTTCTTGGTGAATGGTTGCTGCGTGTCTTCTCTCAACTCTCAACCATCAACTATCAACTCTGTTAACTACTGCTGGAAAGTTATCCCCGAGGGAGTCGGGCAATGACGGGCGTCGGTTGTGACGCCGGGCTGTAATCCAGCGGCACGCAGTGGCCAAATTAAAGTGGATGTCGGGCGCATTACTGCTGTCGAATTCGAGAATTGGCCAGACCGCAGCGTGTACCTGCTGGCGCTGCATGTAGGCGGTGTCACCAGAAACAAACAGA
>JBKPLD010000055.1:0-6304 GCA_046731415.1 Verrucomicrobiota bacterium
CCACCAAAGTCGCGCATAGTACGGTGCCGCGAGCAATGCGAGCGGAGGAATCAATTGGACATAGTAATGGGGATAAAAGCGTGCGCCTGCTGCGGCGCCAATCGCCGAGGCAGAAAGCAATCCGAAGAGAGCTGCTCGCTCCGCGCTCCTGCCGGCCCAAATCTCACCCCTATCTCGCCAGACCATTATGGTTCCGATTACCAAAGGCAAACAGGCGCCGACGAACGTCAGCGTGTTCACGATTCCCTTCCGCCAGAACACATGCGGAATGTCGTGATCGGCAATGGTCCAGTAGAACGCGTCACCGAGAATGCCTTGTTTCCAAAGCACAATCGTCACAAAACCGAGGGACACGCAAAATCCCAGCGTGAGTGCGGTTGCTTGGATTATCGAATTCGTTCGCGTCAAGCTGCGACTGGCTCGATAGCTTGGAAGGAGTAGATAGATACCAAGCGGGACCGCGGCTATCGCGGCCGGCTGTTTCAGAAGGAAAGCTGCGCACAAGACCGCGCCTGCTCCCAAGAGTTCAGGTCGCAGTCGCGAAGAGCTTCGACGGAAAGCGATTGCCCACGCCCAGATGATCGGGAAATTCATCAGCATCTCGCTATCGAATGAGAGATTCTTCCACGTCCACCAGGGCTGGAAAACGGTGTAAAAGAGCGCAGCAATCAAACCGGTTTTGCAATCGAATAACTCGCGACCGATCACATAGAGACCGGCCATCGCGCCGAGCGTCCACACCAGCGCCATGATATGAAGCGCCTTCCAATTAAACTCGCCTGTTACTTTGAAGATTGCGGCGTAAGTCCAGAAGAGAAGTGGCGGCTTGCGTTCTACCGCGTCCGCGTACGGTCGGCCTCCATCGACGATCTCGTTCGCTACGACGGAATACATTGCTTCACTGTCGATTGCCCGGGGATGGACCAGGGACGGAAGGCGAATCGCGATCGTGAGAAGAATAATCCCAAGCGCGGCGAGGCGAAATTGCTGCGACCTATGAGTTCGCGCGGCCACCATTTAGCAAATCAACCGCCGCGCGTGTGTCTCTTAGGGAATCATAAATGCGCGTAACTTTGTCAAAAACATCATCAACTGTGATTGCCTGCATGCAAAGATTGTTCCGGCAGACCGACTGCCGATTGTTGTAGGCGTTCACGCACGGGCTGCACGCGATGCCGGCCCACAAGGCGGTCGCGTTTGCCGAACGCGCGGCAAATAGCGCCGGTGTCTCCGGCCCGAACAAAGCTACGACGCGGATCGGCGTCATCGAGGCGAAATGAGCCGGTCCACTGTCATTCGTCACCAAAATCGCACTGCGTGTGTAAAGCACGAGGACTTGGCGCAAAGTCGTTTTCCCGGCAAGCGGGACAACACGACTTGAACCGACCTCGTCCGCAAGCCGGTTATTGGGAACGGCTTCTGCCGGGGAACCGGTAAAGCCGATAAACAAGTCCGGGTAACGTTCGAGTAGCCGTCGCGCAAGTTCGACATAGCGCAGCGCCGGCCACCGCCTCAAAGGCAGCAAGTCGCTTGCGTTGGGGTTCAGCAGGATTAGTGGCGCAGAACCGATGCCGGGATTTTCGCGTTGCAACAGCGAATTGATTTCAGCGACTTCGGACAGAGAAGGCTGAAATCTTGCGAATACCCGGTTCGCAGGAGGAGTGAAGTCGAATGTCGGAAGCGCTGCGGGATCGCGGCTCAACGCTTCCACCATGGCTTCGAACATCTCGCTGGTGTGGAGATGAGGATTGTACAAAAGTCGATGCGTCATCAGGTCGCCGCGGTACGGTCCGTCGCCAAAAAAAGTATGAAAACCAACGCGTGTTTTCGCGCCTGACATGAACGTCAGTATCGCGGAGAAGCGTGTCAGGAATTCCATATCGACCACTGCGTCGATGCGGATTTTCCGGACTCGATGCAGTGCTTGCATCGCACTGAGCGCTAGTCCAAAAGAGCTGTGCGTCGCGATGGTTATCACATTTTCATCGGGAATGACGTTCATTGCGTCGAGAATGAAGCGGTTGTCTTCGAACACGATGAAGTAAACGTTTTCACGTCCGACCATGTCGAGTGCGCGACGAATTGCGGGATAAGCCAGAACCGTAGAGCCCTGTTCCGCGAACTTGACGAAGAGAATCCGCCGCACCTGACGCGGTCCTGGTGACGCCGCGGATTCAAACATCCTTCTTACAATGGTTAAAATGGCGCAGAGCGGCGCGCCAATCCAGCGATCGGTGCGTTGTAAAGTTGAAACACCTACAGGGAGCTCCATACCTCGTCCCTTCCTAAGACAATCAATCTTTGCGGAAAAAATTTTGGCGGTCCGAGCAGTCGATTGTAGCGTCGGGGCGATATGAGCGCGAACGTTAGTTTAGGCTCCCATTACATCGGGCATATTTCTGGCGAAAAATGAATCAAGGCGCTCTTTTTCATCGTGGATAACTTCGAACTCGCCCGAGGCCCCGACCGTTTTCGCCAAGACTCCGGGGTCACAACAGAAATTGCGATCGACGTTCCACCGGCGGCGGTGGATGCCCCGGCCACTGTCGACAAGACCGGAGTGGAACTAAAACGCGGCGCCTTCCTGAACACGATCGCCATGTTGGCGTCGAACTTTCGCGGAATCTTTACATTTCTCGTCGCACGAATCCTCGGGCCGGCTGCACTCGGCATATTTTCGGTTGCCTGGTCGACTACCGACATCATTAGCAAGATCGGCGTTCTCGGGCTCGACAACGCGATCACCACATTCATCGCCCGATCGGAAGCTGTCGGCAATCGGGCACGAAGCCGCGCGCTGTTTCGAGTCGCCGTAGTCTTAGGCGTCGCGCAGTCTATTGTAACCGCTGCCATCGTGATCGTGGCGCTCCGATTTTTTAACAACCGGCTTCACGCACAGCCACAGATGGTTTCCGCGCTTGCACTCGTGCTCTGCGCCATGCCTGGGCTAGCGTTGTATCGCATCAGCACCGCCGTTTCGCGCGGGATGAAGGTCATGCAACACGATATTTACTCGCGAGGCATGACGGAGCCGATCGCGACGACGCTCGCGTTCCTAGTTGCCGTTGCCGTTGGCTTCAAAGAATCCTCACCGGAAGTGGCTGCGATCGTTGGAACGGCGGCTTCCGGATTCATTGCAGTAATGCTCGCTTCAACGTTGTTTCGCAAGGTTCCGGCGCAGGCGGACATCGTATCCCCTCTTCGCGAAGCACGCTCACTGGTCGGATATGCGGCTCCCATCAGCATTTATCAGCTAATCAATGCTTTCATAGCCCGATTGGATCTCATTATGCTCGGCTACTTCGCTGGGCGCGCGCCTGGTGTGACGCTCGCAACTGTTGGCGTTTACAGCGCAGTCATCGGCACCGCGAACGGGCTCCGAAAAGTTAATCAGGCTTTCAACCCTATTTTCGCGCCGGTTGTGGCCGGGATGACTGCGACTGGCGATCATGAAACCGCGGCTGCGACTTACGCTCGGCTCGCTGAGTGGATGCTGTGGATCTTGTTACCGCTCGTTGCGGTACTGTCGCTCGCGGGGAGCACGATTCTGCTGATCTATGGTCCAGCATTTCAGCAAGGCGGTGTTTGGCTGGGCATCGTCGCACTCGCAAGTGCGCTTAATGCGTTTGTCGCATTAGGGGAAACCGTCATCATGGTGCAGCGGCCGCATTTGAACCTTTTGCATTCGTCGATCACTTGCGCCGTCGCTGCCGGCGGGCTCCTCTGGCTGATCCCGCGGTTCGGTGCAATGGGCGCAGCGGTCGGCATTCTTTTGCCCTACATTGTGCAGGGTATTCTACGCTACGCCACATTGCGATGGGTGTTTCACTGGAAAGATTCGTGGAGCGATATCCGCCCACCGCTCGTTGCAGCGGCGATCGCACTGATTCCGGCCGTCGTCTGCCGCGTGTTGGTAAGCGGAATTGTCGGACAGATCACCAGCGCTTCGGTATTCCTGGCAATCTTCGGTGTCCAGTGGTGGAAACACCATATCCATCGAAAGGACAAAAGTCCGTAGCTACGAAGCAAAAACGTCCCAGGCATCGCCAAAAAACGCGATAATGTCATTGTTGAGTTTCTGACGACCGCGAATCTTGTTTAGCGATACAGTCCGGCGCTGCCGACGCACACTGCGCATCATGGCTGACGCCGGAACAACATATCTTTTCACGCCACCGCGGCTGAGCCATGCGCTAATCCAAATGTCATCGATGTAAAACGCCACGGACGGGGCTCTGGAATAATCCCAGAGCGATTGGTCAAAGAACCGTGGCATTACAAGGTAACTTCCACACCCAGTAATGACGGCGACGGGGCGAGGCTCGCGAATGTCCCTCGCGTGAATCATTTTGGCATCGTCCCAATCCAGGGTGGGCGGCATGGCGGCTCCGCGGAAGCAAAGGGCTGCGTTCGGCAATTGGTTGCTGTAGTAAAGATAAGTCTCAACTGAATCGCGCGGATAAAGCCTGTCGTCGTCTACCACCATGATCAACGTATTCTCCCGCCCTGCCGCGAGCTCGTCCTGGATCGCAGGGATAAACTTAGTCGCCGGTCCCCAATCTTCACGGCAACGTAGAACACGCACGCGCGGCAAGCGGGAAATATATTTCGGCACGATATAAGGCCGCCGTTCGCGAACCGAAAATTCCGGAATGGCCACGACAATCTCGTCTGGGGGCCGCGTTTGCTTCAGGAGGGACCGGATCGTTGGTCTCAAATTGTTGATCCGGTCGGGCACCGTCGAAAGTGAAGCAATGACACGGCGATCGTCTGATTTCGTGCCGCTTGCCAAAGTTTCACGAATGAAACCTATTTGTTCGCGACGCTTTCTACTACGAGGAAGCAGACGCTTAACGCCCATCGCAGCCAAAATGACAAGAACAACGGAAATCAGCGGCAACATTGGAATAAGATGGACATTTTACAGACGGACGACTCGCACAACACTGAGATTGTTGCGCAGGACATTGTTGCATCGGAGCGATAGTTAAATAGGAATCAATGCCGTAGCAACACTCAGTGCGTCCTGCAACGCGAAACCATTTTCGACATCGTGAAAAAAGTTTTTCTGACTGGCGCGAGCTCCGGTATCGGTCTTGCCACAGCTAAATTGCTGGCCGCGCAGGGTCATGAGGTCTGGGGCACATCGCGTAGTTTAGAACGGATTCCGAAAATGCCGCGATGCCACGCGGTCCGCCTGGATTTGACTGATCCGCTCTCCATCCAAACCGCGTTCGCTACTGCGATCACAGAAGCAGGCTATTTCGACGTTTTGATCAACAATGCGGGCGCCGGTCACTTTGACCCGGCCGAGTTTCTTCCCATTGAAAAAATCGCGAGCCAGTTTCAGGTTCTTGTTTTCGGCCAAATCCAATTGATGCAGCTCGCGCTCCGGCAGATGCAGGAACACGGAGAAGGTTTGATCATTAACGTCACTTCGCTAGCTTCGCGGCTTCCAGTGCCGTTCATGGCAGCTTACAACGCGGCAAAAGCGGCTCTCGCATCCTACACCATGTCAATCCAACTCGAGCTTGGTAACTCTCGTGTGCACGTCGTCGATCTTCAGCCCGGCGATATTCGCACCGAATTTAACGACGTGGTGAGTAAAAGTACCGGGGCAGATCCGCGTTATGAGGCAAAGATCGCCAAGGCCTGGGAAATGGTCGAGCGCACCATGAAGAATGCTCCCTCACCAGATCTCGTCGCCGAACATGTTCTGAAATTAGTCAACGCAGATCGTCCGCCTCCTCGAATAACGGTTGGCGATCTGTTTCAATCAAGAATTGCTCCCCTGATTTTCAGATTTCTTCCACAACGGATCCGGCTGTGGGGCCTCAAAAGGTATTACGGAATATGACCGCCTTTCGTGCTCCCGTTTTTGCTCTCGAGCTTGCTCGATTGAGTTGTTCCCGAATATGACTCCGATCCACGAAGCGGTGATTTTGATGGCCGGTCAGGGCTCCCGCCTTCGCCAAGGCTACGGCGGGCAGGCGCGTCTACGCGGTTCCGGCCAGACTTTCCTGAAGCCATTCGTCCCGGTGCTTGGCCGACCTTTGATTTCATACGCTTTGGATGCGCTAAGCCATGCCGGGGTTAAAGCTCTCAACTTTGTCGTTGGCTACGAAAGCAAGCGCATGATCGCCCAGGTGAAGCAGTTGATTCCCACGGGACTGAACGCGTCCTTCATTGAAAATCGCGATTGGAAAAAACAAAATGGAATTTCATTGCTCACCGCTGCCGATTGCGTCGCCAGACCATTTCTTCTCACGATGAGCGATCACCTTTTCGATGACGCGATAGTAAA
>JBKPLD010000056.1:0-7068 GCA_046731415.1 Verrucomicrobiota bacterium
TTGACAGGCTTTGGCGCTTGGTCGCAATCGAAGCGGAAGTTATAAAGCGTGCCCCAGCGAATCGCATTGGCGTTCTGATTTTGTGCAAAGGTTTCCGTGCTCCAGGTTACAAGGCCTTGGTCCAGGACACCATCCCACGGCGTGCTGCTAAATCCTGCGTCCCCCTGGGTACCATCATGCGCCCAACCTGGATGCTGTGGCGGCGCATGAAATCCGATGTTGCTAACGCTAAATGCGCTAGGGACGCTAAAGGATTGTATGGCGCGGTCCAAGTTCATGTTAAAGATGGCAAATTCGTAGTGCCACACGTTAGCAGACGGGTGTGTTACTTTGTAACCGACGTAAAAGACCCCATCGTTATCAGGATCGGGCTGGTATCGAGTTACAGTGGCCCCTGAATCTGCCCAGGCCTGAATAGCAGCTTGCATTCGAAGCGTGGCGCCGGCGGCCGAAAAGTTAAAGAAGGTGGGGCCACCACTGACAGTGAATTGCCGGTAGGAGAAATTGTTAAACATGTTGCATTGGTCCGGGTTCGACTGGCACCACGTGTATTCATGCGGGCTAATGTAGGCTGCTTCGCCGTAATAGGTGGCGCCTGGATTGTTCGCTGGAATCAGATCGTTTGTCTCCACGAGAATCCGGTGCGACACGCCGTTATGACTGTGGCCACTATGATCGTTGGCATTCGACGGAAAAGATCCGGTGAAGGGATTGACCCAGGCGCGCGAGCCGATGCTGTCCTGGTCGCCATTCAGACCTGAGACGTATGGGTCGGAACATCCCGGGCAGAGATGCGAGCCTGTTACGCAACCACTGGTGTTACAAGTGCCGCAAACGAAGTCTTCCAATGCCAGGAAGGTATGCTTCATCCACGACTGGCCGATTTGTTCGAAGCGCTCGGTGTTATCCTCCCCGCCACTCATGCGATAGAGATTTTGCGGAACGACGGGGTGATCTGTATTAGGCAATGCGAACCAATCAACTGGCTGATCTCCGTTGTTACAAGAATCTGTTCCTATGGCCAGCCCGACCTGCGTCCCAACAGGAGCATCAAATTGTGCCACGTCCTCGACTTCTCCAACTATAACATCCGGCCCCGGTACAAGCGTTGGCGTTCCCGGTGCGACGCGATGTTGCATGGGCGGCATGACCATCGATCTGGTTTCGCCGTTAATGAGTTGGTCGATTTGGATCGGCTGCATCGCCGCTCCGATTGAGATTTTTCCTACTGTCGAACCAGCGTCCGATGGCCGACTGAGCGCGTTGGCAAACTCTTTTGAAACGAGCAGCCTGCCATTCGTGATCACAAGTGACTGCGCAGCGGCATCGTAATCGTACTGGTGTCCTTCGATATTGAAAAAGGTGAAGCCTGTTTTGCCGTCGCGCAGAGCAAGATCGAATCCCCGGCCGGAAGGAAGTTTTTCCATCACGAGCTGTTTAAGAGACGCGGCTAATTGTAGCGGTAGGCGGGTCGCCTCCGAAGTCGAAGATCCTGCAGCCGGCACGGCTGCCTCTACAGGAATCAAAGCCATCGATCCCGGTTGAAGACCGCGCAACTGATCGTTAAAAACCAAAATGGGAAAAAAGGAGTTGGCCCCTGCGAGAAAGCGTAACTGCTCCAGTTTTCCTGAGACCGCATTGATTCCATTCAAGCGGTTGAGATCGAGATCCATCGCCACGCTGCCGTTTTCCACAATCATCTTTTGAAGTGTACCGGTGGGCGCAGCCGCCGTAGCCGCGGCACTGTGCGCCGTCGGGGATGAGGGATGCGCCGAAACGCCCCACAAGGGCGTGGCTACATTGATTCCAAGGAGCACGAGTAAGGAAAGCGTGAAGACAATCAAGGTTTTCTTTAGCATTGGTTTGTTCCTCCGATTTGTTGCCCTGGACCCTAGCGACGAGCTTGCGGGCAAAATAAGTTCTAGGTTCTCTCATGCGCGAGCCGCGCAAGCCAAGAAAAAATTTTAGAAATTTTCGTGCCGTCGAGGAATACCAAACGCGACTCCCGAAGAAGTACCATATCGGCGATTCGTCATTTGATTATTCGTCATTCCTTCGAGCTTCATCATTCGGACTGCGTCTTGTTTGCGTGTTCACTTCTTCCCTTCCACCAGAGCTGCCGCTTCGCGATCGAGCGCGGCGTAATCCGGTTTCCGCGGTTGCAAATAAAATTCGTCGATCACGATCTGCACCAGCGCCGCGGCTGGAACGGCGATAAAAACTCCCAGCAACCCAAACATGGTGGCAGTCGCAAGGGTAAAGAACAAAATATTGACCGGATGCAATCGCATTTCTTTACCGAGCACACCCGGCACAAGGACGTTCAGCTCAACCTGGTAAACGAGCACGATCACGCCGAGAGCGAGCCAGAATTTTGTGGCGCCCAGGCTTAATGCCACCAGCAGAATAGGGATAGAAACGAGAAACGCGCCGATGTTTGGCAAAAATTCGCCGAGAAACGCAAACACACCAAAGATGAGCGCCGGTTGCACGCCGATCAGCCAGAGTAACAGGCCGATGGAGAACCCCGTGATAACTCCATTGATGGCGACGCCACGCGCCCAGGCGGTCATCTGTTTCATCAGCCGGGCGAGAGTGCGATGCGCTTGCGCGCGGTAACGATCAGGCGCGAGCGCGAGATACGCGGCGACGAGAGGACGCGGGTTACCCAGGACAAAAACAAGCAACAGAACTGCAAACAGAAAGCTGGCCACGCCGCCGACCAGACCAAGTGTCGATCGTAACAAGATATTCCCGACTGTTCCCGCAGCCCCGCCAACTTTCCCGGCGATTTCATCGGTACGCGGCAACGCCTCGCGAACCGCCGGATAATTTTGAGTGAGCGATTCGATTCGCACGAGAATGCCGTGCCAGACAGTAGGCGCGCTGCGCACCAGTTCCTGGGTTTGCCGGGCCAGCGGTGGAATCGCAAAGATCACGATCGTGGCAGTGATTGCGATGAGGGCAAGGATCAGCAGAATCACACTGACGAAACGCGGGAAGTGACGTTTTTCGAGCCAGACAACGATGGGGTTCAGGACCATCGCGAGAAGAAAAACCAGGGCGAAAAGCAATATCACCGGTTCCAGCGAGCTCACGATCAACCAGAAGATGATCAATAGAAAAACCAGGCACAC
Organism: Verrucomicrobiota bacterium; assembly: GCA_046731415.1. Taxonomy (GTDB): domain Bacteria; phylum Verrucomicrobiota; class Verrucomicrobiia; order Chthoniobacterales; family UBA10450; genus Udaeobacter. Next base: position 3,138 of record JBKPLD010000056.1, read on the forward strand.
GATGCGCCACGCGCCGTGATAACTCAGCGGCGCATGCTGATCTTCGTGATGGGAGTCTTTCATGAAGTAAGGAGACTAACCACGAATTAATACGAATGGACACTAATTTTGAGAGGCATCTTTTATGGAGGGGCGTCCCTTTCTGATGCCGTGCCGGTGGTAGGGACGTACCGCCGGGGCCGTCCATCCCTTTCGGCGCGCCGGGCCCTCCGGCCGTGAGCTCAAGGTCGGACGACGTTCGCGTCCTACCAAATCATTGTGCCATAGGCCTGGGATGCGGAGTTGGACGCGGCCTTGGTGTTACTCTCGGTGACGGTTTGATCTGAGCTGACGTGAAAAACGCGGTGGGAGCCGTTATCGTTTACGGCCAGATTGACAGACCCGGGACCTGAAATGTTAATGCCGTGATTCACGAGTAGCTCGCTGCTCGTAAGGGTAATTGTACCAGTAACTGCGAACGTTATCGTGTCGCCGTCATTTGCATCAGCTAGCGCCTGGCGCAACGAACCGGCTCCGCTGTCGTTGGTGTTAGTGACTGTGATCGTGTCTGCGTGAGCGCAGTGACCACTGTCACGAACAGAATCGCTACTATTACGGATTTGCCATTGTGCGTGATTATTGTTTTCATTCAGTGTTTTCCGTAGCTTCCACTCCACCGGTCTCATCAATCACTCGGAACCACGCTCACGGCGTCGGATGAGGATGTGGATCCGGGCGAGGCCTTGGTGTAGGAATAGGTCTTGGTGTAGGCGCAGGAGTTCCAGTTGGTGTTGGTGTTGCGACAGCACCCTGGACGTACTTGATTGTAGTATAGTCGGAATACGTTTTCCCTACAAAGCTTTCTCCGGTCACATAAATGTTACCTAAACCGTCGATTGTAACGGCCTCGGCATAATCAAAGAAATTGCCCGGACCGTTGTAACGCGCCACCCACTGTTGCTGGCCATCTGAATTATACTTAATCGTGGCATAATCCTCAGCGCTGTCGGCGCTGTCGCTGTACCCCGTTACATAGACACCGCCTAAATCGTCAACAGCGATAGCATACGCATCATCGAGGTGATTTCCGGGACCGTTATAACGTGCAACCCATTGCTGCTGACCGTCAGAATCATACTTGATCGTGGCATAATCGTCGGATGTGCCCGAACCCTCGCTGGAGCCAGTCACGTAGGTATTGCCATCGCCGTCAACGGCAAGAGCTATCGCAAAATCAAGACCGTTAGGTGGTCCATTGTAGCGGGCAACCCATTGTTGTTGGCCCGAGGTGTCATATTTCATCGTCGCATAATCGTAGTTACCACCCGAACCGAAGCTGCTCCCTGTCACATAGACGTTCCCAACATTATCGAGAGCAATCGCAAAAGCTCCATCGAACTGATGCACGGGGCCGTCGTAGCGAGCGACCCATTGTTGTTGGCCGGCGGAGTTGTACTTGACCGTGGCGTAATCACCGCTGGTGCCTGAACCCCCGCTATCTCCTGTCACATAAATATTGCCTGAATTATCAACGGCCATGGCAGTGGCGTAGTCGCCACCAACGGCTTCCGGTCCGCTATAGCGGACAACCCATTGCTGTTGTCCATCGGAGTTATACTTGATCGTGGCGTAGTCTGTGGAACCGTCTGGTCCAGAGCTTCCGCCTGTGACGTAAACATTCCCGGAACCGTCGAGCGCAAGTGCTGTTGCTTCGCCATAGCCATTCTGAGAGTTGTAGCGGGCAATCCATTGTTGTTGCCCGGCTGAGTCGTACTTGATCGTGGCGTAGCCTGTCCCGCTTGTTCCCGTTACATGAACATTGCCTGAATTATCAACTGCTATGGCTTCCGCGTGGTCATCGCCGCTGTCGGGTCCATTGTAGCGCGCCACCCATTGCTCCTGCCCCGCCGAGTTGTACTTGACGGTCGCGTAGTCAAAAGCGTTGCTTGGCCCGCCGTTACTTCGTCCTGTTACGTACACATTACCCAAATTATCGACCGTGATCGCTTTAGCTTCATCAACCGCGTTGCCAGGCCCGTTGTAATGTGCGACCCATAGTTCTTGTGGAGTTCCCGCAGGGACGCCAGAAGACCCCTGCCAGAGACTTGGATGCTCATGCATCGAAGGCCGTGGGTTCGCTTTTGCCAGCAACACAAAAAGAACTCCGGTGAGGCAAGCGAGACTAATCAGAGCACTTCGGCTGTGAAACGCGGCCGAGAACGTGGATTTCTTTTTCATTGGAACTGAATCATGTTCCACGGTCACCCAGGCGTTGGCCGAGGATGCGGAGTGGGACGCGGCCTGGGTGTGACTCGGGGAGTGGCTGTTGGTGTGATGGTTGGGCTAACCGACGGTGTTACTGTGGGACTCGGCGTTGGCGTTGGACCGGATTGGGTGCAGTATCTCCCGCCGGTGTTAAAATCATGTGCGTCGTCAGTCCCGCCCCAGACGATCATTTCACTACCGCTCCAGATCGCCGTGTGCGCATATCGGCCCGTCGGCGCATTGGTCGTACTGGTAGCTGTCCAACTGTCCACAATGGGATTGTATCTGCCTCCGGTATCGAAATAGTCACCACCGAATCCTCCCCAAACAATCATTTCGTTCTCGCTCAAGATGGCCGTGTGAAGCTCTCGACCAGAAGGTGCGTTCGCTATGCTGGTTGCTGCCCAACTGTTTAGAGCCGGGTCATATCTTCCTCCGGTACGTAACCCGCCGGCACCACCGAATCCTCCCCACACGATCATTTCACTACCTGTCCATACTGCGGTGTGATTGTGTCGACCAGAAGGCGCGTTGGCTGTATTTGTGTCTGTCCAATTGTCCGCGATAGGATTATACCTTCCGCCTGTATTAAGGTAGTTGGTGTCATCGAATCCGCCCCAGACGATCATTTCGCTGCCTGTCCAAATCGCCGTCTGCGAATCTCTGCTAGAAGGCGCGTCGGTCGTGCTGGTGTCTGTCCAACTATCGGTGCTCGGGTTATATTTCCCTCCAGTGTTCAGAAAGCTGAAGCCAAATCCGCCCCACACGATCATCTCATTGCCCGCCCATACCGCCGTGTGGGCGAATCTCCCATCAGGCGCATCGGCAATACTAGTAGGTGTCCAATTGTCCGCTGTAGGATTGTATCTTCCGCCAGTATTAGTTACCGGCTGGCCGCCCCAGATAATCATTTCACTGCCAGTCCACACAGCGGTGTGACTAGTTCTGGGCTCAGGTGCATTTACAGTGCTGGTTGTTGTCCAGCTGTCGGTGCTTGGTTCATATCTCCCGCCAGTGTTCAAATTGCCGCCGAAATCGTTGCCACCCCAGGCAATCATTTCGCTACCAGTCCAGACGGCGGTATGTCCGGTGCGTGCAGTGGGGACACCCACCAGGCTGGTATCAGTCCACGTGTTGCTAACGCACATGCCCTCCGTATCCGGCACCGTCGCGATTACCGGCAGACTGTAACCAGCGTATAGCGTTCCATCTGGGGTGTTAAACCCAGCCAACCGGTTCAGTTGCCCACTCTGTTCCCGGGAACCTTCCGCAGACTGAATAAGACGGTCTGCTAGCCGGGAGCGGGCCAAGCACTGCGCGATGATAAAAGGATCGTTACCCAGCGCTTCAAAGAGTTCCTGTAACACCTCAGGCTGTTTAGTGTGCTCTGCCATACGATTCATCTCGGCCTGTAACTGTTCAGCCGTAATCGGTCGTTGCCAGTAAGCCTCCAGCGCCTGCGACTTGCGCAAATAATCCGTGACTTTCTTTTCTATCTGTGTCTGAGACATCACGGTGTCGAGTGAAGGTTTGGGATTCGGATTCTCGTTTGGCCAGATGCGGTGCCGCCAGTAAACGTCTTCGATAGCTCGTTGATACGACACGCGTTCTTGGAGGCTAAGGCTCCTTGGAGGGGCGTTTTCCAGATTTGCTGAACGCAAGAACGCCAGGAGGCTTCCTGTCACAA
>JBKPLD010000057.1:0-3891 GCA_046731415.1 Verrucomicrobiota bacterium
GTGGAGAGACGCTCAGGTTTTAACACTCCGTTTCATGATCAACCCAACCTCTATGGCGCCCACGAAGGGCGCTCTTCTCTCATGCTACGCAATAGAATTTATTACGGCCTAAAACCTTTCGTTCCTCAATTCCTTCGAACCGCAATTCGACGAAAGCTAGCTATGCGACTACGTAAGCAGATCGGAGACGTATGGCCTATTATGCCAGGCTCGGAGCGAGCACCGGAGACCTGGCCAGGCTGGCCGGCGAACAAAAAATTTGCGTTTGTCTTGACGCACGACGTCGAGAGCGAGACCGGGCTCAATAGGTGCCGGTCTTTGATGGAATTGGAACTCGCTCTTGGATTCCGCTCTTCCTTTAACTTTATTCCAGAGGGAAGCTACCGCGTCCCGGTTGAATTGAGGCAGGAGCTCACTGCCAACGGATTCGAGGTGGGCATACACGATCTTAAACACGATGGCCATCTCTTTTCCTCGCGTCGCAAGTTCACGCGACGCGCCGCGAGAATCAATGCCTATGCCCGCGAGTGGGGAGCGGCTGGATTCAGATCGGGATTCATGTTGCGTAATCTCGATTGGCTGCACGACCTCGACGTTCAATACGATGCATCCACTTTCGACACGGATCCATTTGAACCGCAACCCCAGGGTCGCCACACGATCTTTCCCTTCTGGGTCCCGAATCCGAATGGTAGCTCGATCAACGATCAATACTCAAGTGTTAACTCGTCTTCCGAGGGTTATGTTGAACTTCCTTACACCCTTCCTCAAGACTTTACACTCTTTGTCCTATTACAAGAGAAGACGCCGGAAATCTGGATGCGAAAACTCGATTGGATCGCCCAACATGGCGGGATGGCGTTGGTTGATGTCCACCCTGACTATGTGTGCTTTGATAACACACCCGCGACAGCAAGAGAATATCCGGTCGCTCACTACAAATCGTTACTGGAGTACGTGAGCCAGCGCTATCAGGGCGCTTTTTGGAACACAACACCGAACCAGGTGGCCCAATTCTGTGCGCGTGTCGCGAAGACCCCAACAGACAGCTAAGGGTTACAGCTACAAAATAACTTCTATGAATGTCACAATTTTTGGAATGGGCTACGTAGGCTGCGTGACGGCCGCATGCTTGGCTGAGATGGGCCATTCAGTGACGGGCGTGGACTTACAAGAGGTCAAAGTCTCCCTTATTAACTCGGGAAAAAGTCCCATTATCGAACCGGACTTAGAAGAGTTAATTCGCCGCGGAGTTGACACCGGTCGCTTGCAAGCCACTCAGTGCGTACAGACACTGGGCGACATTTCCCTAATCTGTGTTGGTACACCTAGCAACGACAACGGCAGTCTGGGTCTTGACCAGCTAAAAAGAGTCATAAGCCAGATCGGCGAATTGCTACGAACTACGGATAACTTCCATGTTGTAGTCGTCCGAAGCACCGTTTTGCCGGGAACGGTGAACGATGTGGTGCGGCCTTTGCTCGAGCAAGAATCGGGTAAAAAGGATGGAAAGGACTTCGGCCTCTGCATGAATCCCGAGTTCATGCGCGAAACCACAGCCATCCTTGATTTCTATCATCCTCCGTTTACGATCATCGGAGCCTCGGATGATCGAGTTGCTGAACGAGTTGCCACTCTATATTCTGGCATAAAAACCCCTGTAGAGCGTACTCCTGTTCCCGTAGCTGAGTTGATCAAGTACTCCTCCAACGCATTTCACGCACTAAAGGTATGTTTCGCGAATGAGATCGGGAATCTCAGTAAGGCTATGGGTATTGATAGTCACAGAGTAATGGAGATTTTTTGCAAGGATACGAAGCTGAACATCTCCCCTTATTACCTTAGGCCCGGATTTGCTTTCGGTGGCTCTTGTTTGCCAAAGGACGTTCGCGCTATTCTTTACAAGGCGAAGCAACTCGATCTTGAGCTGCCGGTGCTCGGAGCTGTGCTCGAAACAAATCGCAAGCAGATCGAACTGGCGTTCAATTTGATCCGACACACAGGAACAAATCGTGTTGGAGTCTTGGGCCTCAGCTTCAAAGCCGGGTCCGACGATCTTCGAGAAAGCCCCATTGTCGGATTGATCGAAACCTTGATCGGCAAAGGGTATAAATTGGCTATCTACGACGAAGAAGTTGCCTTGGCGAGACTTGTAGGTGCGAACAAGAACTACATCGAGCAAGCAATACCTCATATTTCATCGCTGATGGTTTCTTCTGCAAAAGAAGCCATCGAAGCCAGTGACGTCGTGGTAGTAGGCAAAAATAATTCCACAATTCAGGAAGCCGTAACCAATAATGGCGATTCAAAGTTGATTATTGATTTGATTCGGTTGCCACGCGAGGCCGTGAAGGCTTCGCCCAATTATCAAGGCATCTGCTGGTAACGCGGCGACAACGCGGGCGAGTCATGAGCCGACCTCAAACCAAAGTCCTGATGTGGGTTGAAAACCACTTTCCTCAGGATACCCGTGTCGCGAACGAGGCACGTTTACTGGTCGACGCGGGCTATCAAGTCGCGGTGATTGCGCTCAGGAGACAGGGTCAGACAGCGCGCGAGACCTGGAACGGTATCGAACTTTACCGCGTGCCCACATTGGAGCTTTTTAAAAAGACTTCGGCTGCGGACGGTAGCCGCACTAAGCTGCTTTTCGTTAGGCTGAAATCTTTTTTGGGTTACGTCGTAGAATACCTTTACTTCACCACCGCTTGTCTTAGTGTTAGCACCTACATCCTGATCAGGCGCGGCTTCGACGTGATGCACGCTCACAATCCTCCTGATACTCTTTTCTTAGCAGCTTTGCCCTTCAAACTGCTTGGAAAGAAATTTGTCTTTGATCAGCACGATCTCTGTCCGGAGCTTTACCGATCCCGTTATTGCGCCTCTGAAGGGTTTTACACACGGTTCCTGGGAATGTTTGAATGGTGCAGCCTGAAACTTGCTGATGTCACGATCGCCACAAACGAATCATATAAACAGATACAAATTGAACGCGCGAATAAGAATCCCCGCGACGTCTTTGTTGTCAGAAATGGGCCTAACGAGATGCGAATGACGCCGGCTGCACCCAGCGCCCGCTTGAAAAGCATGAACAAGTCCATCTTATGCTATATCGGCAGCCTAAATCCACAAGACGGTGTTGATTATCTACTCCGGTCGTTACGACATTTATTGCATGGTTTGAAGCGTACGGATTTTCATTGCGTGATAATGGGCACCGGGGACTCAATACAAGATTTGCGCGATCTGGCTGAAAACCTGAAACTTAACGGTTGCGTTGAACTCACCGGCTTCATCTCTGATGACGAGCTGCAAGCTAACCTTGCGGCTGCCGACATTTGCGTAGATCCCGATCCTTCCAGCCCATTAAACGATGTGTCTACCTGGATCAAGGTGATGGAGTACATGGCCTCGGCAAAACCGATCGTGTCTTTCGACCTGAAGGAAACACGCTTTTCTGCCCGAGACGCCGCTGTCTATGTTAAACCCAACAACGAAGAGGAATTCGCAGAAACTATCGCGCAACTCATGGATAAACCCGAGCTTCAGGAAAAAATGGGCACTTATGGTCGCCGCCGAGTTGAGGATGAGCTGCAGTGGGCAAAGGTGGGCAAGAACCTTCTGACTGCATATGAGACGCTCTTGGCCACCAAGTGAGGGACTTATTCGAGGCCAATAATAAATCATCACATCCCGCCTTGCCTGCGCAGAAATTTTCAAGTGCGTCATTAAGTCCTTCATGACAAACCCAGAAATCCGACACGCAGCGATTGTTGACGTCACGTTTGGCGAAAACGTTACGGTTGTGCAGCCAGTTAACCTTTATGGGTGCACGATTGGAGATGGGAGCTTTGTGGGACCATTTGTAGAAATACAGAAGGGCGTGGATAT
>JBKPLD010000058.1:0-36147 GCA_046731415.1 Verrucomicrobiota bacterium
GTGCGCAAGGAATACAACGGTCCGTTCGTGATCGCCAGGGATCTGATGGTAATCAATATTGGCAAGACAGTCACCTGGGAGCGTGAACCTGCAGGACATGCACCTAAGGACAAGGCGATCGAAGATTAGCGTAGCTCGGGCTAGCCAAAGACGAATCGCGAGGGTAGCATGAGGCCATGAAATCAAAATACATCTCTGCTGGCAGGTTCTTCCTGATTTTTAGTTTCATCTGCGCAGTTTCGATTGGAACCGCTGGCGCTCAACCGGGTGGGCATCTGCTCATTCTCAGGACGGCGAACTTCGGATGGAACGTGGGGTTCAATCTTCAGATTGATGGCAGGCCCGTCGCGACCGTTGTCCAGGGTCGCTACTATCACACATGGTTGCCAGCCGGGGAGCATGTCTTAACCGTACGCAAGATACCACGCACAGGGGTCTCGGGGCCCACTTCGACAACCGTGAACGTCCAGCCGGGGGCGACCTATGTATATACTGCGATGTGGGATTCGGATTTCCTTTTTCTCCGCCCCTCCACTGTGTGCCTGACCCCTGGAGAGCTGTGGCAACTTGGGTGGCCGGGAAGGCCGTGGTGCGTCGGGACAACCTCCGAGAACTTCGCAAGGCAATGAACGCCGCGCTCGCCAAAAGCGAGTCCGGAGCGTAGCATCAGGCGATGAAGTTAAGATCCACCTCGACCGTTACACTCTGTCTGATTCTTGTTTTCGTTTGCGTAATCTCGAACGGGAGCACCGCCGCTCAATCGGGTGGCCGTTTGATCGTCATGAGGGTTCCGAACTTTGGATGGAACATCGTTCTTAATCTTAAGATCGATGGCAGAACAGTTGCCAACGTCGTACAGGGACGACGCTACGATCACTTCGTGCCGGCAGGGCGTCATGTATTGACCGTTTCGGCTGTGCCAAACACATACTATTCTCAGCCGACATCAACCGTGCTGAACATTCGCTCCGGCCACACTTACGTATTCACGGCATTATGGGATGGATCGAATCGTGTTGTTCTCGTCCCATCTGCCCTGCCTCCCGGACAGGCGTACTAGCTTAAGGTTCCGTTCTCAACAAAGGCTGCATTTAGCTATAGCCAGTAGGAAGTAGCACTGCACAAATCACCCGCTGGGTATAAGCGCCTTTGACTGGCGCTTGAAGCTCCGAAGCGTTTTCAGCGGACGTTATTTGATCTTAGCCAGAATCTTTTCCATCTCGTTCCGGCGGAAGGCGCGCATGGTGTGACTCTTGACGTTGCCGAGCGAGCCGACCTTAAGCATGAAAGCGCTCATCGTCTCGTCATCAGGTGCGTCGAAGACGACGACAGCGTCGTACGCACCCATCGTCCAGAATTCCTCTACGACCTTCATTCCCATTTTCTCAGCTTCCGCCATCGCGGCGTCGCCGCGTTTCACCGTATCCTTGATATTGCGGATGCCCTGCTCAGCAAACTGAATCAAACCGACATAAGTAGCCATGATTCCTCCTTTGGTATCTTATTATTCGAAGTTGTGATCAGGTTTGGTGGCTAGTAACCTGCTTCAGTCTTGTCTCATCCTCGCGGTGTCATGTCGGGCCCTTCGACTTCACTCAGGGCAGACTCAGCGAAACATCTCGGTTTGTTTTTGGGGCGATCACCAACCGCAGCAAATCCCAGATTCTTCGCGTCGCCCAGAATGACAAGGAACACGGGTGGCTCGTAATGTCGGTTCTATGTCCTACCAGGAACTCCGAAGGATAGGATATTGTGGATTCAGAGAGGTAATGAATCCAAAGCTCGTTGGCTTTCTCGGTTTTGAGGGCGTTATCGCATCGGACCTAACACGCGCCGCAGATGTTTTTGCGGGTGCGACCCTCGATGGCGGTTACGGGAATCGAATTTCATGTTATCAAATCAGCGTAGTCGGGGTCACGTCCGCATGTTTTCGCGCTGAATCAGGAATCGTGTTCTGGCCGGACAGCACGCTCGAAACCGCGTCGGAGCTTGACACGATTATTATTCCTGGTGGCGACGGACTCCGGCGACGTCGGGTCGGGGAAAAGATTGCCGACTGGCTCCTGGCGCGCGCAAACCATACGCGCCGCGTCGGCGCCATTGGTGGCGGAATTCATGGTGTGGCACCAACTGGGTTACTCGATGGCCGCGAAGTCACTACTCACTGGCGCTACGCGAGCGATGTGGCCCGCTGTTTCCCGAACCTGCGTGTTGATCCCAAACGGCATCTCGTTAGAGACGGCGCCTTTTACACCTCCTCCGGTTCTGGTGCAGCTACCGATCTTTCGCTTGCTTTAATCGAAGAGGACTATGGTCGCCATGTAGCATCGGTGGTTGCCCAGGAGTTTGTAAGCGCGCCGACGAACGGCAACGGCTCCCACAAATTGCCGGTGCCACTCGTGTTTGACAGTCAAACGACTGATCGCTTCGCGGAACTCATTCCCTGGATCATGCGGAATCTGCACGAAGATCTTTCAGTCAATGCGCTGGCGCGAAGAGCGTGCATGTCCCCGAGCCATTTCAATCGGGCTTTCAAAAATGTATTCGGCAGTGCGCCAGGAGAGTTTGTGGAAAATCTGCGCATCAACGAAGCAAAGCGTCGCTTATCCGTTCCCAAGCGAACACTGGAGACCATCGCTGCCTCCGTTGGCTTTTCGGACGCGCAAACATTCCGGCGTGCATTCGAACGCAGACTGGGAGCGAAGCCGCGGAGCTATCTGAAAAACATCAATGCAACTTCGATTCCGTCTTCCGGTAATGGAAAACCGGCCTTATCCCGGACAGAAAGAGTGCCTGACCCACCAGAAGCAGTAGCGATCTCAGCTCAACGTTAGATTCTTCTTGGCTAGGGTGTGGATGCGCCTTTAACACAGCTTGCCCGAATCTGCTCTCCTCCAAGCAGCAAGACCTAACAAATGCGAGCTTGAGTAGCCTCTGGGCTACCTGATTGATGACAGGTCATGGTTCTTTCTCGTAGAGACCGACAAACGCGGTTTGCCAGTTGCTGCCGTTGTCGACCGACATCACCCATTCTTGTTAACCTTGCCATCAGGAAGCAAGTGATACGACGGATGCAATTTCCTTTCGTGGAATTGGTGTCTCCGCTAAGTAACATTGCGCCATTCTTAAAGCCACCGTGGAGATGGAGGATTGTTCCATCACCGCCAACCCAATCTTGATGCTACTCATGGTCAGCAACATCGTAGTAATTAATGCTGATGCCGCTCGCCAAAGAGCTTGCTTTCCGTTCTTCGCGGATAGCACAGCCTTGCGAGGCGCGACTGATCTCGCTCGTGCCCACTTCTTTTCCGTGAGAATTCGTCACCTTCCAGCGCCCAAGCCAAAAGTCTAAAGTTTCTCCGTTAGTTGGGTTAGTTACCACAAAGGCAGTCGCGAGGGTTGCGGCTGCCTCTTTTCTTTGCGCAAAGAGTTGTTTTTGGGGGGAGGAGGCGGAGCATCCTTTCAGCGCCGATACAAAGAATGTCGGGCGCATGAGAAGCATTAGATTCCTTCTCTCCTGAGGGCAGACGCGAGTTTAACAAGGCTTTCACGAATCTGCGCGGTCGTCCAGGCCGCAAAACCAAACACAAACGAAGGCCTTAATCTTGCCTGTATGCAAAAGACCGACAAAGGCGACGGTCGTACCGCGGTCTCGACGGTGATGCGTCTTACCGCGTCGAAGTCTCCCTCGCGCTTTAGGGAGGCAACGATGTTCAATCCAGCTTCTGGAACGTGCAACGTGAAACGATCGCCGAGTAACTTATTGAACTCGTCGATGAAAAAATCTCGTCGCTCGGAATATATTTTTCGCATCCGTTTGATATGGCTGAGGAAAAAGCCTTCGGTGATAAATCGAGCCAGCGTCGCCTGGTCGATTGGAGACGAGTGTTGATCCATCGCGCTGCGGATCTTGATCAACGAATCGACCAGGGGCTCGGGCGCAACGATGTAGCCCAGACGCAAAGAGGGACAAAGAATCTTGCTCATTGTTCCCGCGTAAATCACCCGGCCGGAGTGATCGATCCCCTGCACTGAAGGCAGTGGTGGCCCCGTGAAACGAAACTCGGCGTCGTAATCGTCTTCGAAGACAAAAGCGTTGTGAGTACGCGCAAAATCGAGCAACGCTGTCCTGCGTTGAAAACTCATTGTCACCCCGAGAGGAAACTCATGTGAAGGAGTTATGTAGATGAGTTTGGGTAACGGTTCGCGCGGTGATCGCGCAATAACAATTCCCTGATCGTCGAGCGGCTTCGGGACAATCCTGGCGCCGGCCAAAGTAAGAACTCTTTGCGCCTGCTGATAACAAGGATCTTCAATCCATGCGGGATCGCCCGGATTCAGCAACGCCAATGCGCTGATGAACATGGCCTGCTGCATTCCGCCCACAATCACGATTTGTTCCGGATGGCAGCGCGCGGCTCTAAAGTCGCACAAATAAGTTGCAAGTGCCTTGCGCAAATCGGCGTCACCGCGATTCGACGCATAACGCAACAGGTGGGTCCCCTTTTTTGCGAGAACCTGTGCTCTAAGTCGTTCCCATGCTCCTATGGGAAATTCATCTACCGCCGGAATGCTTGGAACAAGGGAGACACCGGCACCAGCGCCTGTTGCTCCAAGATCAAACTGTTTTCCTACACGTCGGTCCGGGACCGCTCTCACCCGTTCAGAAATTCGAAACGCAGACTCAGTTACCGGATAGGCCTCCCTTTCGCCACGGCGGACTCGTTCTGTCGTAGGGCGGGTGAATTTGTCTGCGCTTAGGAAGCTCTCAGGAAGAGGATCTGCTACAAACGTCCCCGATTTGGCCTTTGAGCGAAGATAGCCTTCTGCATGAAGCTTTGAGAATGCAAGATTGACAGTTAGTCTGGAGATGCCCAGGTCGGTAGCTAGCGCGCGTGAGGAAGGAAGGCGGGAAGCACCGTCGCTAAAGCTCCCCGATTTCAGCTCATCACGAATCTGGCGATAAAGCTGCTGGTGAAGTGGTTCGGTGGATGTGCGATCAAGTCGAATCATCTCGAACGCGATGATCGAACGCCGGCGTCTTTTCTTTGGGAACGATTTCTTGTTAGACATGCCGGGTTATTACGACGCCTACGGAATCCCAGCCCTTCGGAGCGAGGACGCGAGTTTGACCAGGCTTTCGCGAATCTGTGCCGGTGTCCAACCAGCGAAACCGAAGACGAACGCCGGCCGGGGCGTGGCTCGAATACAGTAAAATGACAGCGGTGAAGGCTTGACTCCAATCTGGAGAGCAATACGGCTAATCGCCGGGAATTCTTTTTCGCGTTTCAGCCACGCGACCATATTCAACCCGCCTTCCGGAACCTGCAGAGTGAACCGATCACCGAGCAACTCATCGAAATGTTTGATAAAAACTTCCCGTCGCTCGGCGTAAATTCTCCGCATTCGTTTAAGGTGACTGAGAAAAAATCCCTCGGTGATGAAACGCGCCAGCGTAGCCTGATCGATCGCCGATGAGTGTTGATCCATTGTGCTGCGGATTTTTACCAACGGATCGATCAACGCCTCTGGCGCGACGACGTAGCCCAGTCGCAACGAAGGATAAAGAATTTTGCTCATCGTCCCGGCGTAAATAACGCGCCCGAAATCGTCGATCCCCTGCAGGCAAGGGAGTGGCGGTCCTGTAAAGCGGAACTCCGCGTAAAAGTCGTCTTCAAAAACAAACGCATCGTGAGCGCGCGCAAATCCGAGCAGGGCTGTTCTGCGTTCGAAAGTCATTGTCATCCCAAGTGGATATTGGTGAGACGGCGTTACGTGTATGAGCTTTGGCTGCTGCTCTCTCGACGATCGGGCGATGACAATTCCCTCATCGTCTAACGGCTTTGGAACCACTTTGGCGCCTGCCAGAGCAAAAACTCTACGCGCCTGGTGAAAACCGGGATCTTCCATCCACACTGGCTCGCCCGGATCCAGCAGTGCCATGGCACTGATTAGCATCGCCTGCTGCATTCCTCCGACGATCAGGACTTGATCCGGGTGACAGCGTGCGCCTCTGAAATCAGACAGGTACGTAGCAATTGCTTCGCGCAAGTCCGCGTCGCCGCGGCTCGATGCGTGTCGGAGCAGATGCGTGCCTTTTTGTGCCAGCACACGGGACCTGAGCCTTTCCCAAATATCAATGGGGAATTCATCGACTGCCGGAAGTCCGGGAACCAGCGAATTGCCTGCTCCGGCGCCCAGCGCGCCGAGATCAAACTGCGTCCCTGCACGCGGATCTGGAATTGCTCTTACCCGCTCCGAGACGCGAGGTGGATGCGCGAGCGGATCCGCTTTCGATCCGTCACGACGAATTCGTCCCCTGGCAAATTTGTCGGCTGTCAAAAAAATTTCAGGGAGCGGGTTTGCCACAAACGTCCCCGATCGCGCCTTCGAGCGCAGATAGCCTTCTGCATGAAGTTTTGAGAACGCGAGGCTGACGGTTAATCTTGAGATTCCCAGGTCGACCGCCAGGGTTCGTGACGAAGGAAGCCGCGATCCGCCGTCGGTAAAGGTGCCTGTTTTCAACTCATCGCGAATTTGGCGATAGAGTTGCTCGTGCAATGGTTCGGCTGCGGTTCGGTCGAGCCGAATCAGTTCGAACGCGATGATTGAACGTCGTCGCCGTTTCTTCAAAGGCGATTCGCTCCTGGACATTCCGATTCCCCCGGTTCCTGCAATTCCTTTCAATTTGCATGCGAATTCCAAAGCGCAACTGGCATTATCGTCTTCGCTCAAGTGGCCATTGCCACCTCAACGAATACTCAAAAATTGATACACTATGTGTAATGTTAGGTCTTTGCCGCTGGTCAGACGCCGCTTCAGTTTCTGGTTACCCGGGTGGCTCGTCTTAGTTTTCGCTCTCACTTGGCCCCCGGCTACGCGTTGTGCGCAGGCAAACGTCGCCTATTTCGCCGGCGGTTGTTTTTGGTGCACGGAGGCGGTTTTCGAAGAAGCGCCGGGCGTTACCTCAGTGGTCTCGGGCTACATGCAGGGAGCGGAGACTGTTCAGGTCACGTTTGATCCGGCAAGAACGAGCTATAACAAACTGCTCATTCTATTCTGGGAGTCGCATGATCCGACCCAGGTCGACCGGCAGGGCGGCGACGTAGGAAAGCAGTACCGCTCCGTAATCTTTTACGTGAATGATCAGCAGCGCGAGGCGGCGCAAAGATTGAAGCCGCAGGTGCAGAAATTTTACTCGAAGCCGATCGCGACGGAGATCACACGCTCAGGCTCGTTTCGCCCAGCCCCAGAAAACCATCAGAACTTTTGTCGCAAAAACCCCAATAATCCCTACGTGCGAGAAGTGGTCCTGCCAAAGCTTCAAAAGCTGACACTGCAGAAACATTAGTCATCAGCAAACAGCTGATGCCGTTACCCACACGAGAATGCAACGTTCAATTTTGATTCTGCTCTTTTCTGTTTCCCTTCGCGTCTGCCTTGCGCAAGACGCAGAAGCGACGCGAATCCGGCGAGAAATCCAGTCCACTCCAATGACACAAAAACTGGCGCTCAGCGACACGCACTGGCGAAGGGTCCTCAGCCCGTTGCAATTTCAGGTACTCCGGGAATCCAAAACAGAGGCACCCTATAAGAATCAGTATTGGAACAATCATGAAAAAGGAATCTATCTCTGCGCCGCGTGCGGAAATGAATTGTTCGGCTCCGAGACAAAATTTGATTCGCATACTGGCTGGCCCAGTTTCTACGCGCCACTAGCCAAAGACAAAATTAACGAAACGATGGATACCAGTCACGGCATGACACGTGACGAGGTAAGGTGTGCGCGCTGCGGATCGCACCTTGGCCACTTGTTCAATGACGGCCCCCCTCCAACACGCCTCCGCTACTGCCTGAACTCAGCCGCGCTCAAATTTGTAAGGAGATAGGGTAGTGGAGGGCCAGCGAGGCGCTTTTTTCTGCAAATCAATGATGTCCAAAACGCCATTCTTCATTCGTCTTATAAATGAATCGAAACCAATCCGACTGAATTCTTATGTGCCCGGCCTGCGTAACAAGCGCGCTGTTAGTAGCAGCTAGCGCAAGCTCAACTGGCAGCTTAACGGTCCTGGCCTTGAAGAAGCTTTGTTGGAAATCCAAGCGAAATCATCAAATCGAGGAGACGAAAAATGAAAGTCGAAATAATGGAGCAGCAAAAAAGCGACACTAACGGAGTTATGTCCCATAGGATCGTGGGGAAAGCGGAGTGGCTGGTTGCTCGCAAAGACTTGCTGAGGCGCGAAAAAGAACTGACGCATTTGCGTGACAAAATAAGCTGCCATCGCCGCGAACTTCCCTGGGTGAAAGTGGAAAAGGAGTACATGTTCGACTCTCCGGAAGGAAAAGTGACCCTGGCGGAACTATTCGATGGTCGGAGCCAGCTCTTCATTAAACACTTCATGATGGGTCCTGGCGCCAACCATCAGTGCGTTGGGTGCTCGCTTGAAGTCGACCATGTGGAAGGCTTGCTTGAGCATCTCTGGAACAACGACGTGACTTACGTGGTCGTCGCCCGTGCACCGATCAAAGAGATCGAAGTTGTGCGTAAGCGCATGGGCTGGCGCTTTCCATGGGTTTCGTCCTATCACAATGACTTCAATTATGACTTCAACGTCTCTTTCCGGCCTCAGGAAGTCGCCGCAGGCCGTGCGTTGTATAATTTCCAAGAAGCACCGGCCTGGGCAGCTGGGATTGAAGATCTTTCGGGCGACAGCGTGTTTTACAAGGATGAGTCAGGTCAGGTCTTCCACACCTACTCCACGTATGGCCGTGGCGGCGAGCAATTCCTCGGCATTTACGGGTTTCTCGATGTTATGCCGAAAGGGCGAAACGAGAACGGGCCATATCACTCTCTGACGGATTGGGCTCGACCAAGAAACATGTACGGGAAGGGTGGAGTGGTCGAAGCAAACGGCCGGTACCATGCACAAAGCTGCGGATGCAGCGTGCACAAAACGTAATTATCGCGTGCAGCCAGATGAGCAGCAAGATACAGCGGACATATCCAGAAAGGCGTTCTTCGCTCGATGCAGAGATGGATTGCTGTTCTTACTATTTGGAGATGGCATTAGGATTTCAGCGTCCCCCGTCAGCACGGGGTACCCCGCACCGCTACTCACAAGCCAACACGCCAATAGCAAAGACATGACAATAACCTGTTTCATCCGATACGAAATCGATCCGTACCGGCGGGAAGCTTTCAACGAGTACGCAGAAACGTGGGGCCGGATCATTCCCCGCTGCGGTGGGCATCTTGTGGGTTATTTCCTGCCTTACGAAGGAACAAATAACGTGGCATGGGGCCTGATCGCGTTTGATAGCCTCGCCTCGTATGAAGCGTACCGAAAGAAGCTAAAGGCCGATCTCGAGGCGCGCAGCAACTTTGAGGCAGCGCAAACCAAACGCTTCATCCTTCGCGAACAGCGCACCTTCCTGGAAGTGGTTAATGGAACGTTCAATCTGCCCGCCGCAAAGGCCGCATGATGAGAACACTCATTCTTCCCGGGCTTCATAACTCCGATCCCGGCCACTGGCAAAGCCGCTGGGAAGCAATCGACGAGACGATGAAGCGTGTTATCCAGGATGATTGGGAAACGCCACACTGCGCTGACTGGGTTGCGAGGCTGGATCAAGCGCTCGCGTACGCGGGGCCGGATATTTTGCTCGTAGCACACAGCGCTGGATGCGCGCTGGTCGCCCATTGGGCAGTCGGCTGCCAGCAAGGACAGGTTCGCGGAGCGCTTCTGGTTGCACCCAGCGACCCCGAGGCGCGGAACTTTCCCGTCGGCGCAACGGGCTTTGCGCCCGTTCCGCTACTGCGACTTCCATTTCCAAGTACTGTAGTGGCCAGCTCCAACGATCCATTTGTCACGATCGCGCGCGCGCAAACATTCGCACGTGCATGGGGTAGTGAGTTTGTAACGATCGGTGAAGCCGGTCACATCAATACTGACAGCGGTCTTGGGGATTGGCCTGAGGGACTCGCGCTCCTACGTAATGTTTGTGAGACGCAACAACTGAAGCCTGCCACGGCGCGGCGCGAGCCGTCTCTACGTGTCCTCTGATGTTAGCGGCCGTTATGGTGCCTTGATTACTTTGTCCGTCGTAAATGATGAAATCCAAAAACGAAACACTAAAGCGTTATGTCAAAAACAACTACTAATACGATTCAACTTCATCGCGTGCTTCGCGCCGCACCTGACAAAATCTATCGCGCGTTCCTGGATGCGGACGCCATGGCGAAATGGCTTCCGCCAAACGGATTCACCGGAAAGGTTCATCAGATTGATGCGAAAGTGGGCGGTACCTACAAGATGTCGTTCACTAATTTCACTACCGGCAAGAGTCATTCCTTCGGCGGAACCTATGTCGAGCTGGAGCCTAACGAACGCCTTCGCTACACAGACAAATTTGACGACCCTAACCTGCCCGGCGAAATGCAGACGACGATAACTCTGAAGAAGGTATTCTGCGGGACGGAGTTGAACGTTGTACAAGAAGGTGTACCTGGCGCCATCCCTTCTGAAGCTTGCTATCTAGGCTGGCAGGAGTCGCTCATTCTGTTGGCGAAACTGGTCGAGGCCGACATCCCAGATTAATCTGGTGAAGCGACGCGGTCGCCGACGGCATAACATGAGATGGCCAACCTATTTGTTGTTAGGAATAGTTCTCGCCGCTGGTCCGCTCGCATCGAGCAATGGAGAAGAATCGCGGCAGGAGAAATCGGCCGGGCAAACTTCCGCGCTCACCGATCAGGTGCGCAAAGAATTGCTGGACGCGAGAGAAACGGCTTGGCGATCGTTTTTCCAGAAAGATCTGGACGTCATGAAAAGGATCCGTTCTCGGCGCGATTCTATTAACCGGCTACCTGGGTGGCGCCGCCGCCACCCAGGTTCGCGTTGGCAATCCGTTATTCAGTCACATCCTGTTTCCAGGTTATGTCGCTGTTCTCCTTTGGGAGCGGCCTGTGGCTGCGCAATCCGCGTCTCCGCAAGTTTATCCCTCTGCGTTGAACGTCTGAGCGGGATCGACTTGACTGAATGCTTGTTGGCTCGTTTAACTCGCCGCGGCAGCGTGGTCTCTATTTACTTTGAAATCTCAGCGGACAGGATCGCTTTCAATTTTTTCACGCCATCTTTGATCTGGTTTTTCTCGAACGCTGTGTAACCGAGAATCAAACCACCGCGGGGCAATTTTTTGGCACAGTACGCAGAAATCGGCGCGACTTTTAGGTTTTGTTCTGCAGTCTTTGCGCTGATCACTTCATCGCTGACGCCTTCAGGCAACCAGCCGACGACATGCATCCCGGCGTCGGCCTTTTTCACTTCGAGCACCCCATTCAGATTCTTTTCGCATTCGGCAATCAAGGTTTGTTGTCTTTCCTCGTAAAGTGTCCGCATCCGTCGGACGTGCCGCGCAAAGTGTCCTTCGCGGATAAATTCTGTCAGAATGGCCTGGTCAATTAACGACGAATGCGTGTCGTTGATAGCCCGTGCGGTTGTGAAGATTCCAACCAAATCCTGCGGCACCACAGCGCAGCCAATTCTCAATGAGGGAAAAATTGTTTTGCTAAACGTCCCAATATAAATCACGCGGCCGCCCTGGTCGAGACCCTGCAAGGCAGCAAGCGGCCGACCTGCATAACGAAACTCGCTATTGTAATCATCTTCGATGATCCACGAGTTGTTTGTCCGCGCCCACTCGAGCAACGCCAGACGTCGCGGCAAGCTCATCGTAACGCCAAGCGGATATTGGTGCGAAGGCGTTACGTAAATGAGTTTCGCCTTCTGTTTCGCGGCGCCCAGATTCAGGCCTTCGGCATCTACGGGAACGGGAATTATTTTCGCGCCGATGGCGGCAAACGCGCTTCGCGCTTCCTGATAACATGGGTCTTCAATCAATACTGAATCTTTCTCCGATAGAAAGATTCGCGCTGCCAGATCTAGCGCCTGCTGCGCTCCCGACGTGATAATAATTTGTTCGGCCGTGCAGTTCACTCCACGTGCTGACTTCAAATGCGCGGCGATCGCTTCGCGAAGCGGAAAATAACCTTGCGGATTGCCGTAACCCAGAACTTCACGCGACGGATTTCGGTGCACGCGTGCGGCGATGCGCGACCAAATCTCGAATGGAAACTTATCGACAGCGGTCAGGCCATTTTGAAACGGATGAAACTTTGCAATCGTCCGTGCGCGGATACTCCCAACATCTTTCGTCGCAAGTTTTTCGCCGAACGGCGACAAGCGAAGCGGCGCGTTCGGGTTTTTTTGGTTCGATCGCTTTATACTTTCGGTCTTCAGCAAATTGTCTGGGAGTTCGGCGGCAACAAAAGTTCCTGCCCCGCGTTTGCCCTCGAGGTAGCCTTCGGCGAAAAGCTGCTCATAAGCGTTCAACACCGTGATACGCGAGACGCCTAGCTCTCGCGCCAACGCGCGCGTCGCAGCGAGGCGTTTCCCCGGGGCGAATTCGCCGCTCAAGATCGCTGTGCGAATCGCCTCGTAAATCTGTCGGTACAGGGGCGCCCCGGAATGCCGGCCATCGAGCATGGTGAACAGGCTCTGTTCTCTCGCCATCGCGTGCTATTTTACCTCAAGAGTGGCCTTATTAGAAATATACAAAGTGGCTATTGTGCTAACTCCAATTGTTTTCTAAAAGTCCAATCGCAAACGTGAATGACCAAATTAAACCCAACTGAAAGAACGCAGCTTCGGCGGCTGCCGAAACGCGGCCTATTTGATCGCGAGACGATTTACAAAATTCTCGATGACGGCTTCGTCTGCCATGTTGGATTTACAATTGGTGGCAAGACGTTCGTGATCGCGACCGGTTACGCTCGTGTCCGCGACCGGCTCTTGATTCACGGTTCGAGCGCTAGCCGGATGTTACGAGCAATGAGCGATGGCATTGAAGTCTGCGCGACAGTAACCTTGATCGACGGTTTGGTCCTGGCGCGTTCCGCGTTTCACCATTCGATGAATTATCGGTCGGTAGTGGTTTTCGGCGTTGCCACTCTCGTCAGCGACGAAGAAGGAAAAATCAAATCCTTACGCGCCTTTACCGAACATATCGTTCCCGGTCGCTGGCGAGACGTGCGCCCGCCGAACAAGAATGAGCTCGCAGCGACCGCCGTCTTGTCTTTGCCGATCCGGGAAGCGTCCGCAAAAGTCAGAACGGGAGATCCGGTCGACGCAGAGGAAGATTACGCACTGGACGTTTGGGCCGGCGTGATTCCGCTGAAGCTCCGCGCTGACGCGCCAAAAGATGACGTCCGGTTAAAGAGTGGAATCAAGCCGCCTCGTTACGTCTTAAATGAATCAGAACACAACAACCATGAGCCACATCAATAAACGAACCGGTGAATCTCTATGAAACGCCTCACCTTTATTCTCTTTTTCGCCGCAATCTTCAGCACATTCGGGCAGAAGCCGGAACTGGTCCCGGACACGAGTATTCCTATTCCTAAAGTAGAATTCGACGCCAAAGGCGACCTGAAGCTCACGGCTTCACCAGGCTCGTCGCCTAACGACTTCGATTTTCTCGTCGGGAAATGGAAGATGCATAATCGACATCTGGATAAACGGCTGGCCGATTGTCACGAGTGGACGGAGTTCGATTCATCATCTGTGAACACCAAGATCCTGACCGGTGCGGCCGACATGGATACCTATTCCACCACGGACTTTCCCGGAATGGGAGGGAAGCTTTTCGAAGGCCTGACCCTGCGGTTATTCGACCCGAAGACGCGACTCTGGAGTCTTTACTGGATCGCCAGTAACACCGGGAGAATCGAGCCTCCAGTGGTTGGGTCCTTCGACCAAAACGGCGTGGGTCACTTTTTCGGCAAAGACACCCTGAACGGAAAGCCGATCCTGGTCGTCTTCCGCTGGGACGCTCGGAACAAAGAGCGCCCGATCTGGGGGCAGGCATTTTCGCCGGACAACGGCAAGACGTGGGAGTGGAATTTCTTCAACGTCTCCGAACGAATCAACGAGTGAGCATTAGCCGACAGTAAGGTCGCAGGCTTCAAATATGACAATCCATTCGTCCACGGCATTGGAATGCAGTCGCGCATTAGTGTTCGCGTTCTTGCTGTTCTTAGTGGCTTTCTTCGCGCGCGCGGAGACGGAAATTCATTCGCTTACTGAAGTGATTAACGGCCACAGCGTTGGCGGAGTAACGGTCGACGCGGTAGGCGATCTCTATGTCGCCGATTTTGGCGATATCGTGTGGAAGATCACACCGGACGGCGAGCGTCACGTATTCGCATCGGGCCTTTATGGCGCGTCCGGCAATGCGATCGACAATGAAGGCAACCTTCTACAATCGAGTTTCTACGGCAATTCAATCACCAGGATTGATCGAAACGGACAGGCGACGCCATTCGTCACAAGCGGACTGAATGGGCCTGTAGGCATCACGGTCGACAAGCAAACCGCGGATGTCTTTGTCGCAAACTGCCGCGGTAATTCGATCTCAAAGATCGCGCCGGATGGTACCGTTTCGTCGTTCGCAAGCAGCGATCTGTTCAAGTGTCCAAACGGTATTTGTTTCGGCCCCGAGGGAAATCTGTATGTGGTCAATTACCGCGACAACAAGATGTTGAAGATCGATCCCAAAGGCGTGGTCACACCATTCACAACAGTTTCCGAGAAGGGATTGGGACATTTGTGCTTTAAGGATGACCGGTTTTATGTAACCGCCTCGCAATCGCACGCAATTTACGAGGTGACATCGGATGGAACCGCCAGGCGCATCCTCGGCAATGGTGAGCGCGGGATGGTCGACGGAGCGGGAGCGAAGGCGCGACTCTCTTTCCCCAACGGAATCGCTTATTCGTTGTACGGGCCCCGCCTTTATATCAACGAGTTTGTCAACGAATCAGCATCTGCATTGCCGCGCCGAGCGATCATCCGCGAAATAACTCTCGAGGCAAACAAGTAGAGCTACTCATCCCTTCGATGCTTCAGACTGTTCTGCTTCGATTTTTAGCAACGATTTCGCTGTTTGCGATGAGCGCCACGACATTTGCCGAGACTAGTCAGAACATCACGAGTAAAGCCATGGATAGGGTAAAACACTTGAAGGATTTTCAAGTCATCGAGTTTCGCCGTTACGCAATTAAAGAGGGCGGGAGGGAACAGTTCGCCAAATATTTTGAGGCCTATTTTCCAGAAGCCTTTCAGCAAATGGGCGCCGTTGTGTTCGGGCAATTTTTCGAACGTAAAAATCCGGCTGGGTTTACCTGGATGAGAGGTTTTAAGAACACTGATGCGCGCGCCATTATTAACTCAAGCTTCTATTACGGTCCGCTGTGGAGAGAACATGCGTCTACCATGAACAGCCTCATGGTTGACTCAGACAATGTCTTGCTACTCCGTCCGCTTAGCTCTGAGCTTGGTGTTCCCGTGCTTCCAGCTGTGGATCCAATCAAGGAAGCGACAGGCGCTCAAGGGGTGGTGGTCGCGCAGATATTCACTGTTAGGCCGGACAGCGTCGATGAGTTTGTCCGACAAGCCGAGGAGACCTTTGCCAGCTATCGAGCCGCGGGCGTGCGTGAGGCCGGTGTTCTGGTCACGCTCGATGTGCCAAATAACTTCCCACAGCTACCGGTGCGTACCGACGGTCCTTACCTCGTGTGGCTCGGGATTTTCAAAGATAACAAAACGTTGGAAACGCGGTTCGCTCCGCTAGCGGAGCGCTCCACGCAATCGCTCTCAGCTACTGGCCTGCTCAGAAGCGCGCCAGAGCTAGTGATCCTCGACCCAACCCATCGATCGCGACTGCGATGGTTGAGTGAAGAACAGAAATGAAAAGCTCATCGTCTGATCGCCATGCATAAAAGCACCTCTTATGAAAAACTTCCACGCTTCTCTCGCTGTCGGCTTCATTGCCGCTGCGATGAATCCGATTGGCGCCGCGCCGGCTACTGAGACAACTTCGAACCGGCACGCAGGCATGCACGATTTTGATTTTCTCGTCGGCGAATGGCGCGTGCATCATCATCGCTTGAAACCAGGCAGTCAGGAGTGGGTAGATTTCGACGGCACCTGCAGCAATCGCAAGCTCATGAATGGCCGCGCGAACATGGAGGAGCACGTGCTGCCTGCGCCGTATGGCGCTTATCGGGCCATCGCTCTGCGCGCGTACGATCCGAAGACAGACCTATGGGCGATTTGGTGGCTCGACGGACGTTATCCTTCGGGGCCACTTGATCCGCCAGTCAAAGGCCGTTTCGAGAACGGCGTCGGTACTTTCTTCAGCGACGAAATGCATGATGGCAAAGCGACCCGGGTGCGATTCATTTGGTCGAACACCACGCCGACATCCGCGCGCTGGGAACAGGCCTATTCGCCCGACGCAGGAAAAACCTGGGAAACAAACTGGACCATGGAATTTCGACGCGCGTTGTGAGCTGAGACTTCGAGCCGTACGGAAGGTGGATTAGAAGGACCATGTCACCAGAAGATCAAAATCATATGTCCGAAAATTACACCGTGCCTATAGCAAGACTGAATTTCGCACGTGTCTGCGCAACAATGATGATGACGATGGTCAACGCATCATTGATTGCGCAAACTGCACCCTTCGATTCGGCCAACCCGCTTCCGCATGCGACCCTGTTTGCGCCAGGGATCATCTCCACCGGCGACTACGAATCCCATGCGACGTTTACGCCCGACGGCCACGAGATTTACTTTCTCAAAATGGCGCCAAATTTCTCGCGCTGGACCATCTTTGTTTCGCGCTACAAGGACGGCAGTTGGTCGCCGCCAGAGGTGGCACCGTTCTCCGGCCAATACCAGGACGCCGATCCTTACATCACTGCCGATGGCAAACATTTCTACTTCATCTCGGATCGACCTGTTGAGGCGGGCGGAGAACGCCAGTCCCATCACGACATCTGGGTCATGGACAAGACTGAGTCGGGCTGGAGTGTTCCGCGTCGTTTGCCAGCGCCGATCAATAGCGATGCCGATTCGTATTATCCCGTCGTCTTGAAAAGTGGAACTCTTTACTTCGGTTCAGAACGCCAGGATTCAAAGCGCCTGGGTGACATCTATCGCGCCGTGCCGCAGAAGGACGGCAGCTACGCGGTAGAGAACCTCGGAGCGCCTGTTAATACCAGCGCAGGCGAGTACGAAGCTTTCGTCACCGAAGATGAGCGAGTGTTACTGCTCGCGGCCACCAGGCGCCCCGATTCAATGGGCGATTACGATCTTTACGTCTCACGCAAACAATCCAACGGCAAATGGAGCGAGCTGGTCAATCTTGGACCGGAGATCAATTCGCCGGCACGCGAGCTGTCACCCAAGTTGACGCCAGACGGGAAGTACCTGATCTGGATGAGTTGCCGCGTACCAGCGCTGCCTGCAAAACCACCACGGCGCACGACGGCCGAGGTGTTGGAAGAGTTGCACGCACTCGGCAACGGACTTGGTGACATTTACCAGATCGATGTCTCTGCGGTGCCTGCGTTAAAATCTGCAAAGTAAACGGCGCGCTACTGCGATGATCACAAAAAGAGGGACCAGCAAAATAATCTACAAGTTCGACGTCGTACCCACGGTCCAACAAGTCATTGAGCTCTACAACGAAGCAGGCCTTCCAAGGCCCACACATGATCGTCAAAGAATAAAAGCGATGTACGATAATTCAGATCTGATCGTAACTGCCTGGCACGAAAACATGCTGGTAGGCGTTTCGCGCACAATTACGGATTGGGTCTGGTGTAGTTATCTTGCCGATCTCGCCGTCAGTCCTCACTATAAAAGGTCAGGAATTGGCAAAAAGCTGATTGAGCTCACCAGGGCAAAAATCGGAGAACAATCAATGCTTTTGCTACTCTCAGTTCCTGCGGCGATGGATTACTATCCCAAGATGGGCTTTGAAAGAGAGGAAAGAGCTTTCATCATACATAGAATAACATAGCAACTACAGCGCTGGCTGCTCCTCGGGATCGCTCGCGTGAAAATCTGCAAAGTGGCCTTAATAAACTTTGCTAACTGGGCCTTGTGATCCAATTCATTACTGCCACTTCTAAACGAGCAAGAGCAAGAATAGGAATACGGATAGGAAAGGACATGAGTGTGATAAAAGACCTCAAACCCATTCTATACGCGGGCGTGATTGTTGGCGCCCTCGACATCACGGCGGCGTGCATCCAGACGTACATTCAATTCGGTATGACACCAGCCCGGCTGCTCAAAGGTGTAGCTGGCGGTTTACTGGGACGAGGCGCCTATGAAGGTGGAATCCCGGTTGCAGCTCTTGGCCTCATAATGCACTTCACGATGGCGCTGGCCGTGGCCACGGTCTTCTACTTATTAATCCGATGGTTTCCCTTACCCCGAAACCTTTCGGCAGTCGTGGCTGTGGGACTGTTTTATGGAGCGGCGGTTTTTGCCTTCAATAACTTCGGTACGGCGCCGCTTCTGTCGTGGATTCGCAGCCTTTACCTGCATACCCCGCCCTTATTCAAGCCGCCTATGGGGTGGTCGCAGCTGGTCATTCACCTGTTCTGCGTTGGTCTGCCCATTGCGCTGGTAATGCATCGTTTCGCACCAGCCGCAGCGCGTATTGATCGCTAAAAACAGCAACTTTACCCAGGATTGCCCCCCGCGGTCTCCAAACTGGACTTATCGAATCACGCCGACTGGACATTGTAACGACGCCCACGATCGAGAACTTGGCTGGAAGTGTTCACCGCAGCCATGAATCCGAAGACGGTTGGTTTGATTGTAGCCGAAGAGATCGCTGCATCTGATCTGATGGGCACTGCGGAAGTTTTTTCACGCGCAACAATCCAAAGAAGCGATCAGCCGGAGGCGCGGGAATCACGTTGTTACCAAGTGATAACGATTGGTATCGACGCAGAATCTTGCATGACGAAATGCGGCATCGTCATGACGCCACAGGCTGATCTGGAAGAGGTGCCGCCCCTGGATACTATGTTAATCTGCGGCAGCAGCGCAGGTCGCGGTGAAAAACTCAGCAGAAGGCTTATAAAATGGCTAAAGCAGCGGGCACCGACTATACGACGCATCGCAGCTGTTGGAAAAGGTATTTACGCGCTTGCAGCAACCGGACTCTTAGATGGACGCCACGCGGTGATCCATTGGCAGTTTGCGAAAGACGTTGCTTCCCGATTTCCGAAGCTCCGCGTCAATCCTCACAATCTTTTTGTCAAAGACGGGTCGTTTTACACTTGTGCCGGTGGGGCCTCAGCCGTCGATCTTGCGCTTGCTTTGGTTGAAGAAGATTACGGTCGGAATGTTGCGCTGGCCCTGGCGCGCGAATTGGTGGTTCAAAGTAAGAGGTCTGGTGAACACGAACAGTACTCTGAAGCGCTGAAGTTTCAGGTCCAGTCGTCTGACCGTTTTGCCGACCTTCCCGCGTGGATCTTATCTCACCTCAGCGATGATCTTTCAATTGAAGTTCTCGCGCAAAGAGCAGCCATGTCCCGCCGTAATTTTACCCGTTTATTTCATGAAGTCTTTGGCAAAACCCCTGCTCAATTCGTCGCCGAAGCGCGTATCGCGGAAGCGCAGCAACGGTTGTTAAGTCCTCGGAATAGTATTGAGAGCATTGCTTCGTCTCTCGGATTCCGAAGCGCAGATGTTTTCAGTGTGGCTTTCGAGCGGTGCACCGGTATTCGGCCGCGCATCTATCGCGCCCTCCGGCGCAGCCCAAAAAGCACGAACACTCCGATGGATGTGGCCGCTCACAAATCTTCTGGACGCGCAAGATCGACTGTATTGCGCGCTGCATAGACCTTACCGCAAACAGACGGTCTGTATCGACGACGAACACGTCGCGCTGGTGGAACTGCAATGCTGGCAGAACGCGTCGATATCCGCCTTCACAGAAGATTCAGCATGATGAGAACCAGGCTGCTACGATTCTTCGAGCCGCTTTGTTACGTTCATCAATTGAGAAATGGCTCGCTTTTTGCAAAGCCAGTATAACAAAGAGGCAGCCCTTACCGGCTGCCTCTTCTGTAACCTAACTAACGGAGAAAACCTAGAATCTCTTCTTCAGGCCGACATACCAGAAGCGGCCTTTGATCGTCGTCAGCGACTCATCGTAGCCGTTCTCAAAGTTACCAGCCACAAACGGTGGATCTTCGTCGGTTACGTTCTGCATACCTAGAGTGACGGTGGTGTTGTTAAGCCACCACTTCCAGTTGCTGCAGCCGTACTCCGCTGTGGACACTGGGATCACATTCTTTTCCTTGCCGTCCTTCATCTTCACGTTCTTGCCACCATCCTTGGCAAAACCAGGGACTTCCGCTGGCGCGGGCGGTGGGAAGTTAAACGTATAGTTCAGGAGCAAATCGAGTGTAACCCAGGTGTCCACCTTTCTAGCATGGGCACCGTCCTCACCTGTCACAGGATCGGTTCTCGGGGTCTGTGGTTTCGGTGTTCCGCCGTCGTATGTTCCAACCAGATCGATGTTATCGTCTTCATACTGGCCGATCCAGTGAACAACTGCTCCCACATCCAGGCCGCCCAACCAGGTGTCAGCCGGGCCATCATAGAAGATGCTGAAATTGGCCCGATTTCTCGGCAGTGAACTGGTCAGTGTGAATGACGTAGGCAGAAACGTGCCAGCGATACCGAAGCGCTTTGTACCCGGAGCAGGCTGTAGCTCAGCCCTTGACAACCAGGTGCCATTGACCGTCGTGGTCAGCCGGCCAAAATCTCCATGCCCGAAGATATTTGAATCCAGGATATAGATCGCTTCATAGTCCAATCCTTCGAAGATCGCGCCAGAGATGTTTTCGTTTGGATCGATCACCAATGTAACTGGGCCAAGTTCCCCAGGAATTGTTGAAGGTGCACGAGTTACCAGACTGGCAAACGGTTCACGATTGCTGTTCGAGATGATAAACTGTGCGCCGAGGAGCGCTACGATATCGCGCATGTCAATATGCCACCAGTCGGCGCTAAGTGTCAGGCCCTTGATCCATTTCGGGCTCCAGACGGCTCCGTAGGTCCACTCGTATGCCACCTCCGGATGAAGGAATGGGTTTCCGGACTGGCGTTCCTCGACCTGCGGCTCAGTCTGGGACGAGAATGGATCGACAACCAGCGGGAAGGCCTGTTGGCCTGCAGGACTAAGCTCGCGCACTGTCGGCGCATGGAACGCTTCAGTGTAACTACCGCGCAAGGTGACAGCTCCGATATACTTCGGATCAACCGGCTGCCAGCGCACCGAAACTTTTGGCTTCTGCGCGTCATACGTACTGTGTGCTGCCGGGAAGGATGTGCTTAGTACCACTGAGGTATTCTGGCTGTACCATTCCTCTCGCTCGGCAAAGTCCACTTCGAAGCTATAGAAGCCAGGGAAGTTCCAAGTAGGACTGGTAAAGGGTACCCGCACTTCCTCGTAAATTCCCCAAACATCTCGGTTCACCCGTGAGCCTTCAGAGTCGACTGAACCGATTGTTTGGAACGTGGTGTTGAGTGAGTCCGGCTTGCGGTCCCATCTCTCACCGTGATACTCGCCGCCGATCGCAAAGGAGACAGGGCCGGCAGGCAGATTAAACAGGTCGCCGTTAAAGGTCGCGTAAGCTAATGGCAGCTCAAAGGTGGCCGTGTTATGCAGGTTAACATAAACCCGGCTTATAGCTGCGTTCGAATTGCGACCAAAGAAACCCAGGAACGGATTGAACGCTGTCGCTGGATTTGTATCCAGCAACGCGTCTCGCAGGCCAGGCTGGCTGACCTCACCTATGGACAAGTCCTGTCCCTCGTTGCGAGCGTAACGGAAGCCTGTTTCCCAGTTCCACGTCTTGAAATAATCGCCAAACTCTCCCATCTCACCCTTAAGGCCGACATCGAAGATCATATCCCAGTAGGTAAACTTCTCACCCCTCGGGCCGGTGTCGTTAATGCCACGAAAACGGACACCAGTAGTTACAGGAGTTGGCACGCCGTTGATCGCGAGAGTGGTATCGCCGACCGTGAATGGATTGAACGCATTCTGAATTGGCACGCTGATGCCGGCGGGGCTGAACCCTACGCTGGTTCCCGGAATCTTAAATGGATCCGGTGTAAACGGCACAGCAGCCAGGGACGCATCGAAAAAGGACCGCGCAATTTTGAAGTCGGCAAAAACCGTCAGGTATTTGTCGCATAGATCTCGCGTGAACGAGCCGTAAAACACCTGACGATCCGCCGGAGCCAGCGCCGGCGTGAAAGCCGCGAAGTTAAAGAACAAGTAATCCCCATCCCCAGGCGCACCAGCTCCGGGAACCCGATTGTACTGGTTTATAATCCCGGGCACCGTAAATGGATCGACATAAAATGGAGAGGTCGCGGCGTTAGGAGCCGAATGCGGCCTCGGAGCCTTCGAGCTGAAAAACAGACTGGGAATCAGCCGGAACCCTTGGACTCGGCCAGGTTCGTTTCCGCTGCGAACATCGAATCCTCCGAACGGAACAAAATTGCCGTTACTGGAAATGTCGCGGTCACGGCTGAACAAGCCACCGGTGCGCTGATAGAAATCGGCAACCACCACGATGTCGGTCTTGTCATCGCCCGTCCCAGCTTTTAACCACGCTTCCCATTCACCCATGTCGTTGGAAGCGCCGAGATTCGTATTCCCGTAAGTGCCGCCGATTTCCAACCCACGGAATTTGTGGATCAGGAAGAAGTTAACCACGCCGGCTACAGCATCTGCACCATAAACAGCGGAGGCACCATCCTTCAGGATATCGATGTGATCGATC
The DNA here is from genome assembly GCA_046731415.1 of Verrucomicrobiota bacterium. Classification (GTDB taxonomy): domain Bacteria; phylum Verrucomicrobiota; class Verrucomicrobiia; order Chthoniobacterales; family UBA10450; genus Udaeobacter. Next base: position 22,733 of record JBKPLD010000058.1, read on the forward strand.
ATCGAGAAAGGAATGAGCTGGATGTCGTAGCCACCGAATATTGCGGCCTGCGCGAAGCGTTTGCCGTCTATCAGGATCAAGGTCTCTTTTGGCAACAATCCACGCAGGTTTAGCTGCACGGTACCATCACCACCATTGCCCATGTTTTGATTAACGGTGCCGCCGGCTTCCTGCGGTATGAAGGTCGTCAGGTCGGTTGCGTTACGGATACCCAGCTTTTCGATGTCCTGCGGTCGATAGGTGTCCACTGGGTTCGGACCGGTTTCTTCCGCTGTGGGAATGTTCGAACCGGTCACGATCACACGCTCGACTTCAGCCGTGGGCGCAGGGGTCATGCCGGGAACAGCCGGGGCCGGCAATTGCGCGGTTACGCTTGATGCAAAAACTAAAGATAGTGCGACGCTCGCAGTGCAAGCGAGGCGCACAAACTTGGTGAGCACTTTTTTTGTCATTCGTTTCTCCTTATGGTTTGGGTTGCTGTGCGGATCCCCCGCACATCAGGCGGTATAACTCGGGACGCAGTTTTCTCCCTAGGCCAAAGAAACGAGGGTTTGGGCAACTCATGCTTGAGGCTCTCGACTGAGTAGGGAGCACTTTGTGTGCTCGCGTTCGCAGCTTGCGAGTGCGCGTTCGATGTCGGCTTGTTAGCCAGTTTACCTCACTTAGAAAAGCTCAGTTGAGGTATCAATTGTAAAATGTAAACTGCATTCCAGAACAGGCGACCATTTGTTACTCGGATCAACCAACTCTGTCATGACATCTAATGGACGATTCATGGCATGACAGGTCTCCCCTAACATAAATACAATGGAACCGGGTGAAGCTCTCAGTACAGCGGCGCAGATCGCGGTTGCACTCGCTGGTTTTGCAGGTGTCGTGGTCGTATTCAGGCGCGAATCGGTTCACGATTGGTCGCCAATCGATAAGTTTCGGCTTCGATTACTTCTCACGAATGCAATCCTCCCACTGGCACTTTGCCTTATTGGATTGTTGTTGCTAACAATTAAGCCGTTACCCCCGGGAATCTGGCGCTGGTGCAGCGGCTGCGCGGTCGTAATTGTGTTGCCGTTCGCAATAACAGTATCCAGGAGCTTTCGCCGACTTGATCCGCAGCAATTACAAAGTGCGCTTGCTACGGGGTTTTCCTTTCACTTATTTGGCTTCCTCGGAATCGGCGCGATGCTGCTCCAGTTCTTCAATGTTGCAGTGCTTAATGCGTTCTGGCCCTTGTTCACCAGCATTGTCGTGCACCTGCTAGCCGCCATGTTTCAGTTTGCACGAATCATTCTACTGCCGCCTGAAACATAACAGCGGACCCAGACTGACACGTGGTGAGTCAGCGCAGCTAGCTTGGCTGGAGAACTATCGGCTGCGCCTTGCGCAAAATATTATACCGTGGCGCGGACTGATCGCCGCCAGGCTTCCCGCCGAGGCTTTGCAACAGGGATGGTAACAAAGCAGCCAATCGTTGCTGAGTATCAGCACTGGGATCAACCTTTCCAGCGGGCGTCAGCTTGTCTACGATCTTCGGCAGATATTCAGCGAGGAAGTTCGAGGCGAGATTGGGATCCACTCCCATTCTCGCTGCGATCACACGAACTTGATCGGATCCAAGCGCTTCCTGGATTTGATTGCTGGAGATTGGCTGGTTCTCACCCATGCCAACCCATGATGAGAATGTCTCGCCCTGACCGCTTTGGGAAAATTTGTTGGACAAACCTTGCAGACCGCCGCTCTGCGCGAGGAGACCGCTGAGAATTCCTATGAGCGGAGCCGCTTTCCCAGACGTGTCACCTTTCCCACTGACTGCACTAAGAATTGAATCAAGTAATCCCATAATTTTAATGCTCTATTATTTGCGTTTGTTTTTCGAATAAAAATTGAAGGGGGCCCCCAGTTTCCAAGGCAAAGTAGCGAAGCGGTACTAACATACACAAGTCATCCACGAGCTGGCGGCCAGTCATCTTACTTGTCACCACGTGGCTCGTCAGTTCCGTTACCTTGAACTGCAACCTCCACTTGCTCCGTGTCGTGAAGTCGGCCGTAATCGACTGTGAGCCTGCCGCCACCGTGCTCGGTATACATCTCCACAAAACGTTCGCCGAAACGGACGTCGCGCCAGCTGTAATCCTTTTGCGTTTGAACCGCGGCCGCAATGACCGGATCGATTCCCACCACTGAAACAATAAACAGCACGCGGCTGGCTTCGAGTGACTCGGGAGTTGCGCCAAACAGCGGACTGGCCTCATCGATTGTGTGTCGCAAAGTTAAGGCGGCGGGGAAAACCGTGAGTCGGTCGAAATGTAGTTTCAAAACGTAGAAGTACCTGAAATCGCCGCCTTCGAGCACCGGTTCGTCGCGCGAAAACATGATCCGAAACTCCGCTTCGACCATGCTGTGTTGATTCTCATTCCCTACGCGCACCATCAACGTGGGCTTTCCATTTAATGGCGCAATTACGATTGAGTTGCTGAAAACAACTCGCGCACTCGGTCGCGAGAACCGGACAAAGATCAGCCCCGTCATCACCGCGAGCAAAAAGATGCCGCTCATGATTTCAATGGTAGTGACGATGTGGCCATAAAGCGTTTGCGGATACATATGGCCGTAGCCCACCGTGGCCAGCGTTTGCACGCTGAAAAAGAAGCAATCATAGAACCAGTAGCCACCTGTCGTACCCGCGATACTCTCTTTCTGAAGACTATAAAGCGCGGCGAAAAAAAGATTGAGCGCGATATAGAGGGTGCCGACGAACGCGGCAAACTGCGGCCACCGTAAACCAAGCAGCCAGCGATAAACGTCGCGCCATCTCCATGCGTCGGTGTTGACTTTCACGAACTCGATCTGGCCGGCGCGGAGGGAATGAAATCCGCGCGATTTAATGCTTCGTCTGCGGACTTCGTTCAAGGAAACGGGAATCGGTTTCATCTCACCTAATCTGCAGCAATCCACAGTTGGTCAACAAATCCAAATTGAACCGACCGGTAGAACATAATTTCGTTGTAATCGCGGTGTCTTGCCAGTAACGAACCCTATGAGGCCGTACCTGCCTGGTATTGCGCTGGTAGTAACGCTCGCTGCAACCAACCCTCTGCACTGGTCCCAAGACCCAAGAAACGCTGCGTATCCCCAGGCATTAACTTATTTGTTCCCAGGCAATCCAGAAAGAAACTCGGCGATTGCTTCAAAGATTCGTTGATCGATATCCTCTTGTGCCTGGCCCGACGCTTGAAGCTGGCGTTTCGGCACACGTAACGAATGGTCGCCACCTTCAACGGCGTGCAAGGCGTTTTGCGTTTTCATTTCGGTACGCACCCGCTCAAGAAGATCCAACGGGCAAAGCGGATCCCGCGTGCCTTGTACAAAAAGAATTGGAGTATTCAAAGCCCGCAAAACTTCATCGCGTAGTTTTGCGCGATCGCCCATCGCGCAGAGCGGGTATCCGAGGCACACCAGGCCGTCCACTTTTTCTTCGAGCGAAAGATGACATCCCACGCGGCCACCCATGCTCTTGCCAATCAGAATTGTTGATTCGGCCGGATGTCGTTTTCGCGCTTCGCTCAATGCTTCTCGATGCGCCGCGATAAGCTTCGGCAATGGATCGGGGCGTTTCCGGCCTTCGCGCATATACGCGTAATCGAGGGCCTCGACGTCACCGATCTCAGACAAGCGACGCTTCCAATTTTGCATCCATGGATGGGACGAAGGAGCGCCTGCTCCAGGAGCGAACAAGATTAACGGTTTCACGACAAACATCGGCGGTCATAGCCCGCTGCTACACCGGATGCATGCTTATTGCACCGTCACCAACGTTCCAATTGGAATCTCCGAGAAGAATTTGCGGGCAGCATCCTCGGGTAACCGAATGCAACCATGCGACGCTGGATAGTTCGGAACGATCCCGGCGTGCATTCCGAAGTCGAGACAACTCAGGCGCATGAAATAAGGCATCTCCACATGATAAATGCTTGAGCGATGGTTTCGTTCCTTATTCGTAATCACGAAATCGCCAGTTTTCGTCGCATACCCCTGACGGCCAGTCGAACACTGCGTCCGATACACCGGCACGCCGTTCTTAACCAGAGCAACCCGCTGCAAGGCGAGGGAAATCTCGACGCGCAATTGATCCGGGGAAGGCCCGCCACCGAGAAGAATTTGTGAGGAACGCCAGTGACCAGTCTCCGCGGCGATATCCAGCGCTGACATTTTGTTGCGCTTTGTCAGCAGATTCCGATTAGCCCTCGCTGCGAGCAGCGCGCGCAGGTAATCTTCCCGGCCGAGGCCCGCAGCCAGCATCAGCACGGTAACACCCCTATCTTCTTCAATGTAACTGCTGAATCCTTTCGACGGAAGCGCAGCCAGGAAATCGTTATCGCAACGCGACGGCAGAACCGTGTTGGGATCAGCGCCATAGGCCAAAAGCGTGCTAAAAAGAGAAGCGTCGTTTCCGGCAATGGCGTACGCGAGCAGCGGCACGTTCTTGCCCTCGGGTGTTGGTGGCATGGAGTGCTTGCTCAACAGCAACTGGATTTCGCGTCTGTCGCCAGTCGTTAAGGCTGCTTGAAAAGCGCGCTGCGTGCTGCTTCGCCATTGGGGCATCGTGGTCAAACGTTCCACAACGGATCTGACGATTTCCCGATTGCCGCCGTCGAGCGCCATTCCCAGCAAGTCAGTGCCATCCTTGCAGCGGGATTCCGCGTGAAGATTTGTGGAGTGGGCCAGCAACTCCCGAAAGATCTCGAGATTTCCGTGCCTGGCTGCGGCCATGAGCGGAGTAAAACCATTTTTGTCAGCAAGATCGACAAGTGCACCGACGCCCATCAGACGTCGGGCGGTTTTCCAATCCTGCTGCGACGTTGCGATTAGCAGCGGCGTCCGGCCCTGGGCATCATGTCCGTTTGGATCGACGTGGTCGATCAAGCACAATTCGATAAGCGACTCGCGTTGAATTGTGACGGCGCGAACGAGGTCGTTCGGCGAAATAGAAATGCGCGCGCGGGGTTCTGGTCCAAGCGCTGTCACCCAGAACATTATCAAAAGTACGATGCCGAGAGGAAAGACGAAACACCTCTTGAATACGCGCATATGAAGGATTGGGCGAGGTATTATACGGGCTGTGTCCACCGCTGTGATGGGAGCTGGAGGGAACTGCGCACCTACCTTCGAAATTCGCCCGCCGTACGGCGGGACGGATTCGCCGTGGCGAACGGGGATTGGACGTATCCAGTTGAACGTTGCATGTTCCCTACTGTCCAAATTCCAACCCATGCGCTTATCCATTTTGATCCTGTGCGTTGCACTCAGTAATTCGTTCGCCGCGCAACCTGAGGCTGTTCCAACGTCGACTGTTCCTGCCGCTGTGGCCGAGGCGGGCAAAGATGTGGTTCATCAATTGAACAATGCTTTTGCAAAAGTTTTCGAAACCGTCGCGCCGAGTGTCGTCATTATAGAGGTTTCTAAGAAAAACGACATTACCGAAAGTTCCCCACTCGACGACTTGTTCTTTCAGGGACCCCCCGATGAGAGTGATCAACGACGCAATCCGGGTGTACCGCGCCCGATCCAAAGTGAAGGCTCCGGCTTTGTTGTCCGGCCAGACGGCTACATCTTCACGAACTTTCATGTCGTAGAAGGCGCCGAGAAGATAGACGTGAAATTGAGGGACGGCCGGAATTTTCCGGCGCGGGTCGTCGGCACGGACGAGAAGACCGATATCGCGGTCGTCAAAATCGACGCCAAAGATTTACCAGTCGTCCAGTTGGGTGACAGCGACGCGGTGCGGGTAGGCCAGTTTGCGTTTGCCATCGGAGCCCCGTACAAGCTCGATTACACCTTTACTTACGGCGTGATCAGCGGCAAAGGCCGCAGCAAATTGCTTCAGACTGGGGCGTACTCGATTTCAGATTATTTGCAGACCGACGCGTCGATTAATCCGGGCAACAGCGGAGGACCGCTATGCGACATTGACGGCAAAGTAATCGGCATGAACACGCTCATTAACGGGATGAATCGCGGCCTGGGCTTCGCCATCCCTGTTAACATGGCCAAAGAAATCGGCGCCGAATTGATCGCCGGTCACAAAATCATGCGGCCGTGGCTGGGCATTCGGATCGAAACGCTGGGAGACGATCCGACTATCCGGGACTTGTTTAGAGGCGCCGATAAAGGTGTTGTGGTGCGGACGATTGAAGCCGATGCGCCTGCTTCCAAAAGTGATTTGCGCCCGTTCGACGTAATTACGCATGTGGATGGAACGCCTATCGAATCGGACTCACAGCTGCAGCATGAGATTTTGAAGAAGAAAATCGGGCAAAGTGTGCAACTGAGCGTTTGGCGCAAAGGCCAGGCCATCAAAGTCCCCATCAAAACTGGCGAACTGCCCAACGAGATTGCGCAAGCATCGAATGCGTTGCCGATCCAGCCCTCGCAACCGAAGCAGGAAAGTGTCGGTAAATTTGGACTGCAGGTCCAGGAACTGACGAAAGACGTTGCCGAGCGTCTTCATCTCCCGGTCCAGCAAGGAGTAGTGGTGACCGATGTCGAGGACAACAGTATCGCCGCGAGCCAGGACATTCAGAGGGAAGACGTCATCACCGAGGTCGATGGCAAGCCGGTCACAAACGTGAACTCGTTCCGCGAGGCGCTGAATAAAGCCGATCCAAAACGGGGCGTCCTACTTTACCTCGATCGTAAAGGCAGCAGAACTTTCGCGGTGTTAAAAGCCGGTGATTAGCTCTTTCGGCTGCCGACGATTACCAGAACAATCCCGCCGACAATACAGATACCGCTCGCGATCGGTGGAAAAGCGATTCCGTGACTCTCCTTATGGGTAATTTCAAGCGGTCCTATTTGCGCGTCTTTCTTTTGTGTTGTCCAGCCCAAACCGCCCCACGCAAACCCGATCAGGCCGACGATGATTAGGATGATGCCGACAATTGCGGCAGGTTTCATTGGCGCGAGCTTACAATGGGCGCCGGCCTTGGATCAATTGAAGGATCAGCACCACAATCGCAATGACGAGCAGAATGTGAATGAATCCGCCCAGCGTGTAGGAGCTGACCAATCCAAGCAGCCAGAGCACCAGTAAGATCACGAATATTGTCCAGAGCATAAGGTCCTTTCGTTAGGGTCACATGTTTCTTCGTGGGATACGGTTCCGGTGCGCTTATGGAAAACAAAATTTTTGCGCAGGCTCTCTGTTTGTACTGCGTTCGGTGAATGCCCGCGGCTACAATTTTTCCACTACCGCGCGCAGGTTCCAGTCCGCCGCTTCGAGTTGGCGACGCGCAGAATCATAATCGCATTGCGCTAAATCGGCGACGACCCGCACCGCGCGATCGCGCAGCTTTACACTGGTGGTGTGCAGATCAATCATCAAATTGCCGCGCACTTTTCCAAGCACGACCATCGCGCCGGTGCTGACGATATTAAGCGCCACTTTCGTGGCTGTTCCGGCCTTTAGCCTGGTCGATCCGGTCAGAACCTCAGGGCCAACTGCGAGAGCGATCACAAGATCGGTATCTGCAGCCGCGATCGGCGATCGCGGTTGCTCGGCGTCACCGCCACGGGCTACAGAGATCGGATTGCATGTGAGCAGAATTGTTTTTGCCCCTAGCGACTTTGCATGAGCGAGCGCGCCGAGAACAAAAGGGGTCCGGCCGCTCGCGGTGAGCCCAATGATCACGTCGCCCTCCTTTATTCCCCTCTCCCGCAGTGCCAACGCGCCCGCGCTCTCCTCGTCTTCCGCGCCTTCCACGCTGCGATAAAGCGCAGTCGCCCCGCCGGCAATTATTCCCTGCACAAGGTCGGGCGACGCGCCAAATGTTGGCGGAATTTCGCTCGCATCGAGAACCCCAATGCGCCCGCTGCTGCCAGCGCCGACATAAAACAAACGGCCGCCATTCCGGAGCGATTTGGTCACAATTTCAACGGCTTTGGCGAGGTCCGCGGTCGCCCGACGCAACGCATCCTCAACGAATTTTTCTTCCTCGACAAAAAGTTCGGCCAGCTCTCGCGCGCTCATTTTTTCAAGATTCTCGGAACGTGGATTGCGCTGTTCGGTGAGCGCAGCAGCCAGGTGTTCGATTTCTTTAAGTTTTGGCTGAAACGCGGCGGGATCTCGCGTCTCTGCGGCGAGCCACGCAGCGCCGAGTTCGGAAGGTCGCTCTACGATCGTCACGCGAGCGTCGGGGAGATTCTTTTTTAGTCTGCGTCGGAATGCGTGCGTGTAAATCGAGTCGCGGTAAAAGAGGCCACCCATCAGCGCGATTTTAGGAGCAAGCAGGTGCAGACGAGAAGCGACAGCCTCGGTATATTCGCAGAGGACACGCGCGCCTTCCTCGACGATCTCGTTGACACGTGCGTCGCCACCAGCTGCAGCTTCAAACACTACCGGCGCCAGCATCGCGATCTCATTTTTGTCCGCCGTTTGCGCCCAGCGAACGAGTTCATCGAGATTGTTCAAAGAAAGTGCCTGCAGAATTTTCGCCGTGAACTGTATTTCACCGCGATGCAAATCGTGCTCGCGCAGAATGAGACGCAGCGCTTCAATGGACAAAAAATAACCGCCGCCGGTATCGCCCAGAATATGTCCCCACCCGCCGGCTCTCTCGATTCGGTCCCCTCGCCGGCCAGTGACCGAAGAACCGCTTCCCGCATTTACGACAATGCCGTCCCTGTGTTCGAGGGCCGCCGCCAGGCCGGAGTCACGATCACTACCGGTCACGATTTTCGCACTTGGCCAGATGTCTTTGCAAATCAGCGCGAGCAATCGGCGATCTTCCTCAGTGCCACAACCGGCAAGAAAAACTCCGGCGCGATCAATTTCGCGAGGCAACCCGGCAAAGATTTCACGCAACCTTTCCGGAGTGGTCAGGCGCAAATTAGAGGGGGGCAGCTTTCCTTGATCGAGAATCGACCATTGCGAGTCGGCGTCAGCCGCACCGGCTTCAGCGCGCTCCACTAACACCCACGCGGTTTTTGTTCCGCCTCCTTCGATGCCGAGAATGCGCTCGACTGAATTCACGCCTTGTTATGTTTAGCCGTTTCACTCAGGATTGAAAGCATTGTTGCTTGGCGCCGTCATCCTCAGTGAAGCGAAGGGCCTCGCTCAGGGTGATGGAACACGGCAGGAAAGCATGCCCGAAAGCTTCGAATGTGAGGTTCCTCGCTTCGCTCGGAATGACGATGATGGCATTGCCGAGGATTTGCCCATTTGTATCGTGTTCATGGCCATGAACGAAACACAGGCGGCAAAGCGAATGGAGCAGTTGCGGGAGGAAATCCGCAAGCACGACCGGCTCTACTACGAAGATGCTGCGCCAATTATTAGCGACCGCGAATACGACCGTATCTACAAAGAACTCGTCGATCTCGAAAGGCAGTTTCCCGATCTCGTTACTCCTGATTCACCCACTCAGCGTGTCGGGGGAAAGCCGCTTAAAGCGTTCGAGCAGGTTTCCCATCTGATCCCGATGCTCAGTCTCGATAACACTTACTCGGAAGAAGAAGTGAAAAATTTTTACGCCCGTATTCAACGGCTTTTGCCTGACGAAAGTATCCCGGTGGTAATCGAACCAAAAGTCGACGGCGTTGCGGTTTCGTTGATTTACGAAAACGGCAGGCTGCGCCAGGCCGCAACGCGGGGCGATGGAAACGTTGGCGACAACATCACCCAGAATATGCGAACAATCCGTTCGGTACCGGAGCGATTGCGCGGCGCTGCCCCGAAACTTTTGGAGGTGCGCGGAGAAGTTTACATGGACAAAAATGGCTTTGAAAAATTAAACGACGAACGGCGCAAGGCCGGTCTACCGCTCTTTGCAAACCCGCGTAACGCCGCGGCCGGTTCCCTCAAGCAACTGGATCCGGCAATCGTGGCGAAGCGTCCTCTCGGAGTGGTGTTGTATGGAACTGGGGCGACCGAGGGAGTGGACGTCGATGTTCACTCTGAAATTTTTCCGCTGCTAAAGAAACTGGGCTTGCCTGCTACCGAACGTTGGTGGGTGGCCAAATCAGTCGAAGAAATTCTGAACGCTATTCACGAACTGGACGGCATCCGTCACAAGTTCGCTTATCAAACCGACGGCGCTGTGGTAAAAGTGAATTCATTTGGGCAACGCGAACGTCTCGGGTTTACCGCGAAATCGCCACGCTGGGCCATCGCTTACAAGTACGAGGCCGAACGGGTGCAGACGCGCCTGAACGACATCGTGATCCAAGTCGGACGCACTGGAATTCTCACGCCGGTGGCCGTGTTAGAGCCGGTGTTTGTAAGCGGAAGCACCGTTGCACGCGCAACGTTGCATAACGAGGATGAAATTAAACGCAAAGACATCCGCATCGGCGACACCGTGGTGATCGAGAAGGCCGGCGAAGTCATCCCAGCCGTCATTGAAGTTGTTAAATCGAAACGCCCGCGCGACGCGAAGCCATTTGATTTTGCCAGGCATATTCAAGGCAGGTGCCCCGTGTGCAGCGGCCCAATTCGCCGCGACCCGCAATTCGTCGCCTGGCGCTGCGAAAATCTTCAGTGCCCGGCGCAAACGACGCGGCGCGTCGAATTTCTTGGGGCGCGTAGCGCGCTCGATATCGAAAGCGTCGGCGGGATTGTGGCGGACAAACTCGTTGAGCGTGGACTTGTACGCGAGCCGCTCGATCTCTTTGAGTTGAAAACGGAACAGCTGGCCAAATTGAATCTCGGGACGGATGAACAGTCGCGCGTGTTCGGCGAGAAAAATGCGACGAAAGCAATTCGCGCGATCGAACGGGCCCGGACCCTGCCGCTTTCACGATGGCTCTTCGCGCTTGCTGTTCCGGACGTGGGAAGAACTACAGCAACACAACTTGCCCGTTTCCACGAAACTATTGAAGACGTCGCCACTTCGCCGCTACTCAATGATGTCTCGGAATATCACGAGAAGCGGGAACAAAAATCCAGCAACGATGCAACGAAAGAAATCGCCGATCGGCTGATCCAAGCCGGTTTCGCGAAGCCATCGAAAAGCAAAGCCGAAAAAGCACGCGGCATCACTACGGAAGTGGGACCCGTAGTTGCACAAAGCGTCCTGAATTTTTTCGCCTCAACAGCCGGGAAAAAAATTCTGCGGCGGATAAAGGAACTCGGGATTCACCCCAAGAGCGAAAAAGTGTCAGCAAAAAAAGCGGCTGAATTACCGCTGGCCGGGAAGACATTCGTGCTCACGGGAACGTTGCCCTCGATGACACGCGAAGAAGCGACAGAAAAAATCGAGACGCTCGGCGGCCACGTCACCGGGAGCGTGAGCAAGAAAACCGATTACGTTCTGGCGGGCGCCGAACCTGGAAGCAAATTCGACAAGGCGAAGGAACTTGGCGTTCGCATTATCGATGAGGCCGGATTTCGCAGGATGTTGTGAACCCGCTCGGGCTATAAACACCATCTCTCAACTGAAGACTGCTCTTACGGCGAAGGTGGCGTGTCGTCGGAACCGAGCGAGAGCGGGATCGCTTGCTGGTTCATTGCCGGCGTGCCGGGAGCGGCAAGTAAGAGCCCGGTCTTGCTGGCGGGATGAAGTGTTGCCTGCACATTGAAAGTCAGTTTTTGATTCCCTCGCATTACGGTAATCGGAACCGTGTCTCCGGCGGTGATGAAGAACGAGGCATCCAGCACATCTTCTGGCTGAGTTACTTTCTTCCGGCCGACCTGTAAGAGGATATCGCCGGATTTGATTCCGGAACGCGCCGCCGGTGTGTCTTCCATGATTTGCGTCATTTCGGCGACCGAACCTTGCACCGGCTGCCGGGCCATGGAGACATTGATCCCCACCCAGCCATGCCTGGCCTCGCCGAAACGCATGAAATCGCCCCGAATTTTCTCAGCCGCTTCAATTGGCACCGCGTAGCACGCAGCGTTGTTCTCGAGGCTGCTAACCACGATACCAACGACTTCACCCTTCATGTTCAAGAGAGGCGCGCCTGCTTCTCCACGCTGTGACGGCAGATTAAGCCGCATGTGAGTCGTGGAAAAATAACGACCCAGATATTTCCGATCAAATCCCGCGACCATGCCAAAATTGGGCGTCTCCGGCAGATCCAAAGGGAAACCGATCGACACAACCGGTGTTGCTACTTCCAATTCTTCAGATTTGCCAATCGGCAGCGCTGGAGTGGCCTCGTCGATTTTTAACATCGCAGTGCCGCTGCGGATATCTGCCAAAAGCTGGCGCGCCGGGTATTTTTTACCGCCGAATTCGATCGTGAAATTTCCGGCTTCGCCTCCCACCGTATACGCAGTGTAAAGGGTTCCCGTGGGATCGATGAAGAATCCCGTGCCGCAAATCTCACTGTGCTCATCGACGCCGTGAATCTTGACCACTGCTTTTGCTGCGCGCGCGAAGATATCTTTGACCTGATGGCTAGCTGCTGTAGCGGACTCCGCCTGCGCCATGGCGCGCTCAAGGCTCTCCTTAATCCCATTGCTGATTGTCTTGGAGGGCTGCTCCTGCCCGAGGAGCGCACTGGCACTTAGGCAAAAAATTAGCGCGAAAGCGGGCTTTCGGTGCATGATGAGGCGCAGATTCTTAACTTGCGATACTGCGACGCGCAACCCGCCTAAAGCGAATCGCACCACGCCGTGCCTAAAACCTGAAAGTCGGCTCATAACTCACGGGGACGCTGTCGAGCACGTAACGCGGCGGGGCCGCGGCTCGGTGAGTCTGGGCGCTTCCATTAAAACTGCGAACCGGCTGCGTCCTGAAAATCTGCGTGGCCACCGGAGATGCGAGGCTCCATTCTCCTTCAGTGCTCGCCGGCGCCGACAAAGCTGGCGGACTTTGGAGGGCAACGCGAGCCGTCTCCGGTTGCTGATAAATCTTCAGTGAAATCACTGCGGCGCAGAGCAGCACTGCCGCGACCGCGGCTGGATATGAAGTGAGGGCTCGAGCATCGAGGCGGAGCATGAAACCATGGGCGCGTTCGAGACAGATCCGCCACAAAGGCTGGCGAAGCATTTCATCGCGCTGTCGGCGATGAAATTCATGCAGGAAATTTTCGAAGTAGCCGGGCGGCGGCTGTTCGTACCGCTTCAATCGAAGCAGCCTCGCGATTTCGTTATCGTCAAACTCGTTCATTTTTCAGCGCGGATTAGGAAACAGGATTTTTCCGAAATTCGTCCAGATAATTCTGTAGCTGTCGGTTCGCGTAGAAGAGCCTGGAACGTACCGTTCCTTCGGAGACGCGCAAGATTTTACTAATCTCTGCATGGGGCATCCCCTGGATATGGAACATGGTAACCACGGCTCTGTGTTCATCAGACAATTTCATCATGGCCTCGTTCAATCTTCGCTGGAGCTCAGACAAGTCCGCTTCGCGCACCGGGCTGCTCGTGGCCGTGCTTTGCAGAAATTCCTTGTCGTTTTGAATGCTGGCATCCACGT
>JBKPLD010000059.1:0-10080 GCA_046731415.1 Verrucomicrobiota bacterium
TCCGATGGTTCGCGAGACCGGCGTCATCTCGGTGTCGGGCGGCATCTGTGGAATGAAACGTTTTGAGTAGAACTCGCGCAATTCATCGTGACCCGAGCCGCCGGTTAACACAGGTATGTGGTTAACGTAAGCGTCTTCCGCCATCGTGCGGAGTGTGTCCTCGTGGCTACGCGTGGAGAACTCATGCTGCACATGCTCATCCCAAAGCTGACTTAATGTTTCTTGAGCCGCGGCGCGGCCTTTGGGTGCCTTTCTCTTTTTAGTTTTAGCCATGATCTGTAGGCATTATTATCGCCGGCGCGGTTCTTAATCAAAAAAACTCTCGGTTCATAACAGTCTCACGGAAAACTGGACGCCGCTTGCGTGCTAAGATCATCCTTAAGTCGGATTGAAGTATTGGGAAATCATCGCTGACAATCTCAGCAAAGCTGGATGGAGTTGGGGCTGCTCAAGTGAGAGCGATTCGACTGGCCGTGTCCTCTTCACTGCGGACGTGTACGCTCCCGGCGGTCAGCGATTCACCGTTCTGGCTGACGAACGACTGACGGCATTTGCCGAACTCGAAGCGGCGATTCGATGGGCAATTGATGAATTCGTAGTTTAATCGTTTGCGTTCGCATCCTGACCAACGCACTTTCGAACACAATGTTTATTGCTGGTCGAGAGGTTTTGCTGAGCGAATCGCTGCTAATCGCAGATAATGAAGAAGCGCTCATAAACACTACGCTCGGCGGGCAACCCCTGACACTTAGGATCCGTTTCGTAACAACTGGCGAGAAGAAGTCACGTTTTCAGTGGGACACCTCGACGCCGGGGACAATAAAATTCACGATCTATGATTGGGAAAATCCTCTAGGCACAACACTGACCGAGCCAGTGCGTCTAGGCGAAATAGGGGATGGACGGCCGTTCGGGTTTCAGCTGGCACAGTGGCGTGTCGCCAACTGGCGAAGACGCATGGTGCGATACTCTTGCAAGCATTAATATACCTACTCTTCGCTCTCGTCGGAGTTGTTATCGGCTACAAGCTCAAACACGGTGAGTAACGGGCGCTATGACTTGAGGAGTGAGAGCCGAAAAAGACGCACTAGCGGTTCTTTGAAATCGCCCTTGTGCTCGTGCGTTTCGATCACGGGGCCATCTTTATCGTAAACCCGAATCACAGCATCATGTGAACGACTGCGGTGCTTCGCGTTTCCGATTGCATCCCTGATTGCGTTTGGGCCGCGATACCACAGCGGACTGTATGGCTCGCTCTGAGCACTAGCGTACACGCGATTTCGCCGAACAAATGTTTAAAATTAACGCATAACGCTCGTCGGTTTTCATCGTGGATCGACTCGCTCGAAAACGAATTCGCCATGGACTGTTTTATACGTGTGCGTGCTTTGTGGCCGTCAGACGATTTGAACGTAAGTTTGAGGGTGGCTGGCGTTCCATGCAGTGCACGCTCGTATCGATATCTTAGAAAAATTCGCCGCGATCCAGAGTTCAGGTCTGGCTCTTGACATAGCAAGCAGTCCTTAAGAGTCGTTTCTATGCGAATCCAGCGGCCAGTTGTACCCTTATTCTCTAGAGGGAGAATGACGTTCAGTCCATTAGGTACATTTTCCGAAATGCTCTTGCGGTACACGCAAAGAACATTTCCGATTGCAGCAGGCCACACATATATACTTCCGTCGTCTCCCGCTTCGCAGAGCTGTTGGAAGGTTTCGAATGACAGAACGAAGTATGGCGTTTTGCCTCTGGATTCAACTTCGCGGAGTCTAGTTTCATTCGTGTCTGGTTGGGCCTCGATCAACTCGAGGCCGTGCTGTTTGCTATCCGCGGTCTTCATGGTGGGCAGGATCCAATCCCGTGGCCGCTAACAAAAGAAACATTTCCGTTACTTTCTCGGACGCGGTCCAGGTCCTTGGGAGTGACTCGTCGAGTTATTTGTGTGGCCGGTGTAAACGACGGAAAGCATTTCGTTGCGCGTGTGGGATGAAAAGCTGACCGCGTTTCTAGAACTCGATCAATGGGATACAGAGAGGCTATCGTTGCTTTCATGCGAAAACGTCTAAGGCAATTATTGCAGCGATTCGCACGTTGTTGTGTTGCGATTGCGATGGGACGGGTAATTGCTGCTGCGTGTGGGGGGGTCGCTCACGGAACGACAAAGGCATAGACTTTGTTGCTGGCGGCGAAGTAGATCCGACGGCGAGCGACGATGCCGGTGTTCCATTTGCGTGTTCCAGTCATTAGCTCGTTAGCCCCGCCGCCAGCGTAAATGACAGCGCCTGTGTCGCCATTGTAGCCGTGCAACCTCTCGTCGCCCCCGGCGCCGACTACCCACACAATCGCATTGTTCGTTCCATCGGTTGTTGTTACCCACGGCGAACCCTGACCGTTCTGGTTGACTGTCCAGGCAGGAACTATTTGCGGCGGACTGGTACCCGTAATTTTATAAGCCGAAACACCTGATGTTCCGTTGCGAAAAACAAAATACGTTCCCCGGGCGGTGCGATAGACAGCAGCCGATTGACCCGCGACGGAATTGGCAACATTCGCGCTGACTATCGGCGCCCTGATACCGCCAAGGTTGTTGCGTCTAAGCAAATAAGCCTTGCCATCTTTGCCCAGCGCGAGCACCAGCCCTGAAGGTATCGCGCCCGGAACATTGATCAGCACCGCACCGCACCCACCAAGATCGGTGTCTGTCTGGTCGAGGTTAAACCAATTGGTAGGCGCCCAATAATTAGTAGGAGAACCGTCAAAGACAGGTCCTGGTTGCAAACGAATGATCGCTTCACCATGGGCCCAGAGCTGATTAGTGTTAAAGGTGTTCCCGGTGACTACGAACATATCAGTGCCATCACTGGCAACCCCGCCATGACCCCAGATGCCGCCACCAATCGCAGTTGTCGCCCACGCAGTCACACTGGCAGGATTACCTACCGGCACGCCAACAACCCAGCCGTGATAAACGCCACAATCCCCTCCGTGCCCGGAATATGGCACATACACCACACCATGCACCAACCCAAGCCCGGCACGCTGGTTCTGGATTAGCGAAGTAAAGGCCGTGCCGTTATACTGAGCCTTGGCATTTACATCCACCGGCCAACCCGATCGAACCGCGCCGGTATCCACATTTAGCGAGTAAATGAAATGCTTCTTGGTCACGCCATTGATCATGGCATCGAAGAACAATGACCTAGAAGCAAGATGCACAACAGGCGTGCCAGTGATACCAAGCGGACTAATGTTGCCGCACGGCAAACCTGAAGTGACAGGAGCGCCGACGTTTCGCTGCCAAATCACGGTGCCAGTAAGAGCGTCGAGTGCATAGACGTTATTCGATTCTGTCACCACAATAACCCTCGCCCTACCGCTCGGACCGCCTTCGATGTAAAGCGGCTGCGCGTAAACATTGCCTGAAATAGTACCATTGAAGTTCAAGTCCCGTGTCACGTTAGCAGCAGCGGATCGCGTGAAGGCTGAATCGATGTAAAGGCCATCGCGTGATAGATGGTTATGCTCCTGCGTAACGTTAACCTGCGCGGTTATTGGAAGAACTGCACCCCACAAACCAGCAAGGGTAAGTGAGGAAATAGACGTTAGAGGTTTCATCAGGGCCGCAGTGGCAATTGCCGACGTGTTACCACAGCGCGTTTAGTGCATATCGCATGTCATTGCAGAAGAGGTTGCACAAAGATATTGGCGAAGCGACGTGTTAGCAGAACTCGTCAAGATTTCCGACGGGGATACGC
Organism: Verrucomicrobiota bacterium; assembly: GCA_046731415.1. Lineage (GTDB taxonomy): Bacteria > Verrucomicrobiota > Verrucomicrobiia > Chthoniobacterales > UBA10450 > Udaeobacter. Next base: position 3,753 of record JBKPLD010000059.1, read on the forward strand.
TTGCGCATAGGACAATGACTATGTCGTTAACGTAGCACGGCCAATCCTGACAATGTCGCGAACTAACTTATACGTTAGTGCTAAGTTCCATCACTGTTAACTTAGCATTGGCTAAGATCAATAAATTGCCAAGCGCATGCCTACGATTCCGATTCGTGGCGCTTTGACGTGTTATTTCCTAATGATTCTCTCCGAGACTTATGTTTAATGTTTCGCAGAAATTCCAAACGTTTAGAAATCGTCGGGAGATCTGACAACTCGCCGGAATACTTTACGATTTCGTGTCGCGTGAGAAGTGCATCTAGTCATGAAAATCGAGATGTCGAGGGTACTGGGAATTAATAGCTCACAGATGAAAGTCAGCGCACAGATGGCGTTTCGTTGTGCACGCCGATGAAAAGCTGACTGCGTTTCTGCAATTGGAAGCGGCTATTTGCGCTTCCCGCGAATTGTTTTGACAAGCAGGCGAGATTTTTTGCAAACTCGGCGTCGCTCAACGGATCTGAATCAGGCGGAGGACTCTTCCCCTGCTAGGTTCTTTGCCTCTTCCCGACCCGCAGAACCAAAGAATCAGCTCAGCGGGGAACCAGGAAGAAGACATGTCCCCATCGATTCAACAAAAAACAATTGGACTATTTTTCGTCACCCTAGCGTGCTTTGCGCTTTCGCCAGCAGTCTGCGGCTACAACTTGACGGGCACTTGGTCCGCCGACGATGGTGGACTCTATTATGTCCGCCAACTGAATGACATCGTGTGGTGGGTTGGGATGAGCACTGAATCCCGCATGGGCCTCGAGGATTTTCGGAAGGGCGTTGCCTATACGAATGTGTTTCGGGGAAGACTGACGGGCGATACCATCGCCGGTGATTGGGCGGATGTCCCTCGCGGAAGTAACCATTCGAATGGAACACTTACGTTGCGCATTGTGACCGCCCCCATCCTCGGAGCGCCAGTACTCCAGAAGCAACCGCCTGGGGGTTCCGGTCCATCTACATGGAATCTCGTGATTCCGACCCAAACAGCTCAACCTTCGTGTGATAACATAGTAGCCTCCTCACGTGATATCCGTTGCAAATTCAGCAAGGTGAGAAAGAACAATGGTGCTGGCCCCACTCTGCTCGATGGCGGTGATTTGAAGCCGTATAAAGACAATGTGGTTATGTTTGGATATGTTTCAGAAGATTTGAAGTGTTGTTATCCCGCTGGCGCCAGCCGCAGTTACACAGATTTTTTCAACTGCTTTCCCGGAGGTCGGGATTGTGATGGAGACATTAATTTTAACATAAGAGTCGATAGGCGGAATCTAGAAGCACAGCGTGGCTTTTGGACTGATGGATGGCTTTCTGTCGATCCGAACGAGATCAAAGCCAAAATGGGCATAAATGATAATGATGTGCATTGCGAGCCAATTATGTACGGACGGACAGGAGATCCTTGTTCGAATGGGGATTCTGGCAAAATCCTCCTGCCTGGTTGGATGGAGAATGGTGCAAACGCTATTTTCTGGAACGGGACACCTATAAATGGAAACGTAGACATTTACGCTTCAGGTCCCGTTCCTACTAGAATCTTTAACCAAAATCTACCTCCAGGTAAACACGTAAGAGTGACTGGTGTTCTAGTGATTGATTGTGGCCATGTTACCTGCGGCCCTGTTGATGTGAGCGAGCCCGCAGGTGTCGAAATCCATCCCGTATACTCAATTGACATCCTCCAAGATTGGAGTTTCTCCCGTCCGAATGCCGATTTGACTGGCGTGTGGGCAACGAGCGACGGAGCCACCTATTATGTGCGTCAGTTGGTCAAACCGAACACTGTTTGGTGGCTGGGCTTAAGCCGCGATCAGGGCAGAAGCTTTGCCAATATTTTTCATGGTTCTATTCGATATCGTGGCGACCGAGGTCAACCGTTGAAGACGCCTGTCGTAGTGGGGGATTGGGCAAATGTGTCTATCGGAGAAAATGGACCTATGAACAGCGGACAATTGAGGCTGGGCGGCAGCTTTTGCCTCAATCCTTATAGGCCCGACAACTTCAACATCTCCCTCCCTGCTTGTGATGTATCCCAGCCATTGCCAGAATGGAATATTCTTCAAACTACGTTTACGAATAACGGCATTTTTAAACGTTATAGATGGCTAAAACTGTACGATCGGGCGCGGGCGGCGGCGCCGCCCTGACGGTGATGCACGGTGCCAAGGGTGAGCACAAATGCACCGCGCCTCGTTGATTTGCCCAATCATACACGAGTGTGGATACCCGATCTATCTTTATCGTGATGTAACCATTGTTAGTCAGTGTCAGGGCAGCTCCTAGCGGATCCTCAACACGCCCAGAATCTGGTCCCGGAGAAACGTCTAACCTTGGTATCAGATAAAAAATCCCACCCAATACTGTAAATACACCGAGCAAGCAGGTAAAAAATAATGCTAACACTTTTCTTCTTGGTTTTGTTCCGGTTGTTGGCTGTAGCGGCTTTCTTATTGGTTTTTTTTATATTTCTTATTTTTTGGCAACGCGATTCTTAGATGAGGTTCATGCTTTTTATCGCCTCGTTTCTTCATCGATAAACACAGGTGGCATTCACAGGACTTAACGAGACAGCCATAAGCCACGGCAGGGTGTCGTGGCAACCACGTTGAGGTGGTCCACGGGCGTTCGTTGCGTTAGGTTGAGCGAAGCCCCCCTATAAACCTCTCGAAACAGGCCCTTAGAAAGGGACGCGACCTTGGCAGTTATTTGAATAAGGTGCGATACCAAGAAAACGCGTGATGTGCAATAAGGAGAAGTAGCGCAATAAAGGAACACCAGCTGACAATTGGAAGCAACCACGCTGGCGCGGCGCCCCCAAAAAGGCTTATCCAAAAGATGTGCAAAAAGAGGGCCGCGCCTGCCGCGAGCAACACTAAATCGACTGGAATAAGCAATCTTAAGAACATCTTATATGAATTTTTTTGAGAAGAATCACCCCCGCTTCCCATGTCCATTAGTTTGCGAATTACAACGAAGCGGATGCTGCCTACGTACACAGCTAGGCCGGTGATCCACGTTAAAAGAGGAATGAATTCAAGTTTCATAAATATCTGGTCTGTTCACGCCAATGAGAATAGCTAGTAATCGAGAAGATTGGCAATCTTTTCAGCAACCGTTCGCGAACTGTAACAGATGCTCCAGTCGTGGCACATAGAGGGAAGTTTGGCGGAAAGCACACAAGTTGGCAAGGTCTTACTCCGCCGTGTCTATCAAGACTTAATGCAAGAACAAACGTCGTGTCACCGGCCAATGATCTGACGCTTGGTCTGAACGATCGCGGGCTGCGATCCTGCCAAACCCTTCACAAACAAGAAGTCAAAAATAGCGTCCGGAAATCCATGGCTCCCTGGGTGAGTTACTCGTTGCGATAAAGGTAGTGCTTCAAAACCATTTTGGTATCCAGCATTTGTAAGAGCGTTCAGCGTTCTTTCCGCTGCGAACATCGCCTGGTCATGGTTCGTGTTGAAATCGCCACCGATTACAATGCCTTTAATGACCCCAACTCTTAGTTTCGGCATCAGATGGCAACAATACGGCAATGACGCGCTTGCCAGTGTGGTAACGCTAACGGATTGCCCATCCGCACTGAGAGGACCTAAAAACAGCTAATAGCGAACCGGATGTGCAACGATTGCGGGTCCGCAAGCGAACATTCAAACTGGTTAGGAAAACAGGATGCAATCGTGGCTCCAAAAATGACGCACCGCGTAGCTATGCATTTTTTGGTGGCGGGTTTGGTCGGCATCGGTGCTTGACATACGATCTGCATTTTGGCAAAACGCTCTCCCTCAGAAATGAGTAATCGCTCAGAAATGAGACGCGATGGTTGTCGTTCTCGCTCCGTGGATGCGGGGCTCCTCCCATTTGTGAGCAGGGGCACGCGCAGGGGAACTCACGGAAGGCCAAAACAACTGAAAGAAAAAACTTAATTATGAAAAAACGAAATATCATCGCGGTCCTCTTCGGGCTGGCATGCTTTGCGTTTTCGCCAAACGCGCAAGCCGCTCCAGCTCCAGAGACACCAGATCCAGGAGCTGTAGGCGGAGTGTTAAACACGGCGGACGGTCACAGGGCTATGCCGTTTGTTACCGGCACTGCCACTGGAAACAGCGCATTTGGCGCGTTTTCGCTGTTTAGCAATACCGCCAATAACTTCAATACCGCTGTTGGCGCTGGAGCGCTGGACCTCAACACCGCGGATAATAATACAGCCGTTGGCGCTACGGCACTTTTTTTAAACACCACCGGCTCCGACAACACGGCCATGGGTGCGGCTGCGCTCCTGAACAACACCGCCGACGCCAACACAGCCATTGGCGCCTTTGCACTCCACGATAACACCACGGGAGGTACCCTAGAGACAAGCGTCGAGGGTTTTGATCTTGGTCCTAACACCGCTGTCGGTTCGCATGCACTGGAAAGCAACACTGACTCCAGCAGCAACACTGCGGTGGGTTATCAAGCGTTGGGCAGCATGGTAAGCGGGTTTAGTGGTGACCCGCACCTTGGCGCCAGTACGGCCGTCGGGTTTCAGGCGCTTGCTAACGTCAATGGGCCCAACAACCGGGGTAACGACGCATTTGGCTATCAAGCGCTTTTTGGTCTTACCGATGGCTTCGCCAACGTAGCCGTTGGCCCTCACGCGCTCTTTGATCTTGATGTCGGCTTCGGCAACGTAGCCATTGGCGCAGGTTCCGGCTTGGGCCTCGAAACTGGCGACGGCAACATTTATCTCGGCTTGGGTCAAGCCCCTCCTTTTGGTGTTACCAACGAAAGCTTTCACACCTATATCGGCAATATTGCCGGTACCTCGCAGGGTATAGGCGGTAGCGTTGCCGCTGTCACCATCGACACAGCGACGGGCTTACTTGGCCATGACGTTTCTTCGCGACGCTATAAGGAGGATATCAAACCGATGGACAACGCCAGCGAAACGCTTTACCGGCTCAAACCCGTTACGTTTCGTTACAAGAAAGAGGTCGACCGAACCCAAAATCCCAACTACGGCCTCATCGCTGAGGAGGTGGCCAAAGTCGATCCCCACCTGGCTGTTCGCAATGGAAAGGGCCAAATCGAGAGCGTACATTACAACGCAATCAACGCCATGTTACTTAACGAGTTCCTCAAAGAGCACAAGAAAGTGCAGAGCTTGGAGGCCACCGTTGCGCAACAACAAAAAGATTTTCAAGCAACGATTGCGCAACTGACTGCGCGTCTTGAGGAGGACGCCGCGCAAATCCAAAGAGTCAGCGCTCAGCTTGAAGCGAGCAAACCTGTGCCGCAAGTGGTCAAGAATCCATAGAGCTGCACCCGCCCCAATAAGGCAGCATTTCACAATCAGCCGTCACGCTTCAGCGCGTGGTGGCTTTTTGTTTTGATCGAAATGCCAAACACTATTGGCTCACCATTCTTTGAAAGCGCCCTTGTGCTCGTGCATCTCGATTACGTTGCCAGCCACATCGTAAACGCGAATCACAGCATCATGCGCACGGCTGCGATGCTGCGCGTAGTCGATTGCGTCTGCCACTTGAGTATACCAGAGCCCACCAAACGGCAGCGCCTTGGAAATCAGATCAAAGCCGCGTTTATCTTTGCGCGGTCGGACTTCGTAAACGTGCAGCCGTTTCGATCCGCCGTACTGAATATCAGGCCGGGGCTTGTGATCTGCGTGGAAGAGCACTTCATCGAGTTGGCGCTTGTCCACCATTTCGCCGCAGTGCCTGCACTTGTAGAAGTGTTCTTTTTCCGAGTTGGGCAGCTGCTGAAAGTCAGCGTTGTTCATCGCTACTCAATAGCTCGTCATTCCCACCCACGCGCACAGCGGCCGGGATGGTGGTTTCTCTCCACTTGCCGGGTCTGAAAACCCATCGCGTGAATGAGAGATCCGGACGGTCCTCCCGTCAAACTAGTGGGAACTCATACCGGTCAATTCGGCCAAGCCGGTTACAATTGGGCCTGCTCACGATACTGATGCAAGTGGCCCCGGGATTAAACCGCAGACGCATACTCGCGAGGGCAGCGATTCACCATCCTAGAAACACAAGACTGACCGCATTTTGAAACTACAAAATTCTTGACCTTTTCCCCGTAATTTCGGTAAAAGCGAAGTCACTATGATCAAAACAAAAATATTCTCCTTAGCTTTCATTTTCACAACGACTTTGGTCTGCGCCCCGTTGCTGACGCAGGCTCAAAATCCGTATCAGACCAGAAATCGTCATTTTGGCGTCTCGGGCGGCAACGTTAGGGATATTACGCAGAGTTTTTGTTGCAGCGGCACACTCGGATCATTAGT
>JBKPLD010000060.1:0-42832 GCA_046731415.1 Verrucomicrobiota bacterium
TTCAGTCGCCACGCACGAGCAGTCCCGTGAAGCAGCGGCCCAAATGTTTCGTCATCGGACATGCGACGTAGATTAAATTGGTTAGCATGCTAACCAATTCCAATCTGCCAGCCTGTCAATGTTCAACTTCGTAGAGAAGCAACTCGCGTTTGCGATAATCCTGCACACGGGCGCGCAGACGCACACGCGGTGATGCGCTTGTCACTGCCGTTTCTTTGTTACGTCGAACAACAAAATAACGCGCGTCAGCCGGCAGGTCCTGGACGCGACTCACATATTCTAGTGGGGCCGTCACATAAAAGAATACCGGCTGATATTCTGGGTCCACGGCATAAAGCTTCTCATTCGCAGGAACCAGAGCGTTAATTTCGGCGGCAGCCTTTTTCACTTGTTGTCTGTTTCTCAAGATTACCGCCGTCAGCGGATAACCGATCCCTCCAACGACAAGTCCAACGCCGGCGAAAAGCGCAACGATTTTGGACCATGTTCGTTGGCCGACCACAGCCCTTTCCCCGGGCCATTGCAACGCATGTCCTGCGTAGCTCATCGCAAGCAACCACGAAGCTGGGGCTATGACCGGCATACCATACCGGGGCACCGCGCCCGGAATGAGGTTTACAGCGAGAAAGGGAACCACTATCCCCCACGCCAGAGCGCGGGCGAACCGCCGCTCAGCGTAATCGTGAAACTTTGAAAACCTGACGAAGGGAAAGAGAAGGACCCAGGGTAGAAAATAGATAAGACCGCGCGGGATGTTTTGAATCCAGGTGACGAACTTGAAATCGATGCCTTGGATTCGGCCTGTGAATTGATTCGACCATTTCACTGCTGCCACATGCGTCGTGGTACTGTGCAGAAAAGGGATCGCCCAAGCCGCGAAGATCCCTAGCATGATGGTCAGCCCGACGAAATGCGCCGGGTGAATAAGAAGCGGCCACTTTTTCATCTGCCAAAGGACGGCAAATACGATCGCGTAGAAAAATAGAAGATGGATCGGGCCTTTCGCTAAAAGCCCAAGTCCCAAAAAAATGGAGGCTGGAATCCAAACGAGCCACGGCGATTTCCCCAAAAAGCTCAGCCAAAAAATAATCGCAAGACCACAGAGAGAGATATAAAGAGCTTCGATCTCAATTAGCCGACCTTTTTCTATCATTCCAATGTTTGTCATCCAAACGAGCGCTGCGATGATCGATCCTCGTGGGCCCAGGCTGCCACACGCCACTGTGACAAAGGCAATCGCCACTGCGAGCACAGCAACCGCCGATGGCAGACGTGCAGTCCATTCGTTGCGCACCCCAAAAATTCGAAAGGATCCCGCTACCAGCCAGTTTACCAAAGGAGGTTTCCGGAAATATGGATTTCCTCCCACCTCAGGAACAATGTAATTACCGGTCTTGAGCATCCCGATCGCCGGCAGGATGCGTCGTCCCTCTTCTCCTTTGATCGCGATGGAACCAAGCGCTGGTAAATAAATCACCGTCCACACCAGAAGAACGACAAGAACGGCTCGTGGGCGCGAATTCATTGGTGCTGCACGTTCGATATTGAGCCTTGGACGTCAAATCAAACCAGTGGGTAGCTTGACGAGAAAACCTTAAGACGGTAAGTTAAGCGTCGAGTCCGCGCGCTGATCGGAGTGGGAACTGGCGTCCCACTCTTTTTAGTCTGCGGGCTACATGTTTTATGAACGCGGAATTTATTGCGATGCTTGATTATCTGGAGCGGGAGCGCGGGATCAAACGCGAAATCCTGCTCGAGGCAGTCTCGAACGCCTTGCTCTCAGCCTCGAAGAAGAGCGTAGGCGCTTCACGCGATTTACGCATCGACATCAATCCGAAGACTGGAGAAATCCGGGCGCTGGCAAACCTTGTGGTCGTCGACGAAGTCACGAATCCGCAGGACGAAATCGAGTTGTCGAAAGCGCGCAAGATCAAACCGGATGCGAATGTCGGCGAGGACGTCGAAGTAGAGGTGACACCGAAAAATTTTGGGCGCATCGCGGCACAGACCGCAAAGCAAGCGATGATGCAGCGGATTCGCCAGGCTGAGAAGGAAATGATCTATGAAGAATTCAAAGATCGCGCGGGCGAAATCGTCAGTGGAACAGTGAGGCGCTTCGATCGTTCCGACGTCATTCTCGACCTTGGAAAATTCGAGGCCATCATGCCACAACGCGAGCGGGTCGTAGTGGAAGATTACAACGTGGGCGATCGACTTCGCGCGTACGTTGTCGCGGTGGAAAATGGAATCCGCGGGCCGGAAATCGTTGTCTCACGCAGCCACCCGAATTTTGTGCGCAGGCTTTTCGAGTTGGAAGTAAGCGAGATCGCGGACGGTACCGTGGAGATTCGCGGCATCGCGCGAGAAGCAGGCTATCGCACCAAGATCGCAGTCTGGAGCGCGAATGACAAAGTAGACCCAGTTGGGGCGTGCGTCGGCATGCGCGGTTCGCGCGTTAAAAATATCGTCCGCGAACTGAATAATGAAAAGGTCGATATCATTCGTTGGAGCTCCGATCCAAAGGAATACATTCTGGAAGCGCTCAAACCGGCAAAAGTGAAAAATCTCGTTTTCGATACGGAGAAGAAAAGTGTGCAGATTGCCGTTGATGAAGATCAACTCTCGCTCGCGATCGGGAAGAAAGGACAAAACGCTCGGTTAACTTCGCGATTGACAGGCTGGGAGATCAACATCGGCAAGGACACGTCGGCGACGACCGTGGTCGAACAAAAAGTGGCGCAAGCTGCGCAGACTCTCGCCGGCGCACTGCCCGTTTCCGAAGAACAGGCGCTTACCCTGGTAAAATCCGGTTTTACGAACCTGGAGGGATTGCGTGATGCGGATGTACAAGATTTAGTGGATATTCTCGCGGTCGATGAGACAAAGGCACGTGAGATTTACGAGGCCGTCCATCGGCAGGAACTCGTACAATAGACATGGCTCTGGTTTAGGGAAGCTCGGGCCATGAGCAAAAATTTAGACGAACAAGAATGGCAACGAAGACGAGCAGCAAAACTGCAACGCGCAAACCAGCCGCGCGTGGGACCCCTGCTGCTCGCAAGCCAGCTGCAACCGGCGCCAAAACAAAACACCAACTTCCAAAGCAAAAAATAAAGGAGGACGCTGCCCCGGCACCAAAGCCGCACACTCCTTCAAAATCGGCGTCGGAAAATGCTCGAGCTTCGCTGCGCGAAGCAGAGAGCCTTTCACTCATCGATCGGAAGAAACCGAGCAAAAAGACCGAAGACGGTGAGGCAAAACCGAAACGTACGGTTCTACCTCCAATTTCACGCATTCGCGCCTCGCTCGAAACACCCCCGACTACTCCCAAGCCAGCTCCGCCAACAAAGGCCGCGCCTGCTGAACCGTCCCCAACTGAAGCGCCTGCCATCGCCGATGAAAAGGCTTCAGTGGAAACAGCCGCGGAGCCGTCTGCCGAGCCAGAAGTTGCGGCCCAAAAAGTCATTCTTATCAAACCGCCAATTGTGGTTAAGCAACTGGCGACCGAATTAGGGCTAAAGCCGCATCAACTCATCGCGGAGCTGATGAGTTACAACATCTTCGCGAACGTTAACCAGACAATCGAGCCAGATATCGCTTCGAAAATCGCGGAAGGTCACGGCTTTGTTCTTGAAAAGGAGCGCCGGGAAAAAGGAGCCGGCGTGCACAAAGTGGAACAGGTGGTCGTCGCGCCTCCACCGCCAGTCATTGAAAAGAAAGAAGAACTCAAGCCGCGAGCGCCCATTATCACGTTCATGGGACATGTTGACCACGGCAAGACAACATTGATGGACGCCATTCGGAAGACCCGTGTCGCTGCAGCTGAGGCTGGCGGAATCACACAGCATATCGGCGCATATAGCGTTAATCACAATGGCGCGACGCTGACGTTTATCGACACGCCCGGGCACGCAGCTTTCACCGCGATGCGAGCACGCGGTGCTAATGTTACCGACATCGTTGTGCTCGTCGTTGCGGCTGAGGATGGCGTCATGCCGCAAACGATTGAAGCGATCAATCACGCGAAGGCTGCACCGCACGTGAAGATCATAGTCGCGATCAATAAGATCGATCTTCCTTCGGCAAACATCGACAGAGTAAAGAAACAACTGCAGGAACAAGGCCTCACCCCGGAAGACTGGGGAGGCGAAACGATCGTTTGCCCGGTCTCCGCAACGAAGGGCACTGGAATCGACCACCTGCTTGAGATGATCGCGTTGCAGGCGGAAGTGATGGAACTTAAAGCTTCCCCCACCGCCACTCCTCGAGGCACGGTGATCGAAGCACAAGTCGAAGCCGGGCGCGGCCCGACTGCTACCGTCATTGTGCAGATGGGGACGCTGAAAACCGGAGACCCTTTTATCTGTGGAGATTACAGCGGCAAAGTAAAATCGCTGCTGGACGACCACGGCAAGCCAGTCAAGGAAGCCGCTCCTTCAATGCCGGTGAAGGTGCTTGGTTTTACTGGCCTACCCAACGCGGGCGATGAACTTCTTGTGATGGATTCCGAACGTTCGGCAAAGACTTTGAGCGAGGAACGCCTGGTGGCGAAGCGCACCGACAAATTGACAGTTCCAAAACGGGCGACTCTTGAAAGCCTGCTTGAGGCTACCGGCGGTAAGAAAGTCTTGCGCATCGTGCTCAAGTGCGACGCTCAAGGTTCGCTGGAAGCTCTGATTGGAGCTTTGAAACAGATCGAAAGCAAGAAAATCGATCTTGAAGTCATCCACTCTGCAGTAGGGCCAATTTCGGAGTCGGATATTCTACTGGCGAGCGCTTCGAACGCAGTAGTAGTCGGTTTTAACGTGAAGGTGGAAAACATGGCGGTTTCCGCCGCAAAGAGCGAAGGGGTCCAGGTCAAACTTTACAGCATCATCTATGAGCTGCTCGATCAGATCAAAGAAGCGATGGCGGGGCTGCTCGAGCCAGAACATCGGGAAACGGTCATCGGCCACGCCGAAGTGAAGCAGGTGTTTCAACTTAGCAAAGGCATTGTCGCTGGCTGTCTCGTGACCGATGGTCGCATCGCTCGCGCGGCGCGGGCTCGCGTTCTCCGCCGACGACAACCTGTGTATGACGGCGGGCTTTCAACATTGCGCCGTTTCCAGGATGATGTGAAGGAAGTGCGTTCCGGACTGGAGTGCGGAATCAAGCTTGGTGATTTCAGCGAATATCAAGTAGGCGATGTCATCGAGTGCTACCAGCTTGAGGCTATCGCCCAGAAATTGTGACGCAGTCGTTCGGAGCAAAGTCGAGGAAGCCCGTGGCGAAACCCAAGATGATTTCATGGGATCCTTTGACTGAGCTTTGCTCCGCTCAAGATGACAGCGAAAGACTACAATGAAACACCGAATGCTACGCGTTAACGAAGTTGTGAAGCGCGAGTTGAGCGGGATCGTTGCGCGAGAGATGAACTTCGAAGGCGCTCTGGTCAGCATCAATCACGTAGATGTAACATCAGACTTAAAGAATGCGCACGTGTTTGTGAGCGTTCTGGGAACAGAGGCCGGCGAAAGTGTGATAAGCAAGCTCACAGCGCATCGAGCTACCTTACAGGCGGAACTTGCCAGACACGTCACGATGAAATACACGCCGCATCTTATTTTTCATCTCGATAACTCCATCGAGCGCGGCGCGCGGGTCATCGAGATCATGCAAGAGATGGAAGCGTCTCAAGGTGAAAAGGAGTGAGTCTCTCCAAGTTCGAAGACATTGGCCGGGTATTGCGCGAGCATCAGCGCTTCGCGATCCTGGGTCACGTTCGTCCTGACGGCGACGCGTTGGGAAGCCAGCTTGCGCTGGCGCTTTCTCTTCAAGCACTCGGCAAAGAGGTTCGCGTATGGAACGAAGATGGAATGCTGGAGAAGTATTCGTTTCTTCCCAGGGGAGAGTTGCTGACCAAGCCGCCTTCCACGCCAGAAGACTTCGATGTTGCAATCGCGCTCGACACGGCAATTCAAAACCGGCTCGGCATCGCTCTGACTGCAGTCCGGTCGGCGAAAATCTGGATTAACATCGATCATCATCTGAGCAACCCAGGTTATGGCGACGTGGTCCATATCGATACGTCTGCCCCCGCCACAGCAGAAATCATTTTTCGTCTGATCAAGAGCCAGGGCCTGCCGTTCAACCGAGATATCGCTGAAAACCTTTACGCCGCGATCTCCACAGATACAGGCTCGTTTCAATATCCAAAAACCAGCGCACACACTTTTGAGATTGCAGCTGAACTGATTCGCACAGGTCTCGATGTTGGACGCTTAAATCAGCAACTCTACGAAAATTATCCACGCCGGCGTCTGGAACTTTTGCGAGAGCTCCTGCGCAACATGCGGTTCCAGCAGGAAGATCGCGTTGCAAGCTTTAGTCTTACCTTGAAGACAGCTGCTGAGCTGGACGTACTTCCTGAGGACAACGAAGGCCTGATTGATCATCTGCGGGCGGTGCGCGGCGTTATCGTTGCGGTTTTCTTTGAAGAACTCACCGATGGCAAAGTGCGCGTGAGCATGCGTTCCAAAACAGATGCGGTCGACGTCTGCGCCATCTGCCAGAAATTCGGCGGCGGAGGACATACGCTCGCGGCCGGCGCGCGCGTGCGCGGAACACTGCGCGAGGTCGAGGAGCGCGTGCTGCAAGAAGTATGTGATAGGGTGGCAGCTTATCGACCACCGTCATCCTGAGCGAAGCGCAGCGGATTCGAAGGATCCCGCGGAACGACGTTTGTAGTTTCGCCACGGGATTCCTCGACTTCGCTCGGAACGACGAGAACTTGTGACTATGTCTCTTTCCGTAACTCCTGACGGCGTCCTGCTCGTGGACAAGGCCGAGGAAATGACTTCGCACGATGTCGTTGCTCTGGTGCGCAGAAAACTTCAGGTCAGGAAAGTCGGTCATTGCGGAACACTTGATCCCATAGCGACTGGCTTGCTTTTGATCACTGTAGGACGGGGCACAAAGGTTCAGGATTTGCTCATGAGCGAAGACAAGGAATACGCCGGAACGTTCGTGCTTGGAGTAACGACTGATACCCAGGACCGGCAGGGACAAGTAATCCAGCAACGATCGGTCCCCGCGTTAGACGAAAGCCAAATTCGCGCTGCATTTGAAAAATTTCGGGGCGATTTTTACCAGCTGCCTCCGATGGTTTCCGCCAAAAAGCATGGCGGCGTGCCGTTGTACAAGCTGGCGCGTCAGGGAAAAGTGGTCGAACGGGAGCCGCGCCTTGTGCACGTCTATCGCTTCACAATCGATCGAATTGCGCTGCCCGACATCGATTTTAGCGTGCTATGCAGTAAAGGTTTTTATGTTCGCACTTACGCTCATGATATCGGCGAGACCCTGGGCTGTGGCGCACACCTGAAATCGTTGCGACGTATAAAATCCGGGCGCTTCGATGTTGCTAACGCCATCAGTGTCGCTCAAATCAGAGATGCGCCACGCGAGGAAATTTTGAGCAGACTGCTGAGTCTCCCAGACGTATCGCGGATGCGAGGAGCGTGAATAAATGACGAAGCACGAAAGACGAAAACGTGCGGACCAATATGGTCACCCTTCGCCATTCCGATTTCTTTCGTCATTCGTCATTCGTCATTCGTCATTTTATTGATGGAAACACTTCGATCCATCGACGAATTATCGCATCTGCCTGGCCCACTCTTTCTCGCCATCGGTGTTTTTGACGGTGTCCATCGTGGGCATCAAGCGGTCATTTCCACTTCTGCCCAGCACGCCCGATCGGCAAATGGCACTCCGGTCGTCGTTACTTTCGACCCGCATCCCATGAAAGTGCTTCGGCCTACGCAGGCTCCCCATCTGCTCACTGCAACGCAACACAAGATAAGATTGATTCGCGACCTCGGTGTCCAGCATCTGCTCATCCTCCAATTCGACAAGGCATTCGCTGCAACGCCGCCGGGCGACTTTGTGCAGCAACTCGCGACGCACTCGAAACCGCTGCGCGAAATTTGCGTCGGACATGAATGGTCGTTCGGAAAGGGCCGCCGCGGAAATCTTACGCTGTTAAAAGAACTGGGCGCGCAACTCGACTTTGAAGTCATCGGAATTCCTGCTGTTAAACTCGCGAACGGCGAACTCGTGAGCAGCACAGCGATCCGTCACGCTATCGAAGCAGGTAATTTTGTGACGGCGGCCGAAATGCTGGGCCGCGAGTATACGATTCTCGGCACAGTAGTACGCGGTGAAAATCTCGGCAGAAAGATTGGATTCCCAACGGCGAATCTAAGCGCTCACAGCGAGCAATTTCCCCCAAATGGGGTCTATTTCGCTCAGGCCACTATGAATGGAACGGTCCATCCTGGTGTAGTAAATCTTGGGTATCGACCAACAGTGAGCAGGAAGAAAGCCGAGCGCGTGCTCGAGATTTATCTGCTCGACTTTGATCATGACATTTACGGCAAGGATATCGAAGTGCGCTTTGTGCAGTATTTGAGGCCAGAACAGAAATTCGAAAATCTCGACGCGTTGGTTCGGCAGATCGAACTCGACGTGCAGCAGGCCCGCAAACTTTGCACTGGTAGTGGAAGCCTTGGCTCTAGATCCGGAGAAAACTAGCTCTGCAGTGCCCGGCCCTGAGATATTGCGGCTGTGGCTCCGACAGCTGCGATCATGAGACCGCTAGCGAGAGCAAGCAGAAAAACCCATAAAGCGGGCAGAACCGCCAGACGTTCAAGAGTGACACTGACAAAGCGGCCACCACCCGAAGCAACATAGGCAAGCAAGCTCGCCAGGAGCGTCATTCCCAGAAGAATAGCAGCTCGCAGCAGATCGTGACCGGCCCGGGGCGGCGGCAACTGTTGCAACACTCGGGAAGTAAATCCTTCGTCATCGATATACGGTGCCGCCTCGCGCAACTGTCGATCGAGCCAATCTTCCTGGTTCACCTGATTCATATTTAATTAGTTTGGACCCCAGTCGGCAAGCATTCGTTTTAATTTCTCGCGCCCCCGCAGAACATTCGTTTTCACCGTACCAAGGGGGATGTCCAAGACACGGGCAGCCTCATCGTGGGAAAGACCGTTCTGACAACAAAGTAAAACTGCAGAGCGTTCATTCAATGGAAGTAAGCTCAATGCGCGCATAAGGTCGTGTCTCAAGCCGGGAGTGGCCACCTGCGGATCGTGTTGGGTTTGCAGTTGTTCTTCATCGATTCCCACAAGTTCCTTCCGCCCGCGCGCAACCTCTCGAAAACAATTGTACGCGATCCGGTAAAGCCACGTGGAAAAGCGCGCTTCACCGCGAAAACTGCGGATGTTTTTATAGGCGCGGAGGAACGTTTGCTGCGCCAGATCGTCTGCGAGAGCAACATCGGTTCGAGTAAGTTGGCGTAGCAACCCGCGCACAGGGGATTGATGCCGCCGAACCAGCTCACCGAACGCGTGCTGATCGTCATCGACAAGAACTCGTGCGACCAAGTCTGCATCAGTCAGCTCCACGGCCGCAGATTACGGTACCGGCGGCGGGTTGTCCTTCTTTGTATCCAGCTTCCATACAAGCAAATAGCCTACTCCAATCAGAAATGGAATCAGACCAAGAGTCCACGCGCCGCCCTCCCAATCGTTTACGGCCCCGAAAAACACCATCAGGCCTATGCCAATCATCGTGAGAACAACGCCTCGGCGCACATCGGAACGCTGCCGTTGGGCCGGTGGTGGATTCAGCAAGGCCTCAGGCACGGGCTGCCCTTTTTCGACCATCATCCGCACTGTTCTGTGGAGCGCGCGCGATCTGGAGAAACTGAAATAAAGAATTAGCCCGACAATCAGAACTGGCGCGCCAAAGACTGTCAGTAGCGTGATGGCGACGATTGGAATCACGAACTCTGGAATATCCCCCGACTTTTCGTGGCCGAGCCGATCAAGGCTATTCAGGTCCTTATCATGGTCGTCGATTGTAAAACCAAAGTGTTTCTTGTGCTTCTTTCTGATCGCTTGCTCGATCTTACTCGCAGGCGTGGAAGTCGGCGAGATTGGAACCGTTGCTGCAGGGGTGCTTGTACTTGTGCCTGGGGAGGCACTCGGAGTTTGCGCAAATGAATCTGCAGCCAGTGCGAGGGAACAAAGGTAGATAATGATAAACTTATTCATAGTGGATGATTTGATCATAGGATGCGCTCAGCCCTCTATTTGGATTCAACTACTTCAACCCTCCGGCGACAATTAAAAGTTGCGCCCGGCGAGCGGCTGGACATTATTTGTTCCCTCTCAAAACTGCGGGTGTAGCTCAGTGGTAGAGCGTCTCGTTGCCAACGAGAAAGTCGCGAGTTCGACCCTCGTCACCCGCTGATTTTGGGGCCTCGCATCCAAGCATCGGGTACACCGGCATTTCTTCGAAACGATGCATTTATGGCGCAAACAAGTTGAGCCCGGCTGGCTCAATGCTCACGAGAGCATCTTGCAAGAGCGGTCAAACGGCAAACTTGTGACTATCTCAACACCCAGGCATAAGCGCCTGCAACTCGAAGTTGCCTCTTCGTCACTCAATGAGTCCCGAAAACTCGTCCAAGAATTCGGTGGACGAATCGAGCGATGGCCACGCGATTGGCTTAAACGATTCGCGGATCCCGCCAAGTCGAAACCTATCAAGATTGGAAAACGGCTGCTAATTTCAGCTGCCCGACCATCCCGAGCGAAGCAAGGAACCTCTCACAAATCCCGGAAATCACGCCGATTACCTTGTGTCGCCCATCAGTCAGCGAGAGGTCATTCGTCGTCTGCGCGACTCAGGATGACCGCAACAGCAAGATCGAACGCCCGGCGTGCCACTTTGCTCGTCATTCCCGCTTCCGCTGCTTTCGGGACAGGAGAACATGCAACGACGGCCATGTCGCTTCGGCTCCTCGAACATTTGACGCGCAAATGGAATGATGGTTGGTCGCTTGCCGATCTTGGAACGGGAAGCGGGATTCTCGCGCTCGCTGCGAAGCGCTTCGGCGCAGGACGTGTGATGGGGATTGATATCGACCCGAGAGCGGTTTCGATCGCGAAAGCGAACGCTCACCTCAACAAAATCAATAACGTTGATTTTCGCCTGGCCGATCTCCGCAAACGGATCCCGACCAACAGGAAAAATGTTGTCGCCGCAAATCTATACAGCGAGTTGTTGATTGAGATCCTGCCAAACCTAAAACGATGCAATTGGCTTATTCTTTCCGGCGTGTTACGCAGGCAGGAAGACAAACTCCTTCGTGTTCTCCGGCGGAAACACATCGAGATCGTGAACGTGAAACGCCGCGGCAAATGGATCGCTATATTGGCCAACTGTGGCGTCGCGCTGTTACCGCCATAAATTTTCGGAAAGTGTGTAAGTTGAGAAGTGCTATCCGAAAATTACAAGCCGCCTCGGCTTAGTTTCGGCGGTCAGACCGCCGCTACAAACAAAACAAAAATTTGCGCTGGCAAACGCGGCCAGCTAGGTTCTTCAAGCCTTGGCGGCTTCGGGTTCTCTGCATTTCACGCGGTTTAATCACGAGCCGCGGCAGAAACAGACAGTATGCAGAACGAACAACTTGCCTATGTCGCCGTCACACCGCATTCGATGCGCAAATCGCGCACCGGCGGCATCGTGGGACGGCTGATTTCTCGCACAGGACTCGACCTGGTTGGCGGCCGGATGTTCGCGCCGAGTGTGGAGTTAGCCAAACGCTACGCCGAGACGATCGTGACCGAGACCGATCCGTCTCATCGCGCGACGCAAGAGTTAATTCGCGATTACGTACTCAGGAATTTTACCGGCGAGAAAAACGGGCAGCAGGCTCGTGTGTTGTTTCTCATTTTTCGCGGCCCCGACGCTGTGGAAAAGATTCATCACACCGTTGGCCACATCGTGCATGAGCGGACCAGCGGCGAAACGATTCGTGATACCTACGGCGATTATATCACCGATGATTCGGGCAAGGTAACTTACTTTGAGCCCGGAGTATTGGCGGCGTTTGACCCTACAGCGGTCGAGCGAGATTTGAAACTGTGGGCGGAATTTTCAGATTCTGACGGGGGAATTCTGGACCGAGCCGTCCCCTCCGCGGCGAATGCGCAGGTCGAAAAGACTTTGGTTTTGATTAAGCCTGACAATTTCAGGTTTCCAAATCTGCGGCCGGGCGGCGTGATCGAAGTGTTTTCTCGCTCGGGGCTTTCCATTATCGGATTCAAGGTTCACCAGATGAGTGTTGCACAAGCAGAAGAATTCTACGGGCCGGTGCTGGCTGTTCTGGAGAAAAAACTCGGTCCAAAAAGTGGCCGTGAGAATTGGGAAAGCATCGTCGAATTCATGGCCGGGAGAAAACCGAGCGAATGTCCGCCCGAAGAACGCGACGTTCCCGGAACAGAAAAATCGATCGCCATTGTTTATCAAGGCGTGGACGCTGTGCGCAAGATTCGCGACGTACTCGGCCCGACTGACCCCGCCAAAGCGCCGCCAGGTTCGATCCGCAGAGAATTTGGCCAGACCATTATGATCAACGCCGCGCACGCATCGGATTCTCTTGAGAACGCAAAGCGTGAAATGGGAATTGTTCGAATCGACGAGAATAATTTCAAACCTCTGATTGAAAACTTCTATCGCCGCCAATAGTTTGCGCTCCAATTTTGAACCATCTCACAACCAGCCCTACTCCTATGGAAATTTCCGAACGCGCCGCTCAACTGAGTCCGTCGCTTACTCTTTCAATCGATAGCAAGGCCAAAGCCATGAAAGCCGAAGGCATTGATGTTTGCGGTTTCGGCGCAGGTGAACCCGATTTCGATACACCCGAACCCATAAAAAAGGCTGCTATCGAGGCATTGGAGGCCGGCTTTACCAAATACACGCCCAGTGCTGGCATCCCGGAATTGCGTCAGGCAATCGCGGAAAAGCTTGCTGCCGATAACGACCTGAATTACCGCGCCACGCAGGTCATCGTGAGTAACGGTGCAAAACATGCGTGCTACAACGCGATCCTCGCCACGTGCCAGCCCGGCGATGAAGTCATCATCCCTGCGCCGTATTGGGTCAGTTACCCGGAGATGGTCAGATTGGTCGGCGCTGAACCGGTGATCGTACCGACCAGCGAACGCAACGCTTGGAAAATGCGCGCCGAAGACTTTGAAAATGCAATGACCCCGCGCACCAAGATGTTGATCATGAACAGCCCATGCAATCCGACGGGCTCTGTTTACACACGTGAAGAACTCCAGGGAATTGTCGACGTTGCCGCCGAAGAAGACATTAACATCCTGTCAGACGAGATCTACGAAAAGCTTGTCTACGAGGATGTGAAACACGTAAGCATCGCATCGCTCTCCCAGGCAGCGTACGATCTGACGATTACAATCAACGGCTTCAGCAAATCCTATGCGATGACCGGCTGGCGTCTTGGTTATCTGGCAGGGCCGGATGCTGTGGCGAAAGCGGTCGATTCCATCCAAAGCCATACGGCATCCAATCCCTCATCCTTCTCACAGTATGGCGCTCTCGCAGCTTTAAAGGGCGATCAACAGCCACTGGTCGATATGCGGGAAGAGTTCGATATGCGCCGCAATTACATGTTCGACCGTGTCTCGAAGATTTCCAACGTCACTGCAGTTAAACCGGAGGGCGCATTTTACGTTCTGGTGAATATCAGTCAGCTGGGCCTGACATCGCAAAATTTCGCCGACCGCCTGCTAAGCAAAGCCAACGTCGCGGTCGTTCCCGGAGCTGCCTTCGGTGATGATCGCACCGTCCGGCTCAGTTACGCTACCAGTATAGACGTCATCAAAAAGGGTCTGGACCGTTTCCAGGATTTTTGCAGGACGCTGTAACAATTGCGGATTGCCGATTGCGGATTTTGGATTTCGAAGTGAGTTGATAGCGGAACCAATCGTCAATCCGCAGTCTGCACTCCGAAATCCGCAATGTCTTCCGGTTCTCTCGCGCTCATTCTTCACGCGCATCTGCCGTTCGTTCGCCATCCCGAGCACGAGCATTTTCTGGAAGAAGACTGGCTCTTCGAAGCAATAACAGAGTGTTATATCCCGCTGCTACGCATGATGCAGCGCCTTGTCGATCAGCGTGTGCGGTTTAAGCTGACCATGTCGATCACACCCACGCTCTGCGCGATGCTTCAGGATGGGCTTTTGCGCGAGCGTTATGTGCGGCATCTCGATCTGTTAATTGATCTCGCTGCGCGCGAACGAAAACGGAATCGCAATCACCCGCACCTTCGCGAGCTTGCGGATTTTTATTTCAAGATCTTTGGCGAAACCCGCCACTTCTTTGTCGACGAATGCAAATGTGATTTGCTTACTTCTTTTCGAGAACTGAGGGAAAGTGGCGAGCTGGAAATCATTGCCTCAGCGGCCACGCATGGCTTGCTTCCACTGCTCGAGGAGCCGGTTGCAGCCGAGGACACTGACCTCGGCATCCCCAAGCCTTCGCCATGCAGTTCGCAGTCGGCGCCGGCGGCTACAGCCGCAGCGCGCGCTCAGATTCTGATTGGACGCGATATTTATATTGATCTTTTCGGTGGCGAGCCCGCCGGTTTTTGGTTGCCTGAATGCGCTTACGCACCGGGCTTGGAATCGGTCTTGAAAGAGGCGAACATTCGCTGGTTCGTCCTCGACACACACGGTTTGTTGTTTGGAAAGCCACGTCCGCGTCGCTCGATTTTTGCACCTTGTTATACGCCGGCGGGTCCGGCCGCGTTTGCGCGCGATCGGGATTCCAGTCGGCAGGTTTGGAGCGCGCAAGGAGGTTATCCTGGCGACCCGGCTTACCGTGAATTTTATCGCGACGCCGGATTCGACCTTCCGTTGGAACATTTGGGGCCGATTGCTCACGGCGCTCGGAAATTCTCCGGCGTGAAATATCACCGCATCACCGGGCGCGGTGACGAAAAGAAGCTATACGATCCAGGCGCGGCGGAAAGAGTCGCTGAAACGCAAGCCATTCATTTTGTCGAGGAACGCCGCTGTCAACTCCGCGAAATCCGAGGGTTTGATTCCATTGTAGTCGCACCATTCGATGCCGAGCTTTTCGGGCATTGGTGGTTCGAAGGCCCCCATTTTCTAGAACAATTCATTCGCCACGCTGCGAAGGGACGCGACTTTTGTCTCTCGACGCCGAGCGAGTACCTGGCGGCGAATCCGACGCAGCAAATCAGTGAGCCCGCAGCTTCAACATGGGGCGAGAACGGCTATTTTGAAGTTTGGCTTAATCCAAGCAACGCGTGGATCTATCCACAGCTGCAGATTGCGGCACAGCGCATGAGTGATGTTGCACGCACAAATGCTTCTGCTGTTGTAGGGCAACCGCTCCGGTTGCCGAGCACGGATTTGGCAGGCGGAGCGCCTGCGCTACAATTTACCGACCGCGTACTTAAGCAACTCGCACGCGAACTTTTGCTCGCTCAATCCAGCGATTGGGCGTTCTTAATGAAGACCGGCACGGCACGAGAATACGCGACCAAGCGCACCACCGATCATCTTTCGCGCTTCAACCGTTTACACTACGAACTCGTTACCAACACCGTAAATGAAGAATTTCTACGCGAGTGCGAATCGCGCGATAATTTCTTTCCAAATGTGAACTGGCGTTACTATGTATAATGTCGTGTCGAGCGAAGTCGAGACATCCCGCGATGAAACCGAGCGGTTTCTCCGCGGGATTCTTCGACTTCGCTCCGCTCCGCTCAAAATGACACCGAGCATTCATGCAGCGGCCGTATTCATTATGACGTGGGTTGTCGTGGCGCTCGCGCAAGAGCCACCCTCCCCAGCGCCAACTGCGTCGGCGATAACCGAACAATTTCCTGCATCCTCAATTTTGCCGGCTGAATCCGTCACGCCGTCCCTTCCGATCGAGCAGACGCCTTCGGCCTCATCCGCCAGAAGTGTTCGCATCAGCTTTGTTCCGCCGCCGTTGGAAGGAAAGATCAGTCTCGGAATTTACGATGCCCAGGGAAAGCTGGTGCGTGTTTTGCACCACGAATCGGACCTCAACGAATTCAAAATCGGCGCAGACGCACTGGTGACACAATGGGATGGAAAAAATGACAATGGCGAAGATTTGCCCGCCGGAGAATATCATGCTCGCGGTTATCTCGTCGGTCCGCTCAAAGCGGAAGACCTGAGCCCGGCCGCGACGGCTCCTCCGGAAAACAACTCGAACGCCAGCGTTAAAGTGAAACTCATGCCAAATCCGCTGGCAAACGAGACGCGAGCGCTCCTCGGGCTGGCGGCGGGGTTCGACAACAATGGCAGCTACTTGAAAACAAGCGACGGTCTCCCGTTGTTCACAATAAGTAAGTCGCCGAATCTGAGTCGTGTATCGATCGTAAAGAAAGGCGATAGATCGGTAGATATCTGGCAAGCCGATGGTGCTGGATTTCACCAATTCCGCATCTCAAATGTGGACCAGATAATGGCTTTCGATTGCGGCGAGTTCGAACTGAAATGAGGTGTAGCGGTGGTCTGCGACCGCCGATGTCGAAGAACGGGGCTTGACACAAGCGCCGCTACAACGCAAGCGATTGCTAATCCAAATGGCCGCGACTCCCGAGTTTCAACATACGGTTGGTAAGACCGCCAGCTTTAACGGCACAGCGTTGCATACGGGCGACAAAGTCACTCTGAAACTGCAACCCGCTCCGATAGATCATGGGATTAAATTCAAGCGGAAAGATCTACAAGATGAGCCAACGATTGATGCGAAGATCGAGAACCTAAAAACGGTGGAGCGCGCCACGACCATCGGCGAGGGCTCAGTTCGCGTGCACACAGTGGAGCATATCCTGTCTGCGCTCTCGGCAATGGGTGTGGACAACGCAATCGTTGAGATGGACGCAAACGAGCCGCCAATCGGGGACGGAAGCGCGCAGCCTTATGTCGATCTCATCAAGAAAGCCGGCGTAATTGCGCAGGACGAGCGACGAAAATTTTTCGATGTGCGGGAGCCGATGCACGTGGAATCGAAAACGGGCGCGCTGATCGTGTTACTTCCGGACGACAAATTTCGTATCTCATGCACGCAGGCCGGACCAAATAATCAATTCACACAGTTTTTGTCGATGGAAGTTACGCCTGCAGTTTTCGAACGCGAGATCGCTCCGGCGCGGACCTTTGTTTACTACGAAGATGTTAAGCCGCTCATGGATAAAAACCTGATCAAGGGTGGCAGCCTTGAAAACGCAATCGTCGTTCGCGGGGATGCAGTGCTAAGCAAGGAACCATTGCGTTTTAGTGACGAATTTGTGCGGCACAAAATTCTCGACGTGATCGGGGATCTCGCACTGGTCGGCCGTCGTATCCGGGGCCACGTGGTAGCAGTGAGACCCGGCCACGCCAGCAATGCGGACCTCGCCCGTTCAATCGCCCGCGAACAAACACGTAGAAGCGCCCTGGCCGCGCCGCGCACAATCCCAAGCGGCGACGGTGGACTCGATACTGATCAGGTGCTGCAAATTTTGCCGCACCGTTTTCCGTTCCTAATGGTCGATCGGATTGTTAGCTTCGAAACTGAAACCAAGTGCGTCGGCGTCAAAACGGTCACGATTAACGAGCCGTTCTTTCAAGGACACTTTCCAGGACACCCGGTGATGCCAGGTGTCATGCAAGTCGAGGCCATGGCGCAGGTGGCCAGTATCCTTTTGTTTAAACTGGCGAAAAGCACCAGCCGCATCGGCTATTTTATGAGCGCCGACGGAGTGAAATTCCGGAAGCCTGTCTTGCCGGGAGATACGATTTTTATCCACGCTGAGCTGACCAAATCGCGCGGCGAGCGACTGGCGAAAGCCAAATGTCATTGCGTGGTGAACGACGCGGTCGTTTCCGAAGCGGAACTCATGTTCACGTTCTTGGACAAATGAAGAAAACGACGAAGCACGAATGTCGAGTGACGAAAGAATCCTAAATGACGAATGACAAAAATTTGTCACCGCGCCGACTCGAGCTTCGAGTTTCGTCATTAATTCGTCATTCGTCATTGGCCATTCGTCATTATGTCTGACCTGCAAATTCATCCAACGGCTATCATCGATCCCAGAGCGGAAATCGGCCCGGGGACAGTCGTCGGCCCTTATTGCGTTATCGGATCCGATGTTGTCCTCGGTCCAAACTGCTGGCTTCAACATCATGTCACGCTCTGCGGACCGATGAAGGCCGGAGCGAAAAACAGGTTTTACGCCTACTGCTCCATCGGTCAGCAAACGCAGGATTTAAAATATCGCGGCGAACCAACTTACCTGGAGATCGGCGACGAAAACACGTTTCGTGAATTCGTAACCGCACACCGCAGCACGACCAGCGAAGGCAAAACGCGCGTCGGCAATCGGGGAAATTTTCTCGCTTACAGTCATATCGGGCACGATTGCACCGTAGGCGACGGCGTCATTTTCTCCAACAATGGCACGTTGGGCGGGCATGTGCGGGTGGGAGATTACGCAGTGATGGGCGGACTTACCGCAGTACATCAATTTTGCAGGATAGGCCGCTTCGCGATCACTGGCGGTTGCTCGAAAATTGTCCAGGACGTTCCGCCGTTCATGATCGCTGATGGCAATCCAGCGGAAATTCGCGGGATCAATTTGATCGGATTGGAACGCAAAAATTTCCCGCCCGAAAGTGTGAAGCTAATCAAAGAAGCGTTCCGCCTGATTTATCGTTCCAAATACAACAGGCGCCAGGCGATCGAAGCGATGCAGAAAGAATTCCCCCAGACAGAAGAGATCACCGAACTCATCCAGTTCATCGAACAAAGCGAGCGCGGAATTATTCGATGAGCCCAGTAATTTCTTAGCTGCGAAACATGAACAATTTTTCTTGGATCGCGAGGCAACCCCTCCGGGTTCAGGCAAGACTTGCCCAATGCGCGTCAGCTTGTAGCTCGTAACGGCAGCCATTCCTTTGCCGGAACGACAGGGTGCATCGACGTACTGATGGCGTCTTTTCTCGAGAACCCGGCGCACCCGCTAGATGCGAGGTGCGCCGACAAGATCAAGCGTCCGCCCTTTGTTCGGCCCGACTGATCACATCGCTGGAGTTCTCTTGCCTGTGCGTTGACAACTACAAACGCAGCTTCAATCCATCGTACGCGATGCGCACGCTCTGCGGAAGACGAGACTCAGCAGATTGGGGTAATTCGTGGCCGATGTGAGTAAAATAAGTTGTCTCGGGTTTTACACGGCTCGCCACTTCCAGCGCTTGCCCGACGCTTAAGTGCGTCGGATGCGGTTTGTCTCGCAAAGCATCGATGATTAAGACTTTCACATTTGAAATGAGACCGCCGATCGCATCCGGCACTGCACTGCAATCACTCAAATAGGCAACAAGCTTCCGGTCGGCGCGCGAGAAAAGGTATCCATTCACTATTGAATCACCGTGCGGTACGGGCAACGGAGTGATAAGAGTTTCGCCCAGTCTGAATGGGCCATCGATCACATGCGGCTCCGGCTTCAAATAGTACGGGACGGGGTCGGCTGTGTTGAACGCGAATTGAAAGATTCGCTGCAGATCGCGCATGGTCTCCGCAGAGGCATAAACCGGCATGTTGCCGCGCGCATGGGAAAAGCGACGTAAATCATCAAAGCCCATAACGTGGTCTGTGTGCGAATGAGTGAACAAGGCCGCGTCCACGCGTCGGATATTTTCGCGGAGCGCCTGCGTTCTAAAGTCCGTGCCGGTATCCACCACAAACGCGCAGTCCGGCGTTTCGATATAGATCGACGAACGCAACCGTTGGTCGCGCGGATTAGGAGAGCGACAGACCTCGCAATCGCAACCAATCATGGGCACGCCTTGTGACGTTCCGGTACCGAGAAAGGTCACAATCAGTTGAGAGCTTTGCCCGCGAACGCTTTCGGAGTTGAAAGTTAAGTGTTGAGGGTTTGAAATCTTCAGAGCGCGCAACCTTCAACTCTCAACCAGAAACTCTCAACCTCCCTAATGCCTGCTGTCCTTACGTTATTGCGAATCAGAAATCTTGCGCTAGTCGAAGAACTCGAGTGGCAAATGGAGCCGGGCTTTGTCGTTGTTACGGGAGAAACCGGCGCTGGGAAATCGATCATCATCGGCGCGCTGCAACTCTTGCTGGGTGAGCGCGCCGACAAATCGCTGATTCGCACCGGGGCGGATCTTTGCACGGTCGAAGCAATCTTCACGGGAAACGATCTGCAAAAACTAAATCCGCAGCTTATCGAGGCTGGCATTGAACCTTGTGAGGACGATCTCATCATCAAGCGAAGTTTCTCGGCGACAGGCGGGACGCGCCAGTTCATCAATGGTTCGCCGACTACATTATCGGTCCTAAAAAATCTCGGCGATAAGCTTGTTGATCTTCACGGACCGCACGATCACCAATCATTGCTCTCGCCGGAGACACAATTGAATCTGCTCGATTCGTTCGCGCAGACCGAAGAGCAACTCGCGGGATATCGGAAGCATTACCGGCAATTGCAGACGCTGCTTGCGGAACACACCGCGCTCGACACAGCAGAAGCAGCGCGCGAACAGGAGCTCGATCTTCTTCGCCACCAGGTTGCCGAAATTAAGTCGGCGAATCTCATTGCGGGCGAAGAAGAGGAAATCGAAAACCGCTACCAACTCGCAAGCAACAGCAAGCGGCTGATTGAACTGGCCAGCGCGATTGCCAACAAGCTTTCCGAATCAGACGATTCCGTTCTCTCTCAGCTCGCGGAAACACAGCGGCTGTTGCGTGAATTGGAAAAAATCGACAACTCAATCGCGCAGTTCTCATCGGCGCACGCCGCCAGTGTGGTCGAGCTTTCCGAGATTGCACGCGCGCTTTCAGCTTATGCAGAAAAACTTGATCTCGATCCAGAACAACTCGCTGCGCTCGAACAACGGGTTTCGCTGTTTGAGACACTGAAGCGCAAATATGGCGGCTCGATCGCAGAAATGATCGCATTCGGCGAGCGCGCGGCAGAACGAATGCAGAAAATCGAAGGACGCGACGCTGAGCTCGAACGCCTCGCAAAAAAAATTGAGAATGTTCGCGCTCAAATCAACCGGACCAGTGAAGCGCTTCGGAAACTCCGCAGAAAAGCTGCGCCGAAACTTTCAGAAAACATTCGGCGCAACTTGCGCGATCTCGGATTTCGCCAATCGGAGTTCGAGGCAAAACTCAGTGGGCTCGATGAACCGCGTCCGAACGGACTTGATTCTGTGGAATTGCTCTTTTCGCCGAATCCCGGCGAGCCGTTAAAGCCGCTGCGCGCGATCGCCTCGAGCGGCGAAATTTCGAGACTGATGCTGGCGATCAAATCGGCGTTGGCCGCGCATGACGCCATTCCGTTGCTCGTGTTCGACGAAATCGACACGAATGTCGGCGGCGAAATCGCCCATGCCGTTGGCGCTAAGATGCAAACATTAGGGCGCGATCATCAGGTGATTTGCATCACCCACTTGCCGCAAGTCGCTGCGACGGCTTCTTCGCACTTCGTTGTGACCAAGGACGTCACGCGGGGCCGAACGTTTTCCAATTTGCGCGAAGTGACTGGAACAACTCGACAGGAAGAAATTGCGCGGATGCTCGGTGGCAAGAGCGAATCAGCGCTCAAGCTTGCCGCGAGTTTGTTAGGTAAGGACTATTGACCCCAATCGTCCGCGGGCAGTCGGTGAACCGCCGCCACCTAGTCGCGGGGACCGCCGTCATCTCCTCACGACGCCGAGCGGCACGACCGTTCTACCGAAAATTTCATTGAGCACCTGGGCTAGGCCCGCGTAGATCGCAGAGAAGCCGCAGAAGATTCCTTCGTATCCGGTGAAATGCTTGAAGCCGGCGCTCGCATTCGTGTAGTCGCCGATCGCGAGCAAGAAGAAAAGAATCGTGAGCGTAGCAAAGACAACCTGTAACGCGCGATTGAGCCGTAATGTGGCAATGAACATTACAGCAGTAAACAAGCCCCACATGGCAAGGTACGCCGCCATTGCTGTGTCGTTCGAGGGAGCGCCCCACCCTAATTTTGCCATAACAATAAGCGTTACGAGCGAGAACCAGAACAATCCGTAAGAAAGAAACGCAGTGGTGGCAAATGTGTTGCCCTTCCTCCATTCCATAATCCCCGCAACAATTTGCGCAGCGCCGCCATAACAGATTCCCATCGCCAGAATCATGCTGTTTAACTCGTAGAAACCGGCGTTATGCAGATTTAATAGCACGGTAGTCATACCAAAACCCAGTAGCCCTAGCGGGGCAGGATTTCCGGTTGTGTCCTTGAGCTGAGTAACGGATTCGTTCATGGCGCGGACAGTCTGGCGAAAGAACGTTCGACAGCGCAACAACAATATCGGTGGGCAAACATGTGCTGCCCCTAACGATTTAACTTGTCGGCCCACCAGGGACGAAATTATGGTGCGAGTTTCGCATATGATTCACCGCGACTATCTCATCATCGGCGGCGGCATTGGCGGGACCAGTGCCTGCGAAGGCGTCCGCCGCCACGACAAGCGCGGAACCGTAACGCTGGTGGGCGCCGAAGTCCTACCACCCTATAAACGCTGGATTCTATCGAAAGATTTTTTGCGCGAAAAAAATCCACAGCCCAGAAAATTAGTCGAACCCAATGAGGCCTGGTACGAGAAGCACAAGATCGAGACGCGATTTGGCACAGTGGTAACACAGTTCAACATCGATCGACGTCTGGCCGTGCTTGCCAATGGCGAAAGTATTGAATTCAACAAAGCCTGCCTGGCAATGGGTAGTCGCCCCATCCGTCCTGCGGTTGCTGGGACCACTCTCGGTAACGTGATCTATCTGCGAACAGTCCGTGACGCGCTCGCGTTAAAGGAAATGGCTGGCCATGAAAAAGGTATCATGGTCGTCGGTGGCGGATTGCTGGCATGCGAGGCCGCGGCGAGTTTGCGAATGATGAAACTGAAGGTCGGTCTAATGCATCGCGATTCCTATTTATTGGACCGATATCTGGATCCGGACACTGGCGCCTGGCTGACCGACTACTTTGCAAAACACGGAGTGACCTTGTCGATGGGCGAAAGTCTTAATGGCTTTGAGGGCAAAACTGTTTTGCGTAATATCCAGACAAAAAGCGGCAACCGATTTCCGGTTGGCCTCGCGGTGGTTGCCTGCGGCGCCGAACCAAATCTCGATCTCGTCCGCAACACGCCCCTGGCAGGCCCGCACGGCTCACCAGTTACTGAATATCTCGAGACAGAAGAGAAAGGAATTTACGCAGTAGGCGATCTGGCATTTTATCCCGATCGGATAATGGGCGGCGTACGGCGCCAGACGCATTGGGAGAACGCACGGACCCAGGGGTTGGTCGCTGGCGCTAACATGACCGGCAAAAAGCGCACACGCTACGAGCAGGTCCCCTATTTTTGGACCGAGATCTTCGATTTGCGGATGGATTTAGTTGGTGATTTCAGCGTGTTGCCGACGCGAGTTGATGTGCAAGGCACGTATGCGAAGAAGAAATTCACTGCGCGCTACTATCAGGGAGACAAACTCCGGGCGATCCTGCTTTGCCAGCAACCGCCTCGCGACGTGGAGACCGCCAGGATCCAATTGCGCCAAGCGCAGGGTAAATGAACTGTAGCGCCGGTCTGCTTGCGATGCCGTAATTTTCGCAGGCGGGTGAGCGCCGAACACTCGATCCGATGTTCAACACTCAATTACGAGTGTTACTTGAAACACAAAGGTCACCGGCCATTCAATAGACATCTGCGGGAATTTCGAGCGCTGGATTGCTTACTCGCACGAGCTTCCAATCCCACGGCTTCGCTGAGAGATGGTGCCATTCAAGTTTGAAGGGAGATTGTACTGAATTAACGCGTTGGTCTAGCACCTCCATGAATTCATCGTCGGAGCTGGAAAGCGCAATTTTGCCGCTCCAGACCGCGCGTCGCGTTTCGACCTGCACACTCGGATTCACGGCGATGATTCGCGGACCGCGCACATACTGAAAGCCTTCGCGCAAGCGCTCGAGAACACGGTGGCGATCGTCGCCCCACTGATCCTGATAATCCGCTGCAATGAAATCGCCCGTAGCGTCCCAGTTTTTATGTTCAATCGCGCGGAAGAAATTTTCGGTGTGACGGCTGACCTGCCGTACCGGCTGCCACAGCCACACGAGATAGAGTCCTGCACAAACCGCGAGGGCGGCCCCGGCATAGGAACTTCGACCGAACGAAATCACCACTGGGTCTTTTTCTTCTTTCCGGCAAACTCAGCCGGCCGGGCCAGCATTGCCGGCACTGTTTCTTTGAAGAAAGCTGCGTCGGTCCTATCCCTCGGGCGAAAGTTGGCCAGCATCACGTGCGTACCAATCCACTTTGCGCGTTACGTACATTACGATTGCCAGCACGATGAAGAGTGCGATGGCACCCATGAGTAATGCGTAATCCTGCTGCCGCAAAGTGATGTAAAGAAATGTGTAAACGCCCGCAAGGCCTGCGCCGATCATCAGCGTTCGCGCACCGCCGCCAAGGAAAAAGCGGCAATACCACGTAATCAATGCGGTCGATGCGACCGCCGCGATCACGTACGCCCAGCTGAATCCAATAAATTCTGAAATGGACAATAGCAGCAGGTAAAACAAGCAAAGCGCCGCGCCGACCATCAGATACTGAAACGGATGAATTTTCTGTCGCGCCGTGACCTCAAAGAGAAAGAAAGTTGTAAAAACCAGGACGAGAAAGAGAACGCCGTATTTGATGGAGCGCTCGACGTAGCGATATGCGTCCAGAATCGACAAAAGCTGAACACCGAAACGCGAATTCGTGACGGAAAGAACGCTGAACCGCTCATTGCCGATGCGACTCGTCCATGATTGAGGATAATCGCGACCGTAATAGGACACCTTCCATTTCGCATCAAATCCATTAGGACGCACCGATCGGTCGGCAGGTAAAAATGCGCCGCGAAAGGCCGGATCAGGCCAATTCGATTTCAAAGTCGCCTCATTCTGTACTCCAAAAGGCGCGAAGTAGATTCCTTCGCTCCCATTGAAATCGAGTGGAATGGAAAATTCGGTTTCGCTCGCAATTGGCTGGTCACTGCCTAGCGACGCGGTCGCCCCGGTTGTGTATCCAGGAACCTGCGAGCCTGGCAGCAACGGGCGCTTGGTGCCGCCCCAGTCGAGGACTAATGCTTCGCGTGTCCCTCGCAAATCGTTCACTGCAATCGTTACAAACGCGTCCTTCCATTGCACATCCTTTACATCGATCTTAAGCGGCCCAAAATCTGGCGGCGCGAACTTGCCTGAGAGCGTAACCTGAGAGCGAAAAACTGCCGCATCGTAGATGCCACGATGCAACATCTGCGTCTGCACGTCACCTGTGATGTGCAGCGTTTCGGGAAGAAAATAGGCAATCGCTGTGCCGTTCTCTTCCACTTCACGTCGCTCCATTTTGCCATCAGGTGCAGGCACTTCTTTGACTACTTTAAATTTGTATTGGTAAGGGATCCCAAGCACCGGCCCGATCACATTTTGTTCGCCGCCCCATGAGGATGTGATGTCGGCGACTGCTTCATTGCGCCGCTGCAATCGTTCCCTCAACACGCCGGTGATCATTGCGAGCGGAATCAGAAGTATCAGAACAAGCGCGCCGACCCCCAGCAGCTTGATTATTGTGCTGTAGCGCTTCTCGAATGACGGCTGTGATCTTGGCAACGGAGGCGGCGCTGTTTGGCCTTCAGGCATGCCGCGATGTTGAATCAGAGAAAGTTGATGAGGTCAATCAACTTGTTCAGCGGTTCTTTGACCTATGGGTGAGGGTTATTCAGAGCAAATGCCGCGGTCGAGCATCAATCCCTCACCTCAGTCCCCCGCGAGGGAGAAGCGGAAGCATGCAGACTCGTTAGGCACGGTCTTTCCATTGCCGACGAATGCGCGCCGCTTCGCGCATGAAATGCGGGTTCCGAACTATCTTCGTCGAGGTATTTTCAGCGGAACCGCTCCGCTCAAACAACGACAAGCAATCAATCAGGCGTCTGCCGCGCCAGTTAATCAATTCCTGGCTGATACAGTGTAATCCCGTCTGCGCGCACAAGGACCGAAAAAGGTCAGCGCTCATCGTTGGGTTACGGTGATGTTCCCAGTCGAGGATTTTTATTTTGCGAAGCAGCTTACGCATCGGTTGCGGAACCCGTTCCGACAAGGAATCAGCATAAGCGCCGAGATTAGAATGATGAATGAATCCTTTGCCGCCGATCTTCAGTATCCTTCCCAGTTCGCGGAGATAGCTCTCGACGAGTTCTCGTCGTAAATGCACAAACGAATCAAAACTGAAGATGAAGTCGACCGACGCATCGGCAATCATCGATAATGAGCGGCCATTGTTAAGGTAGCAGCGCACGTGCGACTCAGCCGCGAAACGCTGAGAACACGCTTCGACACATTCAGGGGAAGCATCAACGACCCGCAGGTCCTGACAATAATCTTTTAGATAATGAGTCCATCGCCCAAAGCCGGGCGCGATCTCCAGGATTGTCCCGGTTGGCAGGCAATCGCGAATACGCGGAAGAATAGTCCCGGACCATTGTGCGGCAGAACTGCCCCACGGTTCGGACCACTCCTCGCCGGCATCTTTCCAGTCGTATTTCATCAAATGGGGTTCGCTCGCTCTGCAACCTAGTTGGAAATGCACATCTGACTAGCTCGCCAGACGGGCGGGGAGGCTTACGAATTTTTGAATCCAAACCAAGCGGTGCCGCATCTCAATGACAATGGCAAGGTCTTCATGATTCAGGATTTCAGGTTCGCGGCTCGGCAATTGTTAAAGGCCCCAGGGTTCACGGCGGTGGCCGTGTTGACGCTGGCGATGGCGATCGGAGTTAACTCGGCGATTTTTGCTCTGATCAACGGCGCAGTGCTGCGACCGATGGTGCCGGTTCGTCCCAACGAAGTGGTGAACGCGTTCAATTGCCGGCGAAATGCGAATCACGATTATCGCCAGTTTTCCTACAATGAATTTCGGGCACTGCGTGAAAATCCTGGCGAACTATTCGCCGAGCTTGCCGCGCTTGAGTTTGCCGTCGCCGGCATCGGACGCGACCACGAAATGCGGCGCAGTTTCGCGTTCCTCACTTCGGAAAATTACTTTTCGTTGATGGGTGTACGTCCGTTTCGCGGCCGCTTCTATAACGCCGAAGAATGCAAGCCGAACGCAAACATTCCGGTCGTGGTGGCGAGCTACGGATTTTGGAAACGCCAGGGCCGCCGCGTCGATTTTGTCGGTAGCACGTTGCACATTAACGGCCAGCCTTACACTGTAATCGGCATTTCGCCTGAGGGATTTTCCGGGGCGAGCGCGCTCATCGCGCCTGATATCTGGGTGCCGCTCGGCATGCGCACGGAGCTCGGTTCGGCCTTCGGCGATTCCGAAACGATGCATGATCTGAACAATCCGAAGAATTACTGCTTGAATCTGGTGGGCCGCATGCGCTCCGGCCTGACGATCGAGTCCGCCAAGGCGCGATTGCCGGTGATCTCGCAGCGCTTCAACGCGATGCAGACCGGCGCCGAGTTTGAGCGCGAAGTGCAAATCCAAAAGCCGTCACGGTTCAGCTTAAGCACGTCTCCCGAGGACGACGGCCCGGTAGCATTGATTGGCACTCTGCTCACGGCGATGGCCGGCGCGGTGTTGCTGATCGCCTGCTTGAACCTCGCCAACATGTTGCTCGCGCGCGGCACGTCGCGCACGAAAGAGATCGCTCTGCGATTGGCGGTCGGCGCTTCGCGCTGGCGGATCGTCAGGCAACTACTTAGCGAAGGTTTGTTGCTGGCGATCTGCGGCGGTGTGGTCGGTCTGATTCTAAGTGTGTGGTGCAACAACCTGCTGCTTCAATCGATGGCGACATTGCTCAACAACGTCAATTTTTCGTTCATTGTCGATCTTACGCCGGACCTTTCGGTGCTCGCGGTCACGTTCGTATTCTGCTTGATCGCCACGATGCTGTTTAGTCTCGGTCCCGCGCTTAAGGCCACAAAGGCCGATCTTGTAAATGATCTCAAGCAGCAGGTAGGCGAACCTGCGCGCGTCGGTCGCTTCAGCCGGTTTTTCGCGCCGCGTCACATTTCCGTCATGGCGCAGATCGCGCTTTCGCTCATGCTACTGTTCGCCGCGGGACTATTTTGCCGCGGTGCGATGAAAGCGGCCGGGTTGGACCCGGGATTTGTCGCAGCCGGGGACCTCGTCACGGAGATGGATTTCACGCTGGTGAAAAAAGAACCAGCCGACGTGCGGCGCGAAATTTTCAACATCATCGACCGCGCGCGCGAACTTCCCGGTGTCAAAACAGTCGGCGTGGGCACAATGTTGCCCTACGGAAATTTCACGAATACGCGACGGATCATGTCCACAAGATCGACATTGTCGAACGACCCGAAAGCGGCCGATCCCGGCGCGAGCGCGCTTTATACGGCAATTACACCCGGCTATCTCGAATCCATCGGCGTGAAGATTTTGCGCGGCCGCGATTTCACCCAAGCCGAAAGCGAAAACAAGGACGGCCGGCGCGTGGCAATGATCGACGAAGAAATGGCGAAAAAACTTTTCCCGAACGAGGATGCGCTGGGCCAACACGTCCGCTACACGGTTCCGCCGCGCGACGGTTCGCCTAACGAATTGGAAATCATCGGTATCGTAAACACGCACCGGCACGACGTAAACAACCAGACAACCCTTGCGCGGCTGTTCGTGCCGTTTGCGCAAGGCTACAACGGCAATCTCTTCCTGCATTTGCGACTCGACACGAAAGATCGACAATCCGTTGCCGCAATCATTCCCACGACCCGCTCAATGTTGCGCAGCGTCGATCCCGACCTGCCCATCATTCAGATGTCGCCTTATGTCGACCTTCTGGAACGCTCTGTAGGTCTTTGGATCGTCAGGTTGGGCGCGACATTGTTCGGCACATTCGGACTAATCGCATTGCTCCTCGCGGTCGTCGGCGTTTATGGTGTCAAAGCATACGCAGTAGCCTGTCGCACACACGAGATCGGCATTCGCATGGCGCTCGGCGCGCGTCGTAAAGATGTCTTTGCTTTGATCATGCGGCAGGGCGCAATGCAAACGGCGCTCGCTATTGCTGTCGGGATTTTGATCTCGTTAGCCGCTGGGCGCGTGCTCGCACAGATCTTGTATCAAGTGAGCCCAAGCGATCCATTCGCGCTCTTCGCCGCGAGCGTGCTGCTTGCTGCCGCCGCACTGCTGGCGTGTTTTCTGCCAGCGCGCCGGGCCACTCACGTAAATCCGATCATGGCCTTACGAACGGAATAAAGGCAAAATGGCTGGGGCCGGAATCGAACCGGCGACACGTGGATTTTCAGTCCACTGCTCTGCCAACTGAGCTACCCAGCCTAACTATATTAAAACGCGTAGTTTAATGCACTACGGCTCTAACGCCAAAAATTGCCGCCGACTTCACATTGACGGTATGGCATGGAAAACCGGCATGAAAAAGCCAAAGATCGAAGTCCGCGAATATCGTCACAGCACGACACACCCTTGGGTGCTCGATCTTCGCGCACTGGGAGGGAAGCGTCAATTCTATAAGAC
This sequence comes from Verrucomicrobiota bacterium, assembly GCA_046731415.1. GTDB lineage: Bacteria > Verrucomicrobiota > Verrucomicrobiia > Chthoniobacterales > UBA10450 > Udaeobacter. The sequence goes on from JBKPLD010000060.1 coordinate 29,508, forward strand.
GCGCACATCAGCCGATGCGGAAGCCATGCTTCAGAAAACTTTATTGGAACGCCGTGGCCGCGCTGCGATCGGGCTTTCCCAGCGTGAGCCGAGCGAAATCATTTCAGCCAGGCATCACCAGGCGAGTACGACAAGAGCATCACCGATGCTGCCATTCATGGTCGATCACCTAGAGAAAGTTCGTCGCTGTAATGCATCAACTCACTGATGTCCTCTTTCACGAAGACCATGTGCCCAGGCCTGACATCCAGTACCGCGGATCACAACGGCTCAAATGAAAGCGGCGCGTAGGTTACGCGAGTAGTTCGTATCCTGTCTTAGCGCACCGAGCTTGCGCCGCAAGCCAGCCAACCCGAGCAAAGCGCAACCGAGCAGAGATGCTGTTGTGCCGCCGGAGAACTAAAGGGCATTCAGCTCCACGAACAGTTCGCGTTTTCCGTTACGCCAGGCAATGTGATCGGGCCGCACGAGCAGAAGGGCAATTTCAATTAATCGTAACTAAATTTTTTCTCCCACTGCCCGCGTGGTGGCTTTGCTTGTGTGTTCGCCAGATTTCTCAGCCATTTGCCGCAAGGGTTTGCTCGCTTCTATGAGATGACTTTTACGCTTTCATTGTTGAATGATAGCTGTGCGCTCACCTTCTGAGGCCCGCCGTAAGCTGCTCCAATTTGCTTCTCCAGTTGCTCAAAAAGTATTGAATCTATTGCGAATATTGAGATAAACCGCACCATTCCTAGAAAGCAACGATGAAAAAAAAACATCTCCTCAGCACTCCGTTACGCCGTAGCCATGACAATCGCGCTCGCCTCGTCCCACGCGTTGGTGACACTTCGACCTGTACCATAAATCCCACACAGACCGCCACCCTGCTGTCTTCGGACGGGCACACGCCGCTCGTGACCGAAATCTACCTGAAGGACTGGAGCCCAAATCCGGCGCTCGTCATCCGTGGATGGACCGGGTGTGTTACCCCGTATATCTGGCCGCCCGACGCGGATTACAACCTGGTCATTCAGCGCGCCCCCCTCTCTGATGCTTTCCTCTACAGCGCTGACCGCGCCGACGGCCAAGCCCTCGTGACCTGGCTCGATGGGGCACCATGGTCGAACCATCATTTCGCGATGACGGGGTGGAGCGCCACCGGGATCGTGGATTACCTCGCGGTACCCGGCGCCGGCACGTACCTGCGCGGCATCGCGGCGAATTTCGCGACCGGCGACCTACTCAACTACGGCATGTTCAATGGCGGCGTCCTGCATCGCGACATGGTCGCCATTCCGTGGGACACCCCGTGGAAAGACTACGTCGGCCTGCCGGACTGGGACAAATACCTCATCACTGATAACGACGCTGGCAGGGCGCATGTCGCCGGTCTTCACCGAAGCGGCTGGTTCGACATCTTCAGTCAAGGCGCACTCGACTCGTTCTCGCGGCTGCAAAAGGCGGGCGACCCCAAGTGGCGAAACAAACAAAAGGTCGTGATCGGCCCATGGAATCACGGTGCTAACGGCTCCGAGACTCCGCCGCCCGGCCAGCTCTCGTTTCCGAACGCGATCGACCCCAAGGCGCAGGAATACACCAGCAAGTGGCAGAAGGGTGTTTTCCATGACGACTGGACGGACTGGATTAATCTCCCCGCCGTGTGGGTCTATCACATGGGCGCTCCAGTGGGGACGGAATGGAGGAGCTACGCCACTTGGCCGCCGCCGGGCATCGAGTATCCGCTCTACTTTGCCTCGGGAGGTAATCTCTCCTCCAAACGCATCCCCCGCGCTGGGCACGTGACGTTCAGGTCGAACCCCGACTATCCATGCCCGACGATCGGTGGAACCAACAACTTGCTAAGCTGTGTCCAGGGCAGGACCTGTGGGTCGTACGACCAGGGCTCGATCGAGGCTCGCGCCCGGGTTCCTGGCGACGTGGTCGTGTTCACGTCGGATACGAACGGGGCATGGATCGCTGGGCGCATCCATGCCGACGTGTGGATTCAGACCGACCTTCCCGACGTCGACGTGTTCGTGCGGATGACCCATGTCTATCCAGACGGCCGCTCGATGCTGATGGCACAGGGCATCCAGCGGGCGCGCTATCGCAATGGGACGTGTCCCGAGTTGCTCACGAATGTGCCGACCCTCGTCCGCGTCGATCTATGGTCGACGGCGCTCGCGGTCCCGGTGGGGCACAAGGTGCGGGTGATTGTCAGCGCGTCGGCCGGCGCGTCGGCCGGTTCGCCCGAGGGCACCCCTCCGCTGTACGACCTCAACCCCCAGAACGGCGACGAATACATCGGCGGGCCTGCGAATAGAACTGGATCGATCAATGTGCTCTTCGGAGGAAATTACCCATCGGCCCTTTACATCCCCGTGCCCACTGGCCAGACTCCGCCACCTGACCGGCGTCCGAACACCCAGCCTTGCCCACCCTGAAGCGGCACTAAACGGCGATTTCCGGTCCACGGCTCTGCCAACTGAGCTACCCACCCTTTGCAAAATGCGTCGATGAGCGGGCAAAGCAGACAATGCCCAACGCTCAATGGCCCAACGCCCAACTCCGACGAATCGCGAGCAGGCGTTGAATTCAAAACTTGCGCGGCAATTCCACTGCTCGCCGCAGGAGACGCATGTAATGGTCCCGCGAAATTTCAACACCGCCAAATTGTTGCAGGTGTGGAGTGAGCCATTGCGTGTCAAGCAACGCGAATTTTCGAGCACGCAAATGCGCTACCAGCGCTACCAACGCGATTTTCGACGCATCCGTTATCTGGTGGAACATTGATTCGCCGAAAAAAGCGCCACCGACCGCAACACCATAGAGCCCGCCAGCAAGCCTGCCTTCCTTCCAGGCTTCGACGGAATGCGCGCAGCCGATCTCATGCAACCGTGTGTAGCTTTCAATAATTTCCAGATTAATCCATGTGTCTTCGCGGTTCGCGCAAGCCTCGATGACTTTCGAAAACGCATTGTCCAACGTCGTTTGAAAAACCTTCTTCCGTACGAGACGCCGCAGTCCGTGTGGCACATGAAAATCTTCCAATGGCAAAATTGCGCGCGGATCGGGCGAAAACCACTGGATTGAATCATCTTCCATCGCCATGGGGAAAACGCCGAGCCGATAACCCTGCAGCAGAAGTTTGGGATCGATCATGACGGGCGGGGTTAGAAAGTTAAAACAAGGTTACAATGGAAAGCGTGACTGTTTTCAGCCTATTCAACCTCTTACCAAATCAGTTGGCGTCATTCCACAATTGCAATGCCCCGCGGTCTTCATAAAATATATAGATGAAACGCATGTCGATCTTGCTCGGGATCGCATGCCTGGTTGTGGGTGGCTGCACCGACCCCCTCGAACAACGCAGCTCGCAAGAAGTTCAGGGACAATTCGAACGAGGCGTGACTGGCCAGGGCACGCTTGGACCGTTGGAGCGACCTCCGAGCGATCCAGCTGCAGAGCATGGCGTCCCACAGACTCATCCGTAGCGCGCTGAACATGGCCGACAAATCCAGTCACTCAAAAATTCTCATCCTTGATTTCGGCTCGCAATACACGCAGGTCATAGCGCGGCGGATCCGTGAGTGCCAGGTGTATTCGGAGATTATTCGTTTCAACACGCCCGCCGCTGAAGTCGCCGCGTTGGATCCGAAGGGTCTCATCCTTTCCGGCGGGCCCGCCAGTGTGTACGACAAGGGCGCACCGCAAATCGACCCAGAGATTTTCTCGCTAGGCGTTCCCGTGCTGGGAATTTGTTATGGGCTGATGCTGATGGCGCATCATCTTGGCGGACGCGTTGTATTCACGGGACGACGCGAGTACGGAGCCGGTGTCCTGCACATCAAAAACGGCTCAGAACTCCTGAGCGAACTGGGCGAGCAGCTCGACGTCTGGAACAGCCACGGCGACGAGGTCACGGCCCTGCCGAAAGGCTTTCGCGTGGCCGCGACCACTGAAGGCTGCGACTTCGCCGCGGTGGAAGATCCACAGCGGAAGCTATACGGATTGCAATTTCATCCCGAAGTCGCACACACGCCGCGCGGCAGAGAGATTCTTCAGAATTTTCTGTTTCACATCTGTCACTGCGCGATGGACTGGACAATGGGTTCATTCATTGAAGAGGCTTGCGATCGCGTCAGGAAACAGGTCGGCCATCAAAAGGTCGTGCTCGGTTTAAGCGGTGGTGTTGATTCTTCGGTGACAGCTGCGCTCCTGCACAAGGCGATTGGCGATCAACTCACCTGCATCTTCGTTAATAACGGCCTGCTCCGTGCGCGAGAGGAAGAAGTGGTGCAACGAGTTTTCGGCGAGAATTTTCACGTGCGCCTGAAGTACGTGGACGCCAGCGATCGTTTTCTGACGCTGCTCAGGGGAGTGACCGATCCCGAAACGAAACGCAAGCTCATCGGCAACGAATTCATTGAAGTATTTCAACAGGCCACAAAAGAACTGCTCGAGGAAGATCAGAGAAATGGGGAGCGCAAAGGCAGCGGCTACAAATTTCTGGCGCAAGGCACGCTTTATCCTGATGTGATTGAGAGCGTGTCGATTCAGGGGAATCCCGCGCAAGTGATCAAAAGTCATCACAACGTAGGCGGATTGCCTGAGAAAATGCATTTCGAGCTGGTCGAGCCGGTGCGTCAATTGTTCAAGGACGAAGTGCGCCAGGCAGGATTGCAGCTCGGTTTGCCCAAGGAAATCGTGTATCGTCAGCCTTTCCCGGGACCCGGGCTCGCTGTTCGCATACTCGGCGAAGTCACGCCCGAAAGTTTATCGATTCTTCGCGAGGCAGACACAATCGTGCAGAGTGAAATGGAAGCCGCCGATTGGTATTACAAAGTCTGGCAATCATTTGCTGTTTTGCTTCCTGTACAATCGGTGGGCGTAATGGGCGACCAACGCACTTATGAAAACACGATCGTGCTTCGCATCGTCGAAAGCCAGGACGGCATGACCGCTGACTGGGTACGGCTCCCCAACGAATTACTGGCGCGCATTTCGAATCGAATCAGCAACGAAGTCAAAGGCGTCAACAGAGTTTGTTACGACATTTCGAGTAAACCACCGAGTACGATCGAGTGGGAATGAAGCTTTCGCAGTGATTCTGGCCGGTAGGACGAAATCCTACGTTCGAATGAAATCTGAAAAAATAATTGACATAGTTCCTCATCCGGTGTGCATGCTCATTCATTCAGCCCAAACGAACAAAAATGAAAACTCACAAACTCTCCTCCACATTATTGGTCATAGCCTTCGCACTCGCTCCACAATTACTTAACACTTCCCGCGGGACACTTGCTGCCTCGGGACAGACGTATTCTGCCAAGCTTATCTACCCGCGGCTTGGACAGGTTCTGTACGCTCGAGAGCAAGTCAGGATTGAATGGACAGCCGTTCTTCCCAAAACGAACGCACATTTATGCGAGATGGAACTTTGGCTATCGTTGGATGGCGGCAGGACGTTCTCGACCTGCATTACGCCGACGATTCTTCCGAAGACCAGATATTTCGATTGGACCGTTCCGAACACGCCTACTAATGCGGCGGTTCTGGATATCCGGTTCGGGTGTGAACTCTATTACCCGGAATGCTACAGTCCCCAACCGGCATCGACCTTTGTGATCGCGAGTGTTCCGCCAGTGCGCTAAATCCCTCCGACACGACCGATACCGTTCGCGTTCCCGCTGTGGCGCGGCAGGAGTAAATCCTGGCGTCGCAATTGCGCTTTGCGGGTCCTAATCAATCTGCGAGACGGCGCGCATGAACTCGGCAAAATCCCTGCCGTTACGCGCAGCGTGGTTCAGCGCGTCCAGGCGCGCGTTCATTGCCGCTTCTGGCAGCGCGACACGGAATGAATGCGCTTCGTTTGTGAAAACGATTTCGTCCCACTGAATCGAGGAAATCTCGTCGTTAAACCGTGCGACAGCGCGGCCTCGGAAAAACGCTCGCGTTGTTTCCGGCGGATTGAATATGGATGCCTTGATTTCATCCTCGTTTGTGACGCGGCGCATCAGACCTTTGCGAAGCAACTCATAGTACAATCCCTGATCGAGATCGAGATTGTGATATTCAAGATCGATGGACTGCAGCCACGGGTCGCTCCATGAAAGTTTTTCTTCTTCCCGTAACGCATCGAGCAGGAATTTCTTCGCCGCCCAGTCGATCCGATCGCGCGTCGACATGCTGTCGCGCTCGAGGTCGTTGAGCACGTTTTCCCATTCGCGTAATATCCACTGTCGATCTTCGCTCGGGCCGTTGTTGAGTTTGCTTGCCGCACGCAAGTAAATCCGTTGCACATCGATTGCGGATATCTTGCGCCCATCTTTCAATTCAATGATCCAATTGTATGTCTGATCGCGGCTGATCGATTTGTTTGCATCAACCGGTTGCGCGATCTCGAGCTGGGGCGCTTCTCCGCGCTCGATCAAATCGAGCATCAACGCCGTGGTCCCAACCTTCATCGCGGTAGCCCATTCGCTCATGTTTGAGTCGCCAAGAATGACGTGGAACCGGCGATAACGGCTCGCGTCGACATGCGGCTCGTCACGGGTGTTGATCAGGGGGCGCCGGTTCATTGTATCAATGCTCACTACCACGCTGAAGAAATCGGCGCGTTGCGAGATTTGGTAAATACCGGGTTCGCCCTGCGCACTCTCGGCTTCGATTCCCATTTTGCCCGCACCCGCGAAAATCTGGCGCGTAATGAGAAACGGGAGCATTCCAGCGACGATCCGGTCCCACGCAATATCGCGTCTCATCAGGTAATTATCGTGGCAGCCGTAACTGTGCCCGGCAAAATCCGTATTGTTTTTGTAAAGACGAACTTCAAATCCGGTGGACAACTTTTGATTTCTGCGCCGTGCACACTCCGCCAGAATGCGTTCCCCTGCTTTTTCCTGTGCCACGATCTGCCGAAGGGTTGTACACTCCGGCGTAGAATATTCCGGGTGTGCGTGATCGTTGTAAAAGCGCGCGCCATTTGAAAGGACGAGATCGCTCTTTATTTCCTCAAAGCTGAGAGGACGACGTTTATCAATCTCGTAATACGCCGACTCGTCAGTGTCCTGAAGTAATTCTCGCGCGCGAAACCCTCGTGCGTCGAGGTGCGGGTCCTCCAGTTCGTAGTCCCATTTCATCAACGCACCGTTCTCAGTATAACGGCGCACCAGCTCGATCGACTCAGCTACGACATCGACGGTTTCCGCACCACCGAGGGTGATGCCGTATTCCGTCTCCAGCCCAAAGACGCGTTTCATCAGATCCTGCTCTTTTCCGATGTCAGTCCGCCAGTGTACAAATGAAAGTTACAACAAATGGACGCGACACCTTGACCATTTTCTCTTCTCAGCTCAAATCACGCCAAAGGTTGCGCGTGCTCGCGCGTCGGGAACCGGTCTAACGGGCGAAATTTTGACGACGTTCTCCGGATCGTAATCGATCAGCTTGAGCCAGTCTTCGGTGATGTCGGTGGTTGGGAAAATGTCGTTCTCCATGTACTCAGCGTTAAAGGCGAGCTGCAAATCCGTTTCGCGAATTCCTTGTTCCTGCTGGGTGGCGATGGCTCGCTTGATCGCCATCGCTTTTGCTCGCTCAACGATCGAAGCGATAATCGCGCCACTGATCAGATCGCTGCGGTAAAGCGTTTCCTTGCGCCCGCTGCGCAGCGTCACCTCCAGGAATTTATTTTCGTCGCGGCGCGTAAACTGCCAGTCTACAAAACGCTCAATCAGACGCTCGATCGATGAGCCCAAGCCGTCGGCTTCCTTCGCAAGCACACCGTCGTAAGGAAGATCGTCGGTGAGATAGATGCGATAGATTTCCCGCGCGCCATCCTTGTCTGGGCGGTTCACTTTTATTTTTCGATCGATTCGCCCCGGGCGCAAAATTGCCGGGTCGATCAGATCTGCCCGATTGGAAGCAAGAATGATGACCACGTCGTTGAGCGAATCGATCCCGTCCATCTCCGAGCAAAACATCGGAACCAGCGTGGAAAGAATGTTTGAATGACGCGATGCGCGGCGCGTGCCAAGAATCGATTCAGCCTCGTCGATAAATAGAAATGGCATGAAACCCTCGCAGCGTTTCTCGCGAGCAGTGGCGAAAATCTCGCGCACCATTCGTTCCGATTCGCCGACCCACATGTTCAGAATCTCTGGGCCCTTGACGTGCATGAAATATTCCTGCATCTCAACGCCTGTTTTTTCGCGAAGCTGCTTGGTCAAATTGTAAGCAGTCGCTTTACCGATCAGCGTCTTTCCGCACCCCGGTGGCCCGTAAAGCAGGAAACCTTTGGGCGTGGCATGATGAAATTTTTGGAAAAGCTCGACGTGCAAAAGCGGAAGCTCAATTGCATCCTTGATCGCCTGCAGGGCTGCCTCCTGGCCACCGACCTTTTCCCACGGTAGCTCGGGCACATTGTCGAGATAATGCTCGTGCGACTTGGGGCTCGAGAGCGTCTCGAGAGCCATGCGATAGTTTGAGTCAACGCGCACTTCGTCGCCTGATTTCAAGGTAGAGTCGGTAAGATCGGCGGAACGCTGCAACACCATCGATTGCAATCCGTGCTCCGAACCCACCCGCAGCCGGTCTTTCCCGAGGACTTCGGTGATTTTTGTTACCGGCCCAGCTGTTTCGAATCCGAGATCTCCTACAATCACAAACGCTTCATTTACCAGGACGCGCGTCCCCTTTTTCAATTTCGCAAGCGGAATGCGCGGATCGACGTTGCAATAATAATCGGCCCCGCCCACCACAATATGTGCGGTATCCTTTGAAGTGGCGCCGAGAAAGGTGCCGATCCGGTTCGCAGGTGAAGTCACTTTCTTGATGACTTCCTCCAGCTTCTCGATCATTCGGCGCGCTTCGACCATTGTCTCCTGCTGGTCGGAGATCTCTGGACGCAGTTCCAACAGATCGCGTCGAATCGGATCGCCCGGAGGCAAGGATGCAATCACTTGATCAAATGAATCGAGGAGATTATTCGGACCCGAGTTCCCAACCCCGCCCTGAAGTCCCTCGCTGCGCTCGTCACTCATTTATGGTTTGGGTCGATCCGCCGAACCGTGTCTCATTATAGCGTTATCAGGCGCATCCGCAATCCTCACTCGCGAAACTTTTCGGAATTCGACGCTGCCCATACATAAAATGTTCAACCAAGATCTGGATTTGCTGTTGCGCAAAAGTCTGTTCTTCCTCTCGTTCATGCCCTGGTCTCACTCTTGCTTGAGGCAAAAACAGCATGCGCATGAGCAAGAGTAGAGCTAAGAAAACGGCGGACAGTTGCGACTGAGAACAGCCGCCTCTACAGTTTGTCCTTCCCGGGGGAGCCTTAGCTCAATTGGTTAGAGCGCCGCCCTGTCACGGCGGAGGTTGCGGGTTCGAGCCCCGTAGGCTCCGGATGATCCTCTTTCGCTTAGGGCCGCGCGGTCTTCTACGGAGATTTGCTCTTTCTGCGCATTAACGCAGCGTCGAACGACCATCGGCCAGCGCCAACGACCAGCAGTAAGAACAGCCCAACAGTACCGTGTCTTCGCGCGCTTCGTGAGAATTGTACATGCGGATGAATTGCTGTATCGAACTGACAAGTTGCGATTGCTCCCTTTCAACCAAAGCAACAATGAGGCCCATCTTTTCGTCGCTACGCTCGCTGTCCGATCACTTTCCAGAATTCAACGTCGCATGATGTGAATGGCGAGAATGCGGCTCTGATGACGTGCAAGCAGATAATCAACGAAATCGCCGATGATCGAGTTAGGTTTGTTGCCGAGCTTTGTCACAACTCGGCAAATCAGCGTGCTACTGCGCGCGTGCCATTCCAAATTAATCGCGCCATGGACATCTCGAGCGCTGTGTACCTTCGCCCAGCCATGCGGACGGTTCGGTTGCTTGTGCCAGACTTTGATGAAGCCAAATTTTTTCTCAAGCTGCGGATCGTTCATGATCTTGTTGCGCAAGGACCCGCGCCCGGTCGCAATTACTTGGATCACCGTCTGCATCGGTTACTGACCAGTCGGCCTAACGAGCGAAAATTACAAACCAGAAATTCACGCTCGGCACGCGGCGGCACGCTAGACCAGTGAGCAGAACATAACGTAAACATCAACGTATCCCTTTTGTGGATGAAGGAATGCGCTCGGCAAAGTGCCCACAATTTTCATTCCGAGGTCCCGCCAAAGTTTTACCGCTGCTTCGTTCGTCGACACGACAAAATTGAATTGCATCGCACGAAAACCAAGCCGGCGTGCCTCGTTCAGGCAATGCTCACCCAGGGCTCGGCCAATCCCCTGGCCACGCGCTTGTTTTGCAACAATGAAAGCCGCATTCGCTACATGCGCACCACCGCCCGGTTGATTCGGATGCACAGTGTAACTGCCAACAATCCGTCTTTCCTGTTGTCCTTCAGTTCTCAACCATTGCTCGGCAACGTAAGCGTGCGCTCCGGGTTGAAACCAATACGCCAGGGCAGCATGGCGTGAAATGTGTGGATCAATGGGATATGTTTCTCCGGCTGCGATGATTCCGCGAAAGATTTCCCAGATCGCATCGTGATCCGCTTCAGATGCGATGCGAATTTCCACTGGCGACCGAGGCTCTATCATTATTTTAGAGCGACTGTCGCTTTGCGTTTCTTGCGCGAGGCGGCAACTCATCGAACGTGCGCGTGCGCGGAAGATGTTGTCTGGCCCATCGAACGACAGCCCTGAGCAGATCACCAAAATCTCGACCCTTCTGCGTGAGTTTGTAAGCGTAACGAACCGGGCGTGTCTGATAGGGCGACCTCGTGATAATCCCCGCCTTCTCCAGCCGCTTCAATCTGTCAGCCAGAATATTTGTGGGGATCCGCTCAGGCGATTGGAGCAATTGACCATACGTGTCAGCGCCTCGAAGAAGGTCGCGTGCGACCAGCAGCGACCATTTATCGCCGACCAGATCCAGCACGTTGGCAATCGGGCACGGCGAACGCAGAAACCGCATCGTCTCGCGGATCTGTTTTTGGGAACGCCTGGTCGGCTTTTTTCCTCGGTTTTTTTTCACTTGCATATTGCAAGTCAATATGCGAACAGAGTTGTCACTTGCAAAATGAAAGTGACAATCAAAATGGAAAAGAGCGTGTTATGTGGAACGCCGTCGTATCGCCCCCCTACCACCTGAACTCGCCTATAAAACCACATATGCGGCAGCTTGCTGGCGCCGTCCTCGCGTTCTGGCTCGCGCTCGCTTTTTGGCTGGGCGCCGCGGGCATCTTGGTGACTCCGCCTGGCGCGCCACCGATTCGCCTTCTACTCGGAGTCCTTATGCCGATCGCTATGTTCCTCGTTGCTTTTTGGACGTGGCCGTCATTTCGCAATTTGGTTCTAGCAGCCGATCTCCGTCTGCTGATCGGAACTCAAGCCTGGCGATTCGCCGGTTTTGGATTTCTCGGCCTTTACGCGGCGGGACTTTTGCCGGCTTATTTCGCCTGGCCTGCCGCCGTGGGCGATATGACCGTTGCGCTGACGGCACCGTGGCTCGTGATCGCGTTATTTCGCCGTTCGGACTTCGCGGGAAGCAGCGCCTTCATTGCCTGGAACGTTTTTGGGATTTTAGATTTTATCATCGCCGTCGGTATGGGAGCAGTAGCTCCGATTCTCCTTCCAGGTCTTACCGGGACGACTACTCCGCAAATGGCGACAATGGCGCCAATGACACATCTGCCGCTGGTGCTCATTCCGACCTACGCGGTGCCGATGTTTACCATTTTTCATTTGGTCGCTCTCTTTCAGGCGCGAGAGCTCAAATTCACGGAGGCAACAAAATGACAGAGCGGATGCGCAGCCCGCGAGAGAAGGTGGGCGGGCTATATCATTTCGGCAGGATGCTCGACAAGATCAGACTGCATCTGCGCGGCGAACTGCCAGACGATTACAAACCAAACTTCGGCCTGGCCGGTAGCCTCGATGGATTATTGGCCCAGGTTTTTTTGAATCTCACTCACAGCCGGATTGTCGCTCGCGTAAATGAGGGCGGCGCAGATGCAGAGGTTCTCGAATGGTGCTTTGCCAACGGGTTGCGGCCTAATGAAACCCAAATTCAGGTTTGGAATTCATTCGCGGAGAAAATCGGATGGCGTGATCGAGCGGCCGCCACTGTGGAGCGAGTCAGGAAACAAACCGGCCGAGCCGATATTGTTACGATATTTGATTGTATCGACGCCAACGAAGGCAGATTGGCAACGAAAAGTTCTTAGCGAAGCGCAAGCCGCGCGCCGACGGCCACAAGTTTCTGCTCTGCGCGCCAAGGCCCTTCAGTAGATCGCCCGTGGTACCGCTGGCGCGTCTCTGCAACTCGCGGGTCGGACAAATCGATCACCGCCAGTCGCGCAGCGAAGGCGAATTCGTTGGACCTGCAAGCAATTCAACAATAGACCAGCCCGATTTAACTTGAAAAACGATCGCTCCGGTTTCGGGCTTCACCTTGTTTGGAATGTTACAGGCACGGTAACTGCCCACCCCTGACTCGGCGATGATTTCCATTGCCGGAGGGTTTGAATGGCCGATGAATCAAAATACGGGTTACCGGTAGACTTAACGACCTGCACATTCGTCACGTTGCCCTTTGCATCGAAGGTCAAGCGGAAGTTTCCTGAGCCCGAATTCCCTGGCCGAGACATGCCGCGTGGGAAAGGCGGCGCAGGCGCAAAGACCAATCGCGGTTTCGGCGTGGCCCGAGGCGCAGGTGTAGGTGTAACAGCGGCCTGAGCAGTTTCCGGCCACCGCGGTTTGGCGTCAGATGCAATTCGGTCCAGTAGCGACTCAATAGTGTTCGAAGGTCGAACGATCGCTTTCTCGCCCCCTGATACGACCACACCAATAACTTCTCCATTCGCGTCTACCACGGGGGATCCCGCTGAATAGGACAAAAGAGTTGCCGCGATTTCAAAGCGGTCCGGTTGCTGCGTTGAGACTGTTGTCTCCCGAGCCGCTTCGGCGCTACCAGCCAGCGCACTCCCGACAATTCCAACCGGTGTGCCCATTCCGAGGTTTGGATTCTTATTCAAGGTCAGAAACGGCACGTATTTCGCATCGGCTTGAAGAAGAGCCAGGTCGAGTGTCGTGGAACCGGCGAGTAATCCGCTTACATTATAAATTCTGCCGTCAGCCATCTTCGCAACGGCATTGATCCCGCCGTCGATTGCGTGCGCGGTCGTGATGAATCTGCCGTCACCTGAGATGAAAAAAGCGGTTTCTGTACGGAGCAACTTGCCGGATGAATCGAACACAGTCATCCAAAAGACTGCCGGCCGCGCGCCGTTCTCCAGCCGCCATAAATCGAACGTTGGCCGCGCTCCCCCGCCTGTC
>JBKPLD010000061.1:0-11862 GCA_046731415.1 Verrucomicrobiota bacterium
ACTAGGCGGACAAGACAGTGGGTCAGTGTTCAGTTTGAGCGCCAACTCGCAAACAAGCGGGAAGTGATAGCCTCGTGCCCCGTTACAAGTCAGGCGCGTTAAACGTGTCGCCCTGGCTGAGATCGCCGGTCTCGTAGCCGCGGCGAAACCAGCGGACGCGTTGTTCCGAGCTGCCGTGCGTAAACGAATCGGGCACGACGTAACCACGCGATCGATATTGGAGTCTGTCGTCACCAACCGCGCTGGCCGCGCGCATCGCTTCTTCGATATCGCCTGATTCCACAACGCGCTTGACCCGGTCGGCATAACGAGCCCAAACGCCGGCGAGAAAATCTGCCTGCAGCTCGAGCCGGACGCAAAGCCGATTGTATTCAGATTCACTCACCCGCCCACGCGCCGCCTGCACACGATCAGTAATGCCGAGGAGATTCTGCACGTGATGCCCAACTTCGTGAGCTATCACGTAGGCCTCTGCGAAATCGCCTGCGGCACCCAAACGTTGCTGGAGTAAATGGAAAAAACCGAGATCGACATAAACGCGTCGATCTTCCGGGCAATAAAACGGACCAGTCGCGCCACTGGCAAACCCACAACCAGACCGAGTCATGTCCGTGAAGAGAACCAGTCTCGGTTCCTCGTACTCTCGACCCATTTGGCGGAAGATGTCATGCCAGGCGTCTTCGGTATCGGCCAGAACGACAGCAACGAACTTCGATGCGTCATCGCGCGGCGCGTGCTCTTCGATCTGACCAGGTTGCGATAATTGCGCCTGCTGCTGTGAATCAAACAGCGCCTGAGGATCGCCACCGAGCAGGAGATAAACAACGACGAGGATTACCCCGCCAATTCCGCCGCCTACGGCAAGGCGTCTGCCGCCGCCGGATCCACGGACGTCTTCAACATTCTCGCTTTCTCTTCTACCTTGCCAGAACATCCTATCTCGTATCGTTCCCCGGGATACGCTCGCGTTTACTGCGTTTAAATCTCGGTAACGTCGGCAAGCACTGCGATGGGGAGACCAAGCATTACACTGCCGCATTTGAGTACCGCCAAAAAAGCCACATCCGTGACAGATGGCGGCCAGCGATAAGTAGTTGTTATGGCTACAAAAAAATCCAGGGGGAAACGCACAAAGATTAAACCTAAGGGCGACGCTCGTTATATTCGCCGCGATACGAAAGGTCGTATCAGAGAGAGCGATGACGTGGGTCGGTCATTAAAGAAAGATCGCGAAAAAAAGGCAAAGAAAACAGTCAGGTCTGGATACGGCGATCGAGGCGACCAAAAACGACGGTAAGGGCAAAATCTGGGCTCATTTGCGGACAACATCCCTCGCAAATCGAAGCAAACGAAGACCGCAGACAGCGCTAGTTCCGAAATCGTTCGCGAGCGATCGGCTACAAATGCGGCGACGCAGCTGCTACTACAGCTGTATCGCACCTTCCTTCGCGCCTTGAACCTACGCGAGGGCAGGCCAAGACCAAGAGCGGCTTATGATCCGGTCGGCGACAGTTGAGTGTCGGTTGTTGAGAGTTGAGACGCGTTAATCACGAGACGTTTCACCGGTTGGCCTGTAACGAGTCCATCCACAATCTCCGGGACATCCGCGACCGTAACGTGTCCGTAAAAAAAGTGATCGGGCTCAATTAAAATGGTTACGCCGGTCTCGCATTGATCGAGACAGCTCGATGTGCAGACGCGCGCCTCGAGCTTGGCAAGTCCGCGCGCGGCGACCTCTGCTTTCAACGCTTTATATACTTCTTCCGAGTCCTTCAGCGCACAGCATCCTTTCGGGTTGTCCTCGGCCCGGCGATTGATGCAGACAAAGAGATAGCGCTTGCGTTGCAAAGAAGTGAGAGTCGAATACGCCGGGCCAGAGGTCAAAGACCAAAGATCAATTGCTAGGTATCGCCCCCACTGCTTTTGCCTCGGCCAGTCTTCTGCTGCAGCTCTTCGATCTTTTTCGAAGCTTCCGCTTTGGTCCAATTTTCGTTGAATTCTTCCCCAGCTTCGCGGCACAGCGTCTGGAGATAAGAGCGCTGCGGGCCAGTCATTGGCTCATCCTTTGTTACCCACTCGTCGGGATCTTTCTCGGGATTGAGTGACGCGGGCGGCACATCTGGCGGAACATCGTCTGGTTTCATCAGAGGCAGATTCGTGCCCGCTCCCTCCCGTGGACTTGCCGATACGCGCAGCTTGCAATAGTCGACGCCGACTGCTTCGCTCTCGTTAATGAGCAAATCATATCTTCTCTGGGCTGTTATCGGAATGTTCGGCTATTCCGTAACCGCAACTTTGGTCAAGCTGGCGATTCAGAGCGGGAGATTCTCCAGCTATTTCGTTCTTATGATTTCCTCCGCCATGGTGGTTACGACCTCGACCATCATCACGATCATCCGCGGAGACATGAAAACATTCTCCCGAGACAACCTTGCCAGTACCGATGGTAGGCTTGCCCTTGGCGCAGGCGTGGCGTTGGTAGTTGCGGTTCTCTTTTATTTCCTTGCGTTATCCGAAGGGCCGACCAGCGTCGTGGTCCCGATCTATGGCATGTTCATCGTTGGGGGCGCGGTCCTCGGACTAGTTTTCCTGCACGAACCGCTCACCCTGAGCAAAGCTCTCGGGATCCTTCTCGCCGCCGTCAGTATTTATCTTATCGCAGGGCATCCGGCGCAGTGAAGCCGCGAAAGTTGAAGATCCATGGTGTACGCGGCTCACGAATTGCCGGACATCTTCTGTTTCCAAGCGACGAGGATGTCGCGCTCGCGCTCGGGCGAAATGCCCCATTCAAATCCGTATTGTTTTTGCGGATAAACAAGATTGGGCGGCACAATTTTTTGATAGGACGCCCAGGCGTCCTTTGCCGTGTCTCGTAATGGTCGAGTGGTGAACCCGGCAGCGCGCGCTTTGGCCGGTGAGATTCGTTCGAACCCCGGACGGTCCGGATTCCAATAGGGCATGTTATCAAAAGTCTTCACGTGTTGCGCGCGAAGGTAATCGCCGTTCACCCAGACCGGTTTTCCTTTTCCGCCAATAGCATCGGCGCTTTCGCTCAAAAAAGTTTTGAACACGAGAGGTTCGCTGACGGTGTTGTAAATGCCGGATCGGGCTTGCTCGGTGCAGTCGATGATCCAATTGGCGACGTCACGGACGTCGACGTACTGGGCAAAAGCGTCGTCGCCTGTGCCAGGTGCGACAAACTCCTGGTCTTTCGCGAGATGAGACAACCAGTAGTGATAGGAAAGGCTCTCGTCCCGCGGCCCCATGATTGCGCATGGCCGGCAGATTCCAAGGCGGTTGCCTAACAAGTCGGTAAGCGCTTTCTCCGATCTGGCTTTGTTTCCGCCGTAACCGGGCCGGTCCGTGCGCGTGGGTGCGGTTTCATCCATGCCGATCTTCGAGTAGTCCGCATAAGCAGCAATGCTGGAAACGAAATGGTAATAATCCGTTCGTTTAGCGAGCAGATTGGCCATCGGCACGACAACGGCGGGATCGTTGGCCCACACATCGATGACCGCATCCCAGTGCCGGTCGTTCGTTAACGCGCTGAGATCGCCACGTTCGCGATCACCAGGAATTTTTTCGACGCTCGGAAAAAGGTCGGCGTTAGGACTTCCCGCGATTGAACAACGTAACGGTATGGCCACGCTGTAGCGCGCGTTCCACCACAGGTGGGCCAAGAAAACCGGTCCCGCCGAGGATGAGAATTTTCTTCGTTGAGATTTTTTCGGCGAAGATGCGCGGGAGATGAGCCGACGCGAGCGTGAAAGCTCCCAACTTCAGTAGCTTCCGCCTGGTCAACATTGAAATATTAGAAACCGATTGAAGTGTTTCGGTTCAAAAGTCTAAACAGGCTGTCATCCGTATTCTCTTCCCAAGCGGGTGGGCTAGAGGTCTCGAAGACAATGATTGATTGCATGCGGTCGACCGGATCGCTCTAATGGCGAGGGTGCAACTGCGCACACGACGCGATTTTATTTCTTTTGCCGGCAAGAGCCTCGGGCTGGCGGCTCTTTCTTCGGCAACGGTCGCGTCGTTATTGAGAAATGTTGAAGCCGCGACCAAGAACGTCGCGCATCTTACACCGGAAGAAGCGGCAACTGACGAAGATTACTCGGCCACTATACAAAACTCGTTTAGCGTCACGCGCGGCATCATTAACCTGAACAACGGCGGCGTGTCCCCCAGCCCGCGGATCGTGACCGAAGCGCTGGTCCGTTACATCTGGGAACAGGAGGACGCCACCGCGTACACGATGTGGCAAATCCTCGAGCCGCAATCGGAAACCATTCGCACCAGTCTGGCTGAGCTGTTCGGCTGCGATCGGGAAGAAATCGCAATCACGCGGAATGCTTCAGAGTCACTGGAGATTTTGCTGATGGGTATGGATTTCAAGCCGGGCGATGAAATTCTCACAACCACCCAGGATTATCCGCGCATGCTGACTACTCTGCGGCAGCGAGAGAAACGCGAAAAACTCAAGCTCAAGCTCATTCAGATTCCAATTCCGCCCAAGGACCTCAACGAGATAGCTGCTGCGTTTGAAAAAGGAATCACCGATCGTACTCGGCTCATTCTCGTCTCGCACATGATCAACATTACCGGCCAGATCACTCCGGTGAAAGCCGTCTGCGACATCGCGCGCGGCCGCGGCATTGAGACCATCGTCGACGGCGCGCATTCTTTCGCCCAGTTCTATTTCAAACAAAGTGATCTCGGTTGCGATTACTTCGGTACCAGCCGGCACAAATGGCTGTACGCGCCGAAAGGCACCGGCCTGCTTTACGTTAAGCGCGACAAAATCGAGAAACTTTGGCCGCTCATGGCTGCGGAAGCGAAGCAGGCATGGGACATCCGTAAGTTCGAAGAGATCGGCACCCACGCAGCCGCGCCCAAGCTTGCCATCGGCGAAGCCCTTCTCTTTCACAACGGCATCGGCGGCAAACGCAAGGAAGCGCGGTTACGTTACCTGTCTCGTTACTGGATGAACCGGCTCAAAGACGTGCCCAAAATTCGGTTCAACACGTCATTCGATCCCAAACAATCCTGCGCGATTGGAAATGTTCATATCGACGGCACCAATCCCGAAGCAGTGACGAAATATCTCTTCGATAAACACCACATCTTCACCGTGCCGATCATGCACGAAGAATTTCAGGGTATTCGCATCACGCCCAACGTTTACACGACGCTCAGTGAACTCGATCGCTTTTGTGAGCAGATGGAAATCATTGCGAAGAAGGGATTACCTTCGTGATGTAAGGCCGCGGTCAAGGCCTGCGGCTACAGCGACCGGAGCCATTCGCTTTTTCCAAAGGGCTACAGCGTGACATGCCGACAACGGCTACAGCTATATCTTGAAGCCCGCTTTAACAACATTGCTCCGGACAACCTGACACGGTAGCATCGGCAGAACCCACCATAAAACTATGCAATACAACATCACTACAATCCTCGCTGTCATCGCCATCCTCTTCGTCTTAGCGACTTATCTCACTGGCGCGCCACTTGTGCCGGTCGCAGTGATTCTCCTTGGACTGGCGATTATTTTCGGAGGAAACGCATTCCGCCGGGTTTAGCGCAATCGGCACGGCTCACTCGCCGTGAAGCGGGCGGTCAGTCGCCTTCGCGAAGGGCTACAACGTGGCAAGTCGCGAATGGCCCGCGTCTTGTAAGCGGCTTGTGATGGACGCATTCAAGCGCCAGCGGCTAGAGCGTCCTGATGCCGGGCATTGAGAATCCGATCGCCTGCAGCTCTGCAGCTAGAAAATTTGTCTGCTCTGTTGTGAGCTCGACCAGCGGTGGCCGCACCCTTGTCCACCCGGGATCGTTTCTGTAGATCGCAATCGCCTGCTTCAATGCCGGGATCATGGACGGAAATTTTCTGCTACTGAAGACCTCGCGCACGACGTTCAGTTTTGATTGTTGTTGATCCGCGTTCGCGCTGTTCCACTCTGCATAGAGCTTGTGAATGGCAGCCGGATTAACATTTGCTGTCGCAGAAATGGTCCCCACACCGCCATGGCGCATATTAGCGAGCAGAAACGATTCGCTGCCCACAAACACGTCGAAAGTGTAACCTCGCCAGGGCGAGTCTTCGACCGAACGGGCGGTGGATCGGATCGCGAACGCGTCGAGAAAAGTTTTGGTGTTGTTCCAATCGCCCGAACTGTCTTTCATCCCGGCAATCGCGGTTGGATAAGCTTTCAGGAGGCGCTCGACCAATTTTGGTGTCACACCAACGATCGCCACCGGTGGAATATGGTAGAGGTAAATTTTCAGACACGTATCGCCGACACGTTGCACTACTTCGCTGAAGTAGCGGTAGAGACCTTCTTCGCTGATGTCCTTATAATAAAAAGGCGGCAACATCAGCACACCGGCGCAACCGTGTTTTACCGCATGCGAGGTGAGCTCGATTGTCTCGGTGATCGAGCAGCAGCCGGTGCCCGGCATCATGCGGGACGGATCGATGCCGGCCGCGACCAAAGCATCGAGCAACATCATTCGCTCTTCCGCTGACATCGAGTTCGCTTCGCTGTTGGTGCCGAACACGGCCAGTCCGCAGTTCCGCGAAAGTAACCATTGGCAATGCCTGATGAATCGTTCGCCATCAGGTGAAAGATCAGTCTTGAAGGGCGTTACGACGGGCGCGAGTACGCCGCGGATGTGTTCGCTCGGTGAGATTTTGGTTTGCGGCATCGCAAAAACAAAGCCCAAAAAACTGCAGTGAATAGTTGAGAGTTAATTGTTCGAAAAATAAGAAATCGTACCGTATATGGCCGCAGGCCGACTGTTGTAGTCACGTCCCTGCCGGACACTGGGACTAGGGACGCAACCTTATGTTGTGAATGGCGGATAGCGTCGCGCTTAGAGTAACGAATTAACGGAGCACCGCGGTCAGCGGTCCGCGAGTTGAAACTCGGTCGTGATTTATCCGAACTTGGGCCGGCAAGTAATCCGTTCTCGCCGAATCAGCAGCTATCTAGTCTCGACCGCCCAAATAAGAGCAGTCATCTGGGAATTCCTCAAAGTTGATGATGTGGGGGAGTTGTATAATTGGCGCAACGAAGCCGTCGCCCGGAAATCCATTCGGCGGTCCACCGTCGAACGTCGCCTGATTTGCCTGCAAAAAGTCTGAGTCCTCCGTGTTGCAAACACCATCAATTCCGTCGCCCATTGTCACATCCATTTCGCCCCGGAAGATGGCGTGATGAAACTCCAGCAGATCACGACCGCTGCCGGCATCAACGCGGAATCTGCCTCTGAAGTCAGGGCGATGGTAGCCATTCGGGTTCTTCACGCCATCGATGAAAATGACGTCATCACCGTCGCCCGTGTCGAGGACCGTGTCGTTTTGGACTGTGACGCCGAGAAGCTCGATCGTGTCGTCCCCATGTCCGGAATGGATCCTTAAGTCGTTCATAATTCCTTCAAACCCCGGAACAACCTCCACCCTGATAAAATCATTGCCGCGATTCAGTCTGATAATGATGTCGTGCGTCACTTGGGAGTCGAAGCGGTTGCTGCTTCCGTTGACTGTTGTGTCAGCGCGCCCTTTGACAACCACGGTGCTGCAACACTCTTGGATAACAATGATATTGTTGTCCAGCTCGTCACCATTGACGATCAGGTCTCCATTCTCCAATTGTGCCTGCACGTTGCCTGCTGCCTGTGCCGAACTGGGTTCGTTTACAGCCACGGCGCAAATAAGAGCACCGAACAAACCGGCCGCAAGCTGGCGATTCAGGTGGGGACTCAACATGATCCCTCCTTTGGAAGAACGCGCCGGCTGAGACGGACGCGCGTAAAAACTTTCCCCCGCGGTGCCCTGGTTCGGCTCGCGTGGAAAATAAGTACACAAAAGCTGGCGACGCGGGAACGCGTTGCAGGCTCAGCACCGTTGGTTAGTTCCAAGGGCGATGATGATGCCAATAAACCGGTCGCCCGTAGAACCGGTGGGCACGGTAATACCCGAAGCGCGGTCCGTAATAGCGAAAGGCTGGCGCAACGACCACGCCGACCACCGGAGGTGGAACGTACACGATTGGGCGCGGCGGCGGTGGCGCGTAATTGTAAGTTGGCGCCGGAGCGCGGTAAGGCTCAACTATCTCGGTGCCGGCGTTCGAGCGCAGAGCAGATCCAAACCCGAATGCGAACACCGCTAAGGCTATCGGAATAATTTTCTTTCCCATGATCGGTATCCCTTCTGTTATTTGGTCAATTGAACCCAAGAGTTACTGCGAAGTTGCCCAAGAAGTGGCACACGCATTGAGCCGCCGCAGGCAGCGTCAGCTCCGAAATTTTTTGCGAGCAGGCCCGCTACAGCGAATCGGTCGTTGCCGACGATTACGCTCCGAGTTACAGGGTCAGGTGCGTCGTCGTAAGCGGAAACGGCTGCGATTAACCGACCCGGCATTTCATCATAACGTTTACGTGGTTCTGGTTTCCAAGGCTGCGCTGAAGGATTTATCGATCTTGCGGCGCAATCCGGCGCGCGATCCGTCCAAACCGGCCATCTATGTTGGAATGACCGGATTGCCGGTCGATCATCGTTTTGAAAATCACAAGAATGGATACAAGTCGGCCCGGCTTGTCAGAAAATATGGTGTTCGATTGTTGCCGGAACTGTTCGAGCATCTGAACCCGATGCCGTACGAACATGCCGTTCAAATGGAAAAGGATCTGGCCGAGGACTTGCGCGCTCAAGGGTACGCTGTTTGCGGGGGAACTTGAGGAAGTCCGTGGTCCGCGGCCGCGGTCGGCGACCGGGGCTACAGCTCTTTGCGAACAAGCGCTGGTAATTCCTCCAAACTGCCGAGAACATAATCGGCTTCCTTTTCGTATTCTCGTGGATTGACAAAGCGCTTGTCGGGAATCGCAGCCACACGCATCTTCGCCGCCTTCGCCGCGGCGACGCCGGGAAGTGCGTCCTCAACGACAAGGCATGCATCAGGAGTGATTCCCAGTTGCTGTGCGGCGCACAGGTAGATGTCAGGAGCGGGCTTTCCGTGCTCAACTTCTTCGCCAGTCACAATGACATCGAAGAACTTCGTTAGTTGATGTCGATCCAGGAACGGTCGCGCAGACGCGCTCACTGAGCTGGTGGCGACGGCAAGGTGTAGATTCATCTGCCGCAGTTCTTCCAAAACTTCTTTGACGTTAGGAAATAATCCAACCCGATTCGCAAAGAACTCCGTCGCGATCTCACCGCGACGGCGCATCATTTCTTCAATGGGCGCGACGAGGCCAAAGGTTTTCTTGAAAAACTCGACCGCAAGCCGGTAGCTCACCCCGACCACGTTTCGGTGATGTTCGCCGCGATAGGTCACGCCGTACTCAGCCAGTAATTTCGCGTCGATCTGACTCCACCACGGCTCGGAATCGGCTAGCACCCCGTCGAGATCGAAGATTATGGAGGATAGCGTCACAGAAGTCGAAGCGTTGAAAAGTTATAGGTAGGGGCGGTTGACCTCAACCGCTCGGACGATATTCGCGGGCGATTCGGTAATCGCGTTACCCGAGCGCCAAAGGAAAAAAGGCCGCGGCCGCGCGTTGCGAATTTCGGAGCTGCAGAGACAGTGGCGGCTTATGCGATCGGTTCGAAATGTAATCGTAATCGGTTTGGCGATCATCTTCGGAATCGCACCAGCACGTGCGGGCGAGTTCGACTCAATTCTGCGCTGGCGAAATGTCGGCCCTTATCGCGGTGGGCGCACCCGAGCGATCTGCGGTGTGCCGTCCCAGCCGAATGTTTTCTACATGGCACCCGTGAATGGCGGGGTTTTCAAGTCAATCGATTACGGCCGGACCTGGCAGCCGCTTTTCGACGACCAGGCGACCGCCTCGATCGGGGCGATCGCGGTTTCGGTTTCGAATCCAAACATTGTTTACGTCGGCAGCGGCGAAGGCTTGCATCGGCCGGATCTCTCAGTCGGTGACGGCATTTATAAATCGACTGACGCCGGGAAGACGTGGACGCATCTCGGATTACGCGATGGTCAGCAGATACCGCAGTTGGCTGTCGATCCAAAAAATCCCGATCGCGTTTTCGTGGCCGTAGCCGGCCATCCATACGGGCCTAACGAGGAGCGCGGCATTTATCGATCGCTCAATGGCGGAAAAACGTTCGAAAAAGTTTTGTATCGCGATGAGAACGTCGGGGCGAGCGATGTGCAGATCGATCCGAGCAATCCGCAGATTGTTTACGCAGCTCTGTGGGAATCCCGTGAAGGCCCGTGGGAAAACGGAGTGTTCAACGGAGACGGCGGCGGCATTTTTAAATCAGTCGACGGAGGCAAGACGTGGCGACAACTAACCAAAGGGCTGCCGAACAATATTGTCCAGGCGAACATCGCGATTGCGCCGAGCGCGCCGAAAACATTGTTCGCTGCGGTCCGGACAAAAACGATCGCCAAACTTTATCGCTCCGACGACAGCGGCGAAACGTGGAGCGGCACCACCGATGATCCGCGACCGGGACTTGGAATCGGCGGCGGCGATCTTCCCGTTGTGCGGTTTGATCCAAAAAATCCGCAGATCGTTTACTCGGCCAGCATCGTTTGTTGGAAATCGACCGACGGCGGCAAGACGTGGGACGGATGGCGCGGCGCGCCCGGCGGGGACGATTATCAAAACATTTGGATCAATCCGAATAATCCCGACATCATTCTCCTCGGCTCGGACCAGGGCGCGATCGTTACGGTGAATGGCGGCAAGAGCTGGAGCTCATGGTACAACCAGCCGACCGCGCAGTTGTATCACGTTAGCGCGGACAACACATTTCCGTACCGGCTTTACAGCGGCCAACAGGAAAGCGGTTCGGTCGGAATCAAAAGCCGTGGCGATGACGGCGAGATCACGTTTCGCGATTGGAAGCCGGTCGCGGCGGAGGAATATGGTTACGTCGTCGCCGATCCGCTCGATCCAGATCTTATTATCGGCGGTAAGCTGACGCGGTTCGATCGGCGCACCGATCAGGCGCAAAATATACTTCCGGTGCCGGTCCAAACAGAGGACTTCCGGATGTTGCGAACCGAGCCAGTCGTCTTTTCACCGTTCGATCCGCATTTGCTCTTATTCGCCGGAAACACGCTCTGGCAAACGCGCGATCGTGGCGATCACTGGGAAAAGATCAGTCCGGATTTGTCACGACCGAATTACGACCTGCCGGCGAGCGTTGGAAAATACAAAGAGGACGCAACAAAGCAGGCTCATCGCCGCGGCGTGATTTACACTGTTGCGCCGTCGCCGCTCGACGCGAACCGGATCTGGTGCGGGACCGATGACGGTTTGATCCATCTTACGACGGACGGCGGAAAAACCTGGACCAACGTGACGCCGTCAAACATTTCGGCGTGGCAGAAGATTTCACTGATTGAAGCCGGACATTTCGACGTGAACATCGCTTACGCGGCGGTGAACACCCTACGGATTGACGATCTGCGGCCGCACATCTTTGCGACGCGCGACAGTGGCAAGACGTGGTCTGAAATTGCGAACGGAATACCAGGCGGCCAGATCGTCAATGCAGTTCGCGAAGATCCGGAGCGGAAAGGTCTCCTGTTCGCAGGAACCGAAAAAGGCGTTTACATCTCGTTCGATGACGGCGCGAACTGGGAATCGTTGCGATTAAATCTACCGGCGAGTTCGGTGCGCGATCTCATTATTAAGAATGACGATCTCATCGTCGCGACACATGGTCGCGGGTTCTGGGTCCTCGACAACATCACGCCGCTGCGGCAGTCTAGCCGCCGCGTTGCGGGCGGCGGCGTCGCTTCGCACAGCGAAGCGGCTACAACGGATTCGGACACGCGGCTGTTTAAACCGCAGAAGGCGTTGCGCGTTCGCGCGAACCTGAAC
>JBKPLD010000062.1:0-6531 GCA_046731415.1 Verrucomicrobiota bacterium
CAAGGCGATAGCAGGCCTTTCTTGAGCACAACGGTATCAATTTTGTTATCAGGAACAGACCTGCCCACTCGAGGCGATATCGAATTCGCTTCCAGCGTGAGCGCATGTCTCAGTTTGAATGACGAAGCACGAATGTCGAATGACGGAAAGAAGTTCGAATGTTCAAATGACGGAGCAAGCAACGCAAGGCCTGCTCAGCAGTTATTCGTCATTTGGGCTTTGTCATTAATTCGTCATTCGGATTTCGTCATTCTTTCACCAGCCCTGGCCTGGATTAGCTACTGGAGGGAGCCCTTTGCGAAATTCTGCCTGTTGGCGCTGCGCTGCCCTCTGTTCGTCCGCGTCCCGTGCCTGCTGCTCGGGACTCGGACCAGAACTACAGCCAAGTAATACAAGAAGTAACACCGGAACCAGGGACGTAAGCATTACCACGTTTTTCATACGAAGCGTGTAATCTAATCAAGGCAATGAATGCAGCAAACTATGGAATCTTTCCCGTATGACAGAATCGGCGGAGGCGTGCGCCGTTTCGCTCTTCATGTCTCATCGCCTGGCTGTTTACTCGATGCCACGTTTAGGCAGTCGCGCTCGAGCGTTTTTAAGCGCTCGATAATTTCATTCAACGCGAGTTCGTTCCTGAGATTGATCTGATAATCGATTTCGGCGCGAAGCCTGTCCTTGTGAGACTGCCGATTTTGCGACATCAAGATGATCGGCGCTTGCAACACGGCGAGCATGTTGATCGCGGTACTCAGCAGTAGGTAAGGGTATGGATCGAAGCCGCTGTTGGCCAGCAGCCACGTGTTTATCAACACCCACACGTTGAAAAAGAGCACCGCGGCAATGATGAATTTCCAGCTCCCCCCAAACTCTGCGATGAGATCCGCCGCGCGGTCTGCGAAGGTAAGCTGCGCCGCTTCCTCTACGTTCAAATTGCGGGTAGCGCTCCGACGCAAAAGCTCGTCGGTGTGCCGCAATCGATTGGCGAGCGCAGTGAGCAATTCCAAGGCAACGTCCGGGCTGCTGCGAACGAAGGAAAGAAAATGCTCGCGTGAAAGTACCGCCAACCGCGCGTCCTCCTCAACGATTGCGTCCGCCGAGCGCCGTTGTCCGTCAAGCAACGCCATCTCGCCAAAGAAATCGCCGCGACCCAATACGGTTAGGGGCACCTCCCGGCCATCCGCGGTTTGCACGCAAATGCGGACTTTACCCTGCTCGATTAAATACATTGCATCTCCATCGTCCCCGGCCCGGAACAGAGGCGTTTTGGCCCTGCAGTCGATGCTCTCAAGCAGCTGACACAATTTCCTGGCCCTCTCGTCATCGAGCGATTCGAATAACGGCACGTGACGCAGGGTATCGATGGTCATCTCGCCTCTGATAATACCGGCAAGATGAGTCTCCGAGAAGCGTCAATTACCGCCCAAAATGCCGAAATCCGAATGTCGAATGACGAAATAATGACGAAGCTCGAATGACCAGGGCTGCGCTATCTAAGCTAACGATATCGGATTTGGTCCTTCGGATTTCCTTCGGCATTCGATATTGGTGTTTCGTCATTCCACCCCGCTACTGGCGCTCAGGGGTAAAAACTTTTGCGTGCTTCCGCGCGAGTCGATCTGATATTACGAAAACATGCTTCATCTCATCTGGTATATCTTTGTCGGCTTCGTTGCGGGTTGTGTCGCCAAGGCGCTTATGCATACCCATCTGTCGATCACATGGACAGTCGTGCTGGGGATTGTCGGCTCCATCATCGGCGGCGCAGTGACCCACCTGTTTTATCCGCCAAGCGCCGGAGGAAAATTTCACGTGGGAGGATTAATTGTATCAATCATTGGAGCGCTTTTAGTTTTATACATTTGGCACAAGTTCAGGCTGCAACTGCCCCGCGGATAGGATCTGATAGGGCGTGACCGGTCCGAGCCGGGCTGCGGCGGGCGAGCCGACGCGCAACTCGCCATCGCAAAATTGACTTGAACGAGTTCGACTCTAGGTTGGAGTCGCGCTCGCTCGCGCTTTCCGAATTGTGAAAAGCGTCCTCTTTGTCTGCACAGGTAATATCTGCCGCAGCCCGATTGCGGAAGGCCTTTTTCGCCGTCTACTTGGGAACCGAAAGGACATCGAAGTTACTTCCGCTGGTGTGCACGCGG
Source organism: Verrucomicrobiota bacterium (assembly GCA_046731415.1). GTDB lineage: Bacteria > Verrucomicrobiota > Verrucomicrobiia > Chthoniobacterales > UBA10450 > Udaeobacter. The sequence continues at coordinate 2,154 of JBKPLD010000062.1, forward strand.
TGCGCGGTCAACCGCCAAGTCTATACGCCGTAGAAGTCTGCGCGGAAGCAGGCGCGGACATTAGTAATCTGCGCAGCCAACCGCTTACTCCCGCTCTGGTCGACTGGGCGACACACATTTTTGCGATGACTGGCGCGCACCTTGAGACAATCCAGACATTGTTTCCCCGAGGTGCCGAAAAATCCTTTTTGCTTCGCGAATTTGAAGAGCCGGGGACCACGGTGTGGCGCGACCTACCGGACCCGATTGGCCTTGGGCGCGAAGTCTACGAACATTGCGCTCGCATCATCCAGAACGCGTTGCCGAGCGTGCTCGCCTTCGTCGAACAAGGGGAACTGGTACGGCCTGGTGCGCCGCGCGCGCGCGAGCTATCTTCCTATCCGATGGACCATCTGCCACACCACATCGAGACTGGATTAACTGGCTCGAAACCTCAGCCGCGTTACGGCGACGCTTTGCGCAGAGTAGATCCGGAAATCTTCGATGCGATCATGGCGGAGGAAAAACGCCAGCGCGACAACATCGAACTGATTGCGTCCGAAAATTTCACGAGCCGCGCAGTGATGGAAGCGCAGGGCAGCGTGCTGACAAACAAATATGCCGAGGGCTATCCACGAAAGCGGTGGTACGGCGGCTGCGAGAATGTCGATATTGCGGAGCAGCTGGCCATTGATCGCGCGAAACGATTGTTCGGCTGCGAGCATGTGAATGTGCAACCGCACAGCGGCGCGCAAGCGAATATGGCGGTTTATTTTTCCATGCTCAAACCGGGCGACACGATTCTGGCCATGAATCTGGCGCATGGAGGACACCTGACGCACGGACATCCCGCGAATTTCTCCGGCAAATTTTACGCGGTCTCGCAGTACGGCGTTAGCGAAAAAAGCGAGCAGATCGATTACGACGCATTGCAAAAGCAAGCTGAAGAGGTCCGCCCGGTAATGATCACCGCCGGCGCGTCGGCGTATCCGCGCATCATCGATTTTCCGCGGCTGCGTCAAATCGCTGATTCGGTTGGCGCGGTTTTGTTCATCGACATGGCGCACATCGCCGGTCTTGTAGCCGGTGGTCAGCATCGCAGTCCAATTCCCTACGCGCAATTTGTCACCACCACCACGCACAAAAGCCTGCGCGGACCGCGGGGAGGCATCGTCATGTGCGAGGAGAAACTCGCCAAGCAGATCGATGCGACTGTTTTCCCCGGTGTGCAGGGTGGCCCGCTCATGCACGTGATCGCAGCAAAGGCTGTTTGCTTTCATGAAGCGCTCCAGCCGCAGTTCCGCGAATATCAAAGGCAGGTTGTTCTCAATGCCAAGGCCCTAGCCGCTGGCCTGGCCAAACATGGTTACCGCATCGTCTCTGGCGGCACCGATAATCATCTGATGCTCGTCGATCTTCGGCCGAAGGAAATTAACGGAAAAGAAGCGCAGGAAGTTCTCGATCGCGCCGGCATCACTGTAAACAAGAATGGTATTCCATTCGATACGTATCCAATCTTTAAGCCGGGCGGCATCCGCATTGGCACGCCTGCTGTCACAACGCGCGGCATGAGAGAAGAGGAAATGTTGGAAATCGCAGACTTGGTTGCTGAAGCGCTTACCAATCGCACGGATGCCGAAGCGCTTGAGCGCGTGCATCGAAAAGTGCTCGATTTAACGAGGCGATTTCCGTTACCCATTTAAGCCGCGCGCTTTTCTCTTACTGTCATTCCGAGCGAACGCGAGGGACTTCACACTCGAAGCTCGGATCACTGAGGGGCCGTAGAAACGTTCAATCATCCTGTGCGAGGTCCTTCGCTTCGCTCAGGATGACCACGCATTGTATGAATGGCATTTTCGCGTTACCTAGTCGTTGCGAAACTGAACAGTTTGCTTGCACCATCATGAATCGAGCCGCCGATCAACCGGAACCCAATCCCTTACGCGAAGGTCTGTCTGCGCGTGCCGTGCCGCAGCCGTGCACGATTGTGATTTTCGGCGCGACAGGCGATCTCACTCATCGCAAGCTTGTCCCCGCCTTATATAATCTCGCAGCCGACGGCGACCTGCCGCCGGCCGTGGAGATCGTGGGCTTCGCCCGCCGGCCAAAAACTGACGACGAATTCCGACACGATCTCGAAGAGGCCACGCGCAAATTTTCGCGACAAAGCGTGCGCGACGAAATCTGGAAAAACTTTGCGCAGTCGGTCATTTATCATCAGAGCGAGTTCGAGGACGAATCTGGTTACAAAGCCCTGGCCAAACGCCTCGATGAAATTGATAAGAACCATGGCACCCGCGGCAACCGGCTTTTTTATTTTGCGGCTTCTCCCGATCAGTTCGAACCGATTCTCAAGAATCTGAAAGCCGCCGGCTTAAATCAGACCTGCAAAGGGAGCTGGGCACGGGTCATCATCGAAAAACCTTTCGGCTCGGATCTGGCGTCAGCTCGCGAGCTCAATAGCATCGTCCGCAATTCTTTCACCGAGGAGCAAACATATCGAATCGATCATTTTCTGGGGAAAGAAACAGCGCAGAACATCCTTGTGCTTCGATTTGCCAACGCGATCTTCGCGCCTCTCTGGAACACGCACTACATCGATCACGTGCAAATCACGGCGGCAGAAACGCTCGGCGTGGAAGGTCGTGTCGGTTATTATGAAACCGCCGGCGCCCTGCGCGACATGGTGCAAAATCATCTCCTCCAGCTCCTTTGCCTGACGGCGATGGAACCGCCCACAGACCTTAGCGCCGACAGTATCCGTGATGAAAAGGTCAAGATAGTGCGATCGTTGCGTCGGTGGCCGCGTAACGAGATCGCTGCCGACGTTGTGCGCGCTCAATACGCCAAAGGCGCCATCAACGGAGAGCCGGTCGCAGGTTATCGGCAGGAGAAAAACGTCAATCCGGATTCACAAACAGACACATTCGTGGCGTTGCGCCTTTTCATCGACACCTGGCGCTGGGCCGAGGTGCCGATTTACATGCGCGTGGGAAAACGGCTCCCAAAATCCGCAACGGAGATTTCGATTCATTTCAAAAAAGCGCCTGCCGTCCTGTTTAATAAAGATCTTCGTGCTCTGAACGTGCTGGTAATCCGAATTCAACCGGATGAGGGAATCTCGTTAACGATTCACGCCAAGGTGCCGGGCACGAGTTTTCGGATTGAACCGGTGAAGATGGATTTTCATTACGGAACTTCGTTTGGGAAAGCGAGTCCTGAGGCCTACGAACGTTTACTACTCGACGCGATGAGTGGCGATGCCACGCTCTTCGCGCGCCGAGACGAAGTCGAAGAAGCGTGGGCTTTCATCGATCCCATCGAAGAGGCCTGGCACGCCAAGAAGGATGCACCCGAGTTGTTCTTTTATCCTGCAGGATCATGGGGGCCGGAGGCCGCGGACGATTTACTCGCTCGTGACGGCCGCGCCTGGAGACGGTTATGAGCATTCTGTTTGCGACGTCATCCCGACCCAGCTACTTGCAACGACTTTATGGTGTCTCACTTCGGCGTAACAATCGATCAAGGAGCTGGGGAGGGACTTCACAATTCATCGCAGACTACGCGAGTGTTCACCACGCACCACGCCGCCCGATAACGACGGCGGCATGCACATGCAGCCCGTCAATGTGAGATTCTTCGCATTTGCTCAGGATGACTGCGCGTTGTAAGTATGCCTGCCATCGCTGAAACATATTCGTTAGGCCTTTCAGTCGAGGTCAGCAAGATCGACCAGGCGCTGAAAAAACTTTGGCAGGAAAGCGAAGGTGCGGCCACACGCGCCTCTCTCGTCAATCTTGCGGTTTACAGCGAGGACGCAGGTTCGCTGAGCAAGAATACGCAGTTGATGGCAAATATTACTGAGAACCACGCCTGTCGGGCCATCGTGATCGAAGCCGATTGCAGCGCAAAAGAAAATCGTGTGGAAGCCTGGATCAGTGCGCACTGTCATGTTAGCGGCATCGGGAGCAAGCAGGTTTGCTCAGAACAAATTTCATTTCTGCTCAAGGGCGGTTGTACGGACTTGCTGCCAAGCATCGTTTTTTCGCATCTGGATTCCGACCTGCCCTTCTATCTCTGGTGGCAGGAGGAATTCCGTGAGCCGATGGATCCGCAACTTTGGGCGTGGGTCGATCGAGTTATCTATGACAGCCAGGCTTGGGAAGATTTTCCCGCGCAAATGCGGCTGCTGGAATCCGCCGAACAAGAAGCCAATCAGCGTATCGTGCTTTGCGACTTGAATTGGACGCGTCTGGACAATGTTCGCTTCGCGCTCGCGCAATTCTTCGATCATCCCGCGTCACATCATCATTTTGCCAAGATTAACGCGCTGCGAATTGATTTCGCGCCCGGCTTCCGATCAACGGCAATTCTTTTTGCCGGCTGGCTCGCAGCGCAA
>JBKPLD010000063.1:0-14257 GCA_046731415.1 Verrucomicrobiota bacterium
AGACTGTTGCAGACCAGCGGGTCGTGAGTGGAGACCTGCGCAGCATGCTCGTACTCGGCGATCGCTTCTTTGTCCAATCCGTTTCCTAAAAACGCGTCGCCCAGCAGGGCGTGGAAACGCGCATCTTTTGGCTGGGTCGCAGCTGCCTTCCGCCATTGCTCAATCGCTTCAGCCATTTGGCCCCGTCGAGACAGAACGTTACCGAGGTTGAGATAGGGATCGCCATAATCAGGTCGCAGGCTTATTGCGTCCTCATAATGAGCGATCGCCTCACTCACCCGGCCCTTTTGAGTCAGGACGCTGGCAAGGCTATTCTCGATGAGTGCCGAGCCGGCCTTGTAATGGGCGGCGGAGCTGCGAGAGCGAATCTCCAATGCAGCCTCGAAATGGGAAATGGCGCTGTCCAGATCGCGGCGTTCCACAAAAAGATTGCCGAGATTGTTGTGCGCCACGTCGTTGTCACCGGTGACTGCAAGCGTGTGGTTCCACAGCGCCTCGCTGCTTTGCCAATACGACGTCTGGATGAATGAGCACCAGCTCAACGCAATGACAATCGCTACTCCAGTGACCGCGAAAAGAGTGCGCCAAGCACGCCAGTTCCAGGGAGGCACTGTCCGAGAACGTTCCAGCGGTCGCGATTGCTTGGAATCGTCAGGGGCTCGCGGCGAGGGCGCGCCGCCCGGCACGCGAGCGTGCGCGCGCTCCCCAGAAGTCGCCCTCGCGCCGGTTCGCGACACCAATGGCGCTATAAGGCTTGCGACGGTCCAAACAATCAAGATGTACAGACCGATCTGTGGCAGGTAAGTGTAGCGATCAGCGCGTGCCTGTTCTCCCACTTGTAGCAAGCCGATTACTGGAACGAGCATCCCGACATACCAAAACCAGCCGGTAAAAACGTACGGTCGTTTTTCCCTCACATATATTGCCAGTAGACTAACTGATATGGGGAACGCTGTTGCCAAAAGAACCCACCAGAGCGGCAAGTGATTGTTAGGGTGGGGATAGAAAGGCGCCAACCGCGTTGGCCAAAACATCTGCCCAATGTAAGCAGTGTAACTAACAGCTGCATTGTTCAATCGCCATACAAGTGGCAATTGTTCGAATGCGCGTCCACGGTAGCCCTGCATAAGCAAGGTTACTGCGGAGGAAACAGCAGATAGCGCAAACAACGGGAGCTTCTCGAGGACGGAAGCACCGACCATGGACCACAGACCGCCGACTTTTGATTTGTGCCTTCTGGCTTCTGATCTCTGACCGCTGAACCTCCCAAGCGGCCAGTAATCGAGCAACAGCAGGACAAATGGCAGGGTCACCAGCATCGGTTTGGACATCAGACCGAGAGCGAACAAAAGCAGGGCAAGGAGATAGGACGGGAGGGAGCGCGTGCGGACATATCGGACGTAAGCGCCGAGAGTCAGCATGAAAAAGACGCCACTTAACACATCTTTGCGCTCGGAGACCCAGGCGACCGATTCGACGTGCAACGGGTGAATAGCAAACAAGGCCGCAACAAACGCGCTTCGCCATAAGGCCCCAGTCATTTGGCGTTGCACCAAAAACAGGAGGATTACAGCGACGGTGTGCAGAAGAACACTGGTGAAATGATGCCCAGACGCCTTCAGCCCGTACAGCTGGCAGTCCAGCATGTGCGAAATGATTGTAAGTGGATGCCAGTTGCCAGCCACAGCATGTGTAAAAGCCCAGAAGGCCCTTTGCATTGAAAGGCCTGCGCTGATGTCTGGATTGCTGTAAACATATTGTGGATCATCGTAGGTGACAAATTGATGTTCAAGGGTCTGACCGAAAACCAACCACGTGATCGCGGCGAGAACGACACAGATCCCGAGAACTACTCGGCGTTTCGAACTTGTTGACGGCTTGGAAACGCGTTTTGCCATTCCGAAGACTAGATCGACCATTGTCTAACGCACGCCACCATGTCGATCAAATCACTCGAAGCTCCAGGTGTTCGTGGTGCGATCGTTCGGGAATTCCAGTTGAAGAAATGGTCTGGAGTTAACAAGATTGAGTTGAGCCTTAGTTAATGACCAAGTCTGCCACTCCGGCCATTGTCAGCCAACCGTCCGACGTACAAAGAGCGGTGTGGCAACGAAAGTGGCTTTGGGCGCTCTTTTTAATCGCTCTCGTTTTTGTGTCCTACGTTCGAGTCTTTAATGCCGGCTTCATCTGGGATGACGAATCACATCTGACTCGAAATCCTTGCATCGTTGGTCCTCTGGGATTGAAAGACGTGTGGACCAGCGCGCGAGCAGTCTATTACCCGCTGGTGCTTACGACTTTTTGGACTGTGCACAAGTTCGTTGGGCTGTCTCCGTGGCCATACCATCTTTTGAATGTCCTCTTGCACGCCGGCTCGGCTGTCTTGCTTTGGCAGATCTTACGGCAACTAAATGTTCGCGGTGCCTGGCTGGGAGCGGCGTTATGGGCGTTGCACCCGGTAATGGTCCAATCAGTTGCTTGGGTAACTGAGCTGAAGAACACGCAATCAGGCTTTTTTTATCTGTTGTCGATCTTCTGTTTTTTGAAATGGGAAACAGATGCACGCGCGGATTACCCAGATGCGTTGGAACGCAGGTCGCCGGATGAGTTAAGTAAATCGCCGTTTCGCCGTCTCACCCATTCGCCGGTTCGTGCGTCGCAGTGGTTTGGTCCGTCTCTCTCCTTCTTCGTTCTAGCGACCCTAAGCAAGCCGTCGGTTATCATGTTGCCTGTGGTAATTGCCCTGTGTATCTGGTGGCGAAGAGGACGACTTTGCTGGCGAGATGTGGGGGCCCTTGCGCCGTTTGTTTTGATCTCCGCACTGGCAAGCATCTGGACGATTTTGGAACAAAAGTTCCATGCTGGCGCAATTGGCACTGAGTGGGCACAGACCTGGCCGGACCGGCTAATCATCGCGGGGCGCGCGATCTGGTTTTACATCGCGAAACTGGCATGGCCGCACCCGTTGATCTTCATTTATCCGCGGTGGGAAATTAATTCCTCGCAGCTAATGGCATACTTGCCGTTCGTCGCGGCATTGGCTGGGTTACTTTCCTTGTCGTTGGTCCGCGCGGATTGGAGCCGCGCCGCGTTCTTTGCGGCTGCATACTACGTGGTTTCCTTGTTCCCGGTGCTTGGGTTTTTCAGCATCTATTTCTTTCGCTACTCATTTGTGAGCGATCATTTTCAATATTTGGCGAGCATGGGGCCTCTGGCATTAGCTGGAGCAGGCATAGTAACCGGTTGTAATCGCCTCACTGCCTCAAGGCGCCGTTCAGCGTTGACATCGATCCCGCGGAGCAGCGCGACGCCTATGACGCCGCTTGTTGGGATCTGTGGCGTCCTCTTGTCTGCGCTCGTCTTTTTAACATGGCGACAAACTGCGGTTTACCACAATCTTATCACCCTGTACACAGCGACACTCACGAAGAATCCCGGCTGTTGGATGGCGCATTACAATTTGGGCATCGTTCTCAAAGATCAGGGCGACGCGGATGGGGCGATTGCTCATTATCGCCAGGCTGTTGAGCTGCGACCAAGTTATGCCGAGGCACATTATAACCTAGGCCGGCTTCTCGCAGAAAAAGGCCAGCTCGATGAAGCTATCGTGCATTATGAGAAAACTTTGGAAATAAATCCTGCTGACGCGGAAGCACACAACAATCTTGGTGCCACGCTTCTTGCACACGGGCGCGTAGACGAGGCGATCACTCATTATCGAAGGGCGCTCGCCATCCAACCAAATTATGCCGATGCGTCTTGCAATTTGGCAAGTGCGCTTCTTTCGCGCGGCGATCTAGACGGTGCCATCAGTTATTACTCAGCCGGCCTCGCGATATTACCAAATCAGGCTGAAGCTCAGTACAACCTTGCTAGTGCCTTGTTCCAAAGGGGCCGGGCGGATGAAGCGATCACTCATTATCAGAAAGTCCTTGAGTTGCGCCCGGAAAACGCGGATGCCCGCGCAAATCTCGGAAGTATATTCCTGGCAAAAGGCCGGGTCCGAGATGCAATTGCTCAGTACAGGGATGCACTTCGACTCACGCCTGATAATGTCGCTGCCCAGAGCAATCTCGCATGGGTGCTGGCAACAGCTGCCGACCCCTCACTCAGGAATGGACCAGAAGCAGTGATCTTGGCCGAACGCGCCGAATCCGAAAGCTCACGGAGCGAAAATCACGCAATTGTTCTACGCGTTCTGGCGGCGGCCTACGCTGAGACTGGCCGCTTTGTCGATGCCAAGAAAACTGCTGAACAAGCATTGCGAGCCGCAGAGGTCCAGGGGAACTCCACCTTATCCAACGCTCTGCGGGACGAAATCTCGCTCTACGAGCTGGGGTTGCCGTACCATAAGGAAGCGAAATAACACGATGACTGCCGAAGGTTGCATGCGAGGTGCGCAACCGATATGAATTACTCGCCGGCAGACGTTCGTCGAAGTGGAAGATGCCCCCGGTAGAGCAAACCGTCCCCTTCAAGAACATCCACCAGACCGCCTTTCCCCTGCATCCTGGCAACGGCCACAGCTTGTTGTATCACCCCAATGGCGTCAAAGAAACGACCGGTTTCTGCATAAGCGGCCGCGAGCGGCCGAAAAAAAAGCAGTTCCCTGCCATCTGAGAGAGATACGGCCTGTTGCGCTAGTTCGAGCGCTTTTGCGCCGTCCCGGACCGAGGCATCAGTTGATGTTGCGAGCACCCACGCAAGGTTGCTACGAGAGTGAGGATCTTCGGGCGCTAATGCGATTGCTTCGTTGTAGTGCGCGATCGCTTCCTTCAGGGCTCCTTTGCGTAGAAGCGCGTTACCAAGGCCGGTATGAGCATCCGCATCGTTGGGCTGTATTTGAAGAGTCTTCTCGAAGTCAGCAATTGCCTCGTCGATTCGCCCCTTTGTAAAGAGAACGTTTCCCCGGTTGTAATAGGCCTCCGCGTAATCTGGTTGCAACTTTATCGCTTTTTCGAAGTGGACCATCGCTTCATCGGTCTGCCCTTTTCTTGCCAGAGCGTCTCCCAGATTCATTTCTATAAACGCGGTACCGAGGTTGTAATGAGGATCTAACTTACCAGATCTGATTTTCGAGGCGGCTTCAAAATGCGACACCGCGTTGTCGAGGTCACCGCCGCCGACGCAGAGGTAGCCGAGATTATTGTGAGCAACATCGTTGTCGGTGGTAACAGCCAGAGCATGCATCCAAAGCGTCTCGCTGTTTCGCCAGTACGACGTTTGAGCAAAGGCCGCGCATGCCAGGACAGCAACGATCACTATGGTGCCTGCGGCAGCTATGCCACGCCATAATTTGGTCTGAGCCGCGCCGATTGCGTCACCGCCAGCCCAAGCTGCGATCAGAAACAGACCGATAGAAGGAAGGTAGGTATAACGGTCGGCATGTCCTTGTTCACCAACCTGAACCAGTCCAATTACTGGAACCAGCATAACAAGATACCAGAACCAACCGGTAAACAGGTAAGGGCGTTTATGTCGCCAGAGGATTGCTGCACAAGTGATGGCGAGGAGAAATATAATAGCGAGTACAACATGCCACGTTGCCCAGGTATCATTTGGATGAGGATAAAAAACAGCGAGGCGCGAGGGCCAGAGTGTTTTCCAGGCGTAAATGACATAACTCATAACCGCGTTCTGCGCCCGCCAGAGAAACGGCAGTGGAGGAATCGCGCCAGCAGCGCGCTTTTGCAGGATGAAAGTAACCACACCGGAGCTTGCAGAAAGAACGAGCAACGGGATCTTTTCCAGTAAAAGACTTGGCATGATGCGCTCGTGAGTACCGGACTTCAAGCTTTTGGTTGTCCGTGTTGCTGAGGAGGGTTGCTCAAAACGACGCAGTGGCCAGTAGTCCAAAAGGAGAAGGACGAGTGGAGCGGTTATCAACATTGGCTTGGACATAAGCCCCGCCGCGAGTAGGACAGCAACTACGAGATAGCGTGTTACGGACGGCGCGCGCGCATACCGAACGTATGCGACCAGCATAAGCAAAAAGAAGACTGCGCTTAGAATGTCTTTCCGCTCACTCACCCATGCGACTGATTCGACATGGAGAGGATGAACCGCAAACAGCGCCGCGACAATCGCACTCCTCCATATTGCGCCGGTCATCTGCCGCAGTACCGCAAACAGCAGGAGTACGGCGACAGTATGCAAGACAACATTGGTGGCGTGATGGCCACCGGCTTTCAAACCGTACACCTGACAGTCCAGCATGTGCGAAATAGTCGTTAATGGATGCCAGTTGCGCGCGTGCGGGCTCGTAAAGGCCGACATCATTCCATCTTTCGTTAATCCCGCCCGAATGGCCGGAGTGTTGTAAACGTATAAATCGTCGTCGAAATTAACAAACTCATAGCGGATTGTTTGGCCGAATACAGCCACACTAAGTCCGGCAAGAAGCAGGTATATGCCAATAGTTATACTGCACTTGTGACTGCCGCGTGGTGACTCACGTGGTTGGCAGTCTTGTCGTTGCCGTCTCTTATTTGCTCTTCGATGACGAGCTGCCATTTGTTAGGCTCGGGTCACGGAGTGGTTGCTGTTCTTGATAGAGTACAATTGCGCCCTGAAGTTCTGTGACCAGACTAGAGTTCCCCTGGCTATTGGCTAATTCGATGCCCCTTTGCGCAGTCTGGATAGCCTCCGAGAAGTGACCACTTTCAGCATAGGCCGCCGCTAACGTGCGGAAGAGTATCGCGATTCTACCTCCGGAGATGCGTAGAGCTTGCTCCGCGAGTTGAACCGCTTTTGGACCATCTCTAAGAGACGGGTCCGGTGACGTTGCAAGTACCCAGGCAAGGTTGCTCATCGCATTTCCATTGTCGGGTTCAACCGCCAACACCTTGTGCCATTCTTCGACACCTTCGGCGACATGCCCTTGCTGAACAAGAACCGTTCCTACAATGTTGTGCACTTCCATGTTATCAGGCTGTAGTTCGAGTAACTTGTGATAGTGAACTAGCGCTTCGGTCACTCGGCCCTTTTGGAGAAGGGCCTTGGCAAGGTTCTCATGGGCAGGGCTGTTATCAGGTCGAAGATCCACGGCTCTTTGCAGGAGCGAGATAGCGTCGTCCACCTTACCTTGTCCCAAAAACACGATGCCGAGGTTGTTGTCAGCGACATCGTTGTTTGTCGTTACTGCAGCGGCATGCCTGAATAGCGTTTCGCTGTCGCGCCAGTAGGAGGTCTGAACCCATGCGCACCAGGTCAAAGCGCCGATTACAAGTATTGCAGCCGTGCTCAAAATTGCGCGTTGATGCCGGTAAAAAGCGGTTAGGTCGGCCACCCCCCACGTGGCAGCTATGTAGAGGCCGATCTGAGGTAGATACGTGTATCGGTCAGCGCGACCCTGCCAGCCGACCTGCACCAGTCCGATTACCGGGACAAGCATTCCCAGGTACCAGAGCCAGCCCGTTATCAAATAGGGCCGTCGTTTTCGCAGAGCAATTGCTACCGCCGTGGCACAGATTAAAAGGACAAGGCAGGAGACGATTTCCCAGAGCGGTAGCCGGTTTTCAGGATGGGGGTAGAACACGGCCAGGTCCACCGGCCAGAGCATCTGCCAGATGTAGAGGACATAGCTGACTACCGCGTTGTTGATTCGTTCCAATATGGGCAACTCTTCAGTCTGGCCGACCGCACCTTTTTGTACAAGAAAGGTGGTGATACTCGAGAGAGCCGAGAGCGCGATCAACGGGATCTTTTCCAAGAGGCGTTTCCAAAACTGGTTGTTGATTCTGGCGAGAGGCCAGTAGTCGAGAAGCAAAAGCACAAATGGCAATGTTACCAGCATCGGCTTGGACATTAGGCCGCAAGCGAACACGAGTAGCACGAGTAGATAACGTGCGACCCGAGGTACGCGTACGTAGTACACGTAGGCAAGTAGCGTTAGCATGAAGAAAACGCCGCTCAGGACATCCTTTCGTTCCGCTATCCAAGCAACCGATTCGACACGTAAAGGATGAATTGCGAACACCGCAGCAACAAAAGCGCTTCGCCAAACTGCTCCAGTCAGCTGTCGAAGCGCGAGAAAAAGGAGAATCGCAGCGAGAGTGTGGAGAAAGACATTCGTAAAATGATGCCATCCCGCCTTCAACCCATGTAACTGGCAGTCGAGCATGTGCGAAATGGTCGTCAGCGGATGCCAGTTCAGCGAGTGAATATGCGTAAACCCCCAGGCAATACCACTGATGCTGAGCCCGCTGGTTATCCTCGTGTTTTCATATACGTAGCGCGGATCGTCGTAGTTAACGAAGTCGTGCCAGAGTGTTTGGCCAAAAACAACCCAGGTAAGCACAGCAAGAGAAAGACAGACACCTGCAGCTAGCCAGCAGCGGTTCAGCGTTGCCTTCATTTTCAAGAAACGACTAATGGTGCGTGCGCAGTGAGAAAGGAATGACGAAACTCAAATAAAAAAAGGAAGCACTCGGACTTCGTCATTCAATGATTCGGACTTATCTCGTGATTCCACACCCCATGCTTCGGCATTTCTCTAGGATTTCCTCCGGTAGATCAAAATGTATTTTCCCAGCTGTGGCACTGATTGCGGCACGTCACCAAAATAATAATCTGTTTTGCCTGGCGCCATCATGTTCACGAAACCTGCGACAGTATAGTTTTGCGCCGTGTATTCGTTAGCCCAGCTGAAAATTGAGCGCTCGGATTCGGGCCGTTGCAGCCACGAATCTGGCATCACCACAGAGATGAGAAATTTGGGATGCGCACGTTCAATGTCACGGATCATTTCTTGTTGCATTTGGCTGGTGTATTTCTGCGGTTCCATCAGGGCGTAAGTGTAAATGTATCCGGTTGCGGAGTGTCGGTCGGAATAGAAATAAATCTGCGGCTCGGAACCCAGCACGACGATTGTGTCATTTGGGGTCGTATGTTCTCGCAGATATTCTGCGATTCTAATCGATTCCGTGAAGGGACTCTCCGGATAAATCATTCGAGAAGCGTCTGCGGGCGAGGCTTCAAAAAAGAACTTTCTTTCTGCGAGCATCGGCCAGGCGAGAGCAAATCCCAGAATTAAGATTGGGGTAAATCGGATTACGATTAATCGATTTACAATGAGATCCGACAATCTGCTGATGGCAACGGCTGCGAACAGCGAGACGGCTGGAAGCACCAGGATGAAGTAGTGCAATCGGAAATAGAATCCTGGGCATAGCGCCAATATCGAGAAGAATAGGAAGGCAATCAGAAAACCTGCGATGGGACGTGTTCGCCGTTCCCACAAACCTGCGACGAGACCGATTCCAGCCAGCGCCCAGATAGGCCAGCCGGTCACAATCACTTCCCTGGCGCTGTAGAAGAAAAATCGCGGCGCCTGACTGAAAGGAACCAGGCTTCCGTATTGGCGTGCGTAATCGATTGTCCAAAACCAGAACCTGTCGAATGCACCGATGCACCAGAGAAGCAGGCAAGTCATTCCCAGGGGAAGAATTACACCGGCGCTGAAAATTAAGCTTCGCTGCAAAATTTTTTCAGGCCGAAATCGGCGAGGCAGATTGTCGGAGATGAGATAAATCGCTCCGAACAAAGCGAAGAAAACCGCGGGTTGTTTCATTAACACACCGAGGCCGAAGAGCATGCCGCTCACAAATAGCGATCCAACACCTTCCCGGTTCGCGGCGTTGAGCAGAAGCAATGTTCCGCCAAGCACCGGGAGTAGTACAAAATGCGCGGCGTGGCCGGCAAACCCCAGCACCGAGGGGCTAACAGATAACACGGCATAGCTCAGTGCCGCGACAAGTCCTACTACTGAACTCGCAAGCTGGCGGCCCAGTAGAAAAATCAAAATAATCGTAGCTGCGTTAACAAGAAGCAGTCCCAAATGAATTCCGGTTATTGTTTGCCCAAAAATCGCCATGATGGCGGCGTAGGCTGCATAAGTGCCTGGGAATTTCATGTTGTAGGCGAGCGTATACGGCGGAACACCTTGCAAAATAAGTTGACCGGCATAAGCGTATTCGCCTTCGTCGCGCTCGAGCGGAACTTCAAGAAGTCGAATTCTGATGGCAATAACGAAACCAAAAACGATTATGGCCAGAATCCACCATCCGGCGCGCAAAAGCTTGCCGCTCTCGTCGATCTTATGAGTCACGAAAACTGCTATTCCGATGAGAAGCGGAAGGTTGCAACCCGGGTGTTTGAAATTAGGCCGCCTCAGATCCCCAGGTAGCTTATGAGTGAAATTGCCGGGCGCCTTTTCACTTCACGCCGTCGCGCATTCATTTTTGCATTTGTTTTGACGGCTGTAACGATTTTTGTGTACCGGCCTGCTTGGAATGGCGGGTTTCTTTGGGACGACGACGTTTACATCACCAACAATGAGCTGTTAATGGCGCCTGATGGTCTGCACCGAATCTGGTTTTCGCTCGATTCGCCTTCGCAGTATTTTCCGCTGGTTTATACAACTTTTCGTATCGAGCACGCGCTTTGGGGACTGAATCCAACGGGTTATCATTGGGTCAATCTCGTTCTGCACATTTCCAACGCACTGCTGGTGTGGTTGGTGCTGGCCCGGTTGAAGGTTCCGGGCTCATGGCTCGCCGGAGCAATTTTTGCGTTGCATCCCGTGCAGGTGGAATCGGTCGCCTGGATCACGGAACGCAAGAACGTACTGATGGGGTTCTTCTTTTTACTAACGCTCCTTGCCTGGATTGCATTTGTTAACGGAAAAACGACTAGGCGCTGGCTGTTTTACGGGCTCGGGTTGATCCTTTTCTTATTCGCGCTCTCGGCCAAGACAACGGCCTGCACGCTGCCGGCCGCGTTGTTTTTAATCTTATGGTTGCGGCACAAGCCCATCGATTGGAGGCGAATTATCCAGATCATTCCTTTCCTTGTTCTTGGCATTGCCATGGGCGTATTAGCCATGTGGTGGGAACGATACCATCAGGGGACCAGCCGGGCTGTGTTTACGTTCCTGAGTCCAATCGAACGGATTCTTGTGGCGAGCCGGGCGGTTTGGTTTTATCTGAGCAAACTCATCTGGCCATCTAATCTCACCTTTATTTATCCGCGATGGGACATCGCGCCGACTCATCTGCTTAACTACGTTTGGCCGCTGGCAGGAATTATCGTGTGCGCCGCAATCTATTTTCTTCGTCGGTATCTGGGACGTGGCGTCGAGGTCGCAGCGGCATTTTTCGTTGCGACCCTGAGCCCGGTGCTGGGATTCATCATGCTTTACACATTTCGCTATACGTTTGTGGCCGACCATTATCAGTATCTGGCCTGTATCGGTCCGATCGCTCTGGCATCTGCAGGTCTGGTCAATTTGGCAGACACGTTTAAGAACAGCCGCATCTTAGTCCTGAGCGCGGCACTCTTTGTGCCGACAGTGTTAGCTGCAGTGACGTGGCGACAAGCGGCGATGTATGGCAACATCGAAACACTCTGGCGCACCACGCTGGCCAGAAATCCCAGTTGCTGGATGGCCCACAACAACCTGGGCATCGTACTTTTTGGAAAAGGCCAGCTTGATGACGCGATTGCGCATTACCGGACGACGTTGGAAATGCAGCCCAATTTTTGGGATGCCGATTACAACCTTGGCAGCGCGCTTCTGGGCAAAGGCCAGGTGGATGAGGCAATTTTCTATTGCGACAAGGCGGTCACAATGCAGCCAAACGATCCAGATGCTCAGGTGGCCCTGGCCAATGCTCTCCTTCAAAAGAGACGAATCGACGACGCGATCGTTCACTATCGGAAAGCGGTGGCAATACGTCCCGATTACTTCCTTGCTCGTTACGGTCTTGGCCACGCTCTGCTTGAGAAAGGAGCGCTCGATGCTTCAATCGAGCATTCTCGGGCCGCCTTGCTGATTCAGCCCAATGACGCAGACTGTCACACAGTTCTGGCCATCGCCCTTGATGAAAAAGGTCAAGTAGCCGAAGCCATCGGACACTATGAAAAGGCGTTAGAGATTTCGCCTCAGTCAGTTTCGGCTTTAAATAATCTCGCATGGATACTGGCCACAGGTACCAACGCGTCCTTGCGAAACGGCGTCAGGTCCGTTCAATTTGCGCAGCAGGCCGATCAAATTTCCGGGGGCAAAAATGCGCTTGTGCTACGCACGCTGGCAGCGGCATATGCGGAGGCTGGCCAATTTGGAAAAGCGATTGAAAGCGCCCAGACTGGGATGCAGCTCGCTCGAGGCCAGGGTGACGATTCATTAGCTACCGAGCTTCAACAAGAGATCGCGCTCTATGAGTTGGGATTGCCTTATCGTGAGGCATCGAAATAGGCGAATCGATGGGGGCGGGCAGCCCTCTGCAGCCGAACGACGCCGCGCACGGAATGACGCCCTACGCTTCAACAATTAACACGGCGGAGTCGTCAGAGTTCGTCGCGCATAATTTCGAACACCTTTGTGCTGTCCACTACTCCGGTTAGAGCAGCTGTTCCAGGGCCGTTGCCAAACGCGACGACGTCTTCAACAGTGACCAAGGCGGATTTGGTGTAAAACGCTGCCGGCTCCGGCTGTTCCGTCTGCGGTTGTTTGCTCTGATTTTCGTCCTGCTTGCCTGGTATTTTCGCTGCTCCGTACGACTTATCGCCGTTCGGACCGGTCGCCCATGTAATCCAGGGTTGCCCCGCAGAATTAAAGCCTAAGAGCGCAATGCCGCTGTCTTTGCGAAAAGGAAATCCATTCAGGTTCAATCCGCCGATTGCCACATCGCCGCAGACTATGATGGTTGATTTCTCTCCGCCGTAACTTCGCGCAATACCAACTGCACGATCCAGCTCGACCGTTTGGCTAAGGGTCCTTTCCCCATTGTTTTCCTGGGCTGCCTTTCCCATTAGCCCTGCGTCAACTACGAGCAAATATCCGCCAACGTTGTACTGTAGCAATTGGATGGCCCGCCGCACCATATCCGCAAGGCTTGGCTGCTGACTCTTTTCTTCTACCTGGTTTACAAACGCGAGATTTTCTTTACTGAAAACGCCGACCAGCTTCGGACGGCGCCAGGCGGGAACCGCGTCGAGTTCGGCACGCGTTCGAACAATATCGAACCCGTTGCCACGGAGCTCGAGTAAAAGATCGCGGCTATCCTGTCTCTCGCCGCCCTTTGTGACTGGAAGAAATTGCGCCGCGCCGCCGCCCATCGCTATGTCGATATTGCCCCGATCCACAAACTCGATTGCGATCTTCTCGGCATCGCTCGACTCGGCAGGATGTGCGTAAAACGCTGCGCTCGTCGGATCGGTGAGCTTGGTGTCCGTTATGAGTCCCGTAGCCCGTCCGTATTCCCGCGCTAGCTCAACTATGCTTCTGATGGCCTTCCCGTCGGCGTTGATCGCAACCGCTCGATTTGCCACTCTCTCTCCCGTTGCAATTGCGGTCGCAGCAGCCGCCTGGTCCGGGGCGGCGAAATCCTTTGAGTAATTCATCACCAAAGCTGCGTGCGCCATCGAATCCAGGTTCAGGCGCGCGCCTGCGCCAGCAGCATAGGCGCGTGTAGGGGCAAGCCGGGCGGGAGAAAGTCCTTCTCCAACAAATAAAATAATTCCAAAAGGCTTTCGGATGACCCAGTGCTGAAAATAAAGTACGCCGATTCCCGCAAACGCGAGGAGACAAAAAAGTGCCAGCAACTGGTTACGCCACTTCATTACGTTCCCTGTAGCGGCGGTCTATGACCCCCGCAAATGCTGTGGCCTGAGCCTGCTGACAGGCTCGGAGTGCCATGCTGGATACTGGATGCCCGATAGCCGATTACAAACAGGACACAGCGCAAAAAAACCGGCAGGTGGAATCGAGCATCCAGAATCGCTTCCGCAAAGAACCGCTTGTCGATGTTCTCATTCATCGGCAAAGTGCGCGACGTATGGCTGGTCCGGTGATGTTAATCATTCGCGATGGCTGGGGCATTAATCCGCGCGGCCAGGAAAAGCGCAAAGAAAATGGCGATGCAACTCTTCTCGCGTCGACTCCATTTCATGACAAGCTCTATCGGGACTATCCAGGTTCCAAATTGAGCGCAAGCGGAAGCGACGCCGGTCTGCCGGACGGGCAAATGGGCAACTCGGAGGTGGGCCATCTTAACCTGGGGGCTGGCAGGATCGTTTACCAGGACCTCACGCGCATCAACAAGGCAATTAAAGAGGGCGAGCTAAGGCGTAACCGAGTCTTGCAGGAATCGTTCGCCAAAGCGCGCGGCCACCGGCTTCATTTGCTGGGGCTGGTTTCAGACGGCGGTGTGCATAGTCATTACTCGCACATGATCGCGCTTGCGAACGCGGCGCA
>JBKPLD010000064.1:0-26815 GCA_046731415.1 Verrucomicrobiota bacterium
ACATACGCATTTGAGTTTTTCTCCTTTCAGCTTTCAACTTTTCCAGCTAAAACGAGGTTTTTGCGCGATAACTCCATACAATAAATGAAAAGAAAATCAGCATCGCGATCTCGCTTTTATCATTTCCGCATTGCAATTGGCTTATTTACTTTTTTTTGCGGCGTTTCTCTCGCGCTTTTCGCAATGGCTACTCCGTCCAACCGAACCGCTGTCGGCGGAACCAGCGTGGGCGCACGAACGGGCGCGCGGGTCACGCCTGATGGGATAACCATTGAAAATTCTCTGCCCTCAAAGGGCCAGTCTATTGTGCCCCTTCTTCAGTCGTCGCGGCCACATACGGCATGGCAGGCAGGTGAACGGCAGGTTTTAGGACCGCTTGGAAATACGCTCTGGCAAGTCGATGACGCTAACGCCATTGCGGATGGCGTCGCCATCGACGCCAACGACGTTTGGGGAGCATGGACTCTTCAAGGGGCGCGTCTCGGTGCTTACCCGATCGGCGGAAATGGCACGCCCGATTTTGAGTTTTCTTCCTTCGGTAGTGGCAACTCAGGAGTCGCCTCTGCCAAGGGCGCCGATCGCATGGCCTACATGGAATCCAATGCGGCTGGAAATGATTTCCGGATTCACGGCTTTACGTCCGCGAGCGGTGGCACACCGGACTGGTCGTTTTCATTTCCGGTCAGCGACCCGAACCTTCCGGCAAGCTCCAAGAAGGTCGCTGTGTCTTATGACGGTTCCACGGTTGCGGCTGTTGTTAGCGATTCGGTAACACAAAATTCGACCCTCTATGTCTTTGAGGCTGATACCGGCGTAATTAGATCGTCCTGGACGGATCCTCTTCGGATGGATGCCGTGGATTTAACCGATGACGGCTCGATTGCCCTCGTCACGCAGGATAACCTCGCAGTGTTAGTAGATACCAGCAACAGTAACACGTTATTCAGTGTGGCCGGCTCCGGCGCGGGTAACATCTTTTACCGGATCTCGGGTGATGGAAACGTCTTTGTCACCGATGGCTTCGCTCTCGATGTCTACATGTTTGACGGGAGTACCTACCAGCGAGTGATTCACTTTACCCAGGCCAATAGCTGGTTTGGCGGCGCCTCCATAGTCTCTCGAGACGGCTCCACCGTAGGTTCGTTTGCCGGAAATTTCACGAACTGGCTCTCGGGCGAGGTGTTTTTGTTCGATGTCGCCAGTGCCCAGATGATCGGTTCCTACCCGGTGTCGGGAACTGGCTCGTTTCAAGGAACGCCCGTAGGCGCGGAATCTAATGACAACGGCAGGGTGATGGCTTTTGCTTCCTGGGGCACAGAGTTCCACGACTGGCCGGAGATCATGGTGTTCAATCGCAACGTGGAACTGATCGGTTCGATCGAGTTCCCTGGCTCGGCGTTTGGTGTTGATGTGTCCGCTGACGGGCAGCACGTGGTAGGCGGTTCCAAGGCGGTTCACGCTAATCAATTTGGCAGCGGCGGACGCATTGAGTTGATCCAGTTACCGACTCAACCAACACCTACGCCGACTCCTACTCCTACAGTAACACCTACTCCTACTCCTACTCCCACTCCCACAGCAACACCTAGCCCTAGCCCTAGTCCTACTCCTACATCTGCACCAACGGCAACAGCCAGTCCAAGGCCTACTCCACGGCCTCGCCCCACCCCGCATCCGCGGCCGAGCCCGCCATAGTGATCTGGTAGGGCGCGACGTCGTTCGACCCTGAGCTCATGGCTGAAGGGCCGCGCGCGCGGAACGCGGCCGGGAGCGGACGGCCCGGCGGTCCGGTCCTACCACTTAGGTGGTGCGTGATCCGTGACCGTTGTAGCCGGATCGCTGTATCGAGACGTGCGTTCCGGGGAGCGCAGGCTGCCAGCCTGCAGTCGTCGGCAACTTGCCGACGACACGCAGCGCTTTCGAAGGATATCGCAACTGCAAGTTTTCGGAGAGCTTTTCGGCAAGCTGCCGAAAAGGACAGGCTGGGTAGGCTGTGCTCCCCGGAGATAAACCGGCGCGGCATTTTAGAGATGCGATGCGATTCGGTTGCGCATATTGCTTACGGTTCAATTTATCCAGTTTAGCATTAATCGATGCCCCGGATCGTGCCCAAGCGGAATTCGGCATTGGACGTTTTCCAATAAACAGGCAAGAGTTTCGTCTTCCAGCAATTCAATTTTTTGGTTATTATCCAGCCGTTAATGAAATGAATACCCAACTCGCAAACTTCCTTAAAAGCCACTTCATAAATGTCGTAGCCGTCTCGCTATGCCTGCCGCGCCGTAGCTTGTCGGAGTCTGGTCAAAGCGTTTTGGCGTCGTTGCCCCCGCGACCACGGCGACGCAGCCCCATGGCTGCAGCACTACTCGCGGTCACACTCGCGAGCGTCAGCCCCGGTTTGACCATCGCGGATGTGATCAATATCAATCCGAGCAAGGACAACACGCTCTATGAATTCGACGCGACTAAAGGCGACCTCAGTAATGCGCTTGGCATGCATTTCTTCGCCGGCGAAACGGGAATGGGCGAGCTCCGCCGAGGTGTGCTTGCGTTTGATATCGCTGGAAACATTCCGCCAGGCTCGACGATCCTGGGTGTAACCTTGAGCCTCAACATGTCCAGAACAGCGGACAACACTGCTCGAACCGTCGAGCTCCACAAGCTGCTGGCAGACTGGGGCGAAGGAACATCCCAGGCGTCTGGAGAAGAAGGCACAGGAGCACCGGCCACGCCAAACGACGCCACATGGCGGCACCGTTTCTTCGATACGGTTTTTTGGACGACCGAGGGCGGAGACTTTTCCGCCACAGTGAGTGCAAGTCAATCGGTTAGCGTGTTGGGAGTGTACACGTGGAGCTCGTCGCAAATGCTCGCGGATGTGCAGTCCTGGCTTGATGATCCGGCAACTAACTTCGGATGGTTGGTGCTAGGGGATGAGTCAACAATTGCGACGGCGAAACGGTTCGACACTCGAGAGAGCGCCAGCCCGCCTGTGCTGACCATCCAATTCAGGTCTGCACCGACGCCCAGGCCGCGTCCCACTCCACATCCGCGCCCGCCGCGTTAATCAAACCAGTAGTTGATTGATCCGGTTCCCGGAATTCCATGCGCACTTGCAGCAGAGTCATATGATCCTTAGAACCTTACTCCCACTTGTATTCGCGGTGGCCGTTGCGAGTGTCGGCTTGCGTTTGGCAAATGCCCCGCATGTTTCGGCGAACCCTGCTGTTGAGGCCCCGGCGGTAACACCTACACCAACACCTACACCGTTTTCGCATCCCCTGCTCTTTCCGCCGGTTAACACGAACGCGAACATCTCGATCGGCGTCGATGAGGCGTGCGTGGAGATATTGGACGGGCCATGCACGAACATGTGGACCTATGGCGGAACATACCCAGGAATAACAATTCGGAGACCAACCGGCCAGACGACTAACGTTACCTTCACTAATAACCTCGAGCCGGCTGCCGGCGAGTTGACTGTGCATAACCATGGCAACCATTCTACTGCGCTGAACGACGGCCAACCAGATACTCTACTGATTCCGACCGGAGGATCACGCACCTACATTTACGATGGCCTTGAAGAGGGTGCCAATCAGCGAGGTAAGATGCAGTTTTACCATGACCACCGCATGGATGTTACCGGTCGTAACGTCTGGATGGGTCTAACAGGCATGTACATCGTGGACGACCCAGCCGATCCGCCAACGCTACCCTCGGGCGCGTTCGACCTGCCTCTGGCAATCGCCGACAGGCAATTCGACGCAAACAACCAAATCCCATACGTGTTTGACCCTAACGGTGTAACTGGCGACAAGATCCTTATCAACGGTGTTTATCAGCCATATCTTGAGGTGGCGGACCGCAAATATCGTCTTCGAATTCTGAATGCGTCCAATGCGCGCACCTATTTCCTTACGCTAAGGACAGGTGATCCATTCATTCAGATCGGAACCGAGAGCGGTCTCCTGCCGGCGCCAGTGTCGCGGACCGGGATGCGAATAGGCTCCGCAGAGCGTCTGGACGTTGTCGTCGATTTCGCTGGAAAACTAGGACAGGTCGACTACCTCACGGATTTGCTCACCGGCATGCCACTGCTTGAGTTCCGCGTCACTCAGCACGTCGTCGATGATAGCTCGATCCCGCCAACCCTGCGCTCACTGCCGGATATCGGCGTGCCTACCGTTACGCGCAACTGGAGCTTCGATAAGACAGCGGGCCACTGGACGATCAATGGCCTAAGGTTCGATCCCAATCGAGTTGATGCTCGCCCTGTCCTTGGCACCACTGAGAAGTGGGTATTCACGAACCCTACTGGACAAGCGCACACCGTACACATTCATGATGTCTCTCAGCAGTGCATCAGTCGAAATGGAGGAGCGTGTTACTCCTATGAGACGATGAAAGAGACCTGGTACCTTGATCCCGGGGAAACTCTTGAGCTCAAGCTTAAGTTCACCGACCACGTCGGCGTGTACATGCTCCACTGTCATATCATTGAGCATGAGGACGACGGAATGATGACTCAATTTGAGGTGGTTCGTCCTTCTTCACCCCGGCCGCGCCCGACGCCGACACCACGGCCGACGCCGCGCTAACGCATCGACAATCAGTACTAGTAGGGCGGTCAGTCCCCTGCCCGCAGATGTACGGCGCGCCACGGAGTGCGCGCCCTACCATTCGCAGTTGTGAGGAGGGCTTCCGATGACGCCGCGGATTTTACAGTAATCGCGCGGTATTTTTCTTGCATTTGACCGGCATGCTTGGATTATCGGCGCCTTTACGCGACATATGACATTCATCAAACGATCACATGGACGGGCGCAGCGGACTTGCTGGCTGGCAATGCTGGCTGCGATGGCATTTTTACCGGCAGCTGAATCCGATGACAATCGGAGCGCTACGTCACCAGGAGAAAACCGCGTTTTTCCAGGCCTCAGGATTGTCGATCGACAGGGGCGTCAGGTGCAAAGCGGCAGGCGGTTGCGTGGCAGCCAGGTTTTCGATGTGGCCGTGGGGCCGGTCGGCAGCAAATTGCGGTTTGTTCCCGACAAATTAAACATCTTCGTAGGTGACACAGTGCGCTGGACCTGGGACAGTGATAACCACAGTGTCACAAGTGGTACGTCTTGCACAGCTGATGGGCAATTCTGTTCTCCTGATAACATGAACTGTGAGGCAGGCGTTCTTTCTAACACAGGGTTCGTTTACGAACACACTTTTACGCAGACTGGCAGTTACTCTTACTTCTGCGTTGCACTGCTTTGCTGGAATGACGGGCGTGATTAACGTTACGCAGCCAAGCCGGCCGCTCCCAACTCCCAGGCCTCGCCCGACGCCGCGACCTCGTCCTATCCTGCAGGGCTAGGAGAGTGATCCGCCTACGGCACGGCTGCGGCCCGACGAATCGGAGGTTGGCGTGCGCTGAGTTAATGCTGGCGAGCGCAGGCTGCCAGCCTGTAGCGGTCGGCCACTTGCCAACGACACCTAAAGGCTTCAAGGCCCTTTGGCTGCGAGTTGCTCCAAGGCTTTTTCGGCAGGTTGCCGAAAAGGACAGGCTGGCAGCGTGTGCTCACCAGAGAAAGTGGGCTCAACGAGCTCAGCAATCTCAGCGTTCGTTAGGCAATTGAGTTCCGGGATCCAGCTGACTGGCGCGTTGAAAATG
Source organism: Verrucomicrobiota bacterium (assembly GCA_046731415.1). Classification (GTDB taxonomy): domain Bacteria; phylum Verrucomicrobiota; class Verrucomicrobiia; order Chthoniobacterales; family UBA10450; genus Udaeobacter. Next base: position 5,669 of record JBKPLD010000064.1, read on the forward strand.
TTTTTCGGCTAGTTCGGTCATACCCAGGTTCTGCAGACGGCGGCCAATCATCCAGTGGAAAAGTGGATCATTAGGCGTGGACTGGTCAGCCTGTCTTTCATGACTGTTAGCTTCTTCGAATTTGCCTAACGACTGCTTCGCTCCGGCAAGCTCGTTATTCAGTAATGCAAGGCGCGGATTGCGCTGCACGGCATCGCTCCATACCAAAATGGCTTCGTCTCTGTTGCCAAGCTGCCAGAGCGATTCGCCTTTTTCCTGGCGCGCGAGGATCAAGTCCTCTCGTTCCGTCAGGGCCTGATCCAGACTGGCTTGCGCCTGGTCGTAACGCCCAAGCCGATTCAAGATCGCGCCGCGATAGTACAAGCTCAAAGCCTTTCCGTCTGTCTTCTGGTAAGCCGCAGCCTGCCCGAGCAACTGGACAGACTGTTCTGTATTACCCAGAAGATATTCAAACCAGGCAAGCTTTGGCAGGGTTTCAGTATTTACAAATAGCCCCAGCTTTGAGGCGGCCTGAAGATGTTTTTCTCCGGTGAGAATGTTTTGCCGGTCAGCCGCGCTGAGCCAGCGAGCAGGATTGATCTGCGCGAGAGCGAGCTCGTCTGGCAGCTGGACCTTCTTAAAGGCGCGGTTGCCTAGAACCTCATGGTAGCGAATCCAGCCGCTATGAGCATTCAATCCAATCCAGACACAGGCGAAGATGGCAAATGCCCACCCTGCTTTTTGAATCCTGCCCGCAACCTTCAAATTGAACCGGTAAAACGACAATTCTTTTGCGCGGAACAATCTCCACGTTTTCAAGGTGAGGAACGTCGTCACCGTGGCGCACCCAAGCGCCATCAAAAACGGGACCAGCGCGTAGACGCCGCGAACAGCCAGGAAGCTTCCGAAGAAGACCAGGGCTCCAACAACTTCTTCGGACGACGTCAAAGAATAGTTCCGCTTGATCGCGTCTGATTTGGGAACCAGTATCGACGGCTTGCCGAAACCAAAATACAAGGCGTCGTTCGGACAAACACTGACGCAATCCATGCATTTCATGCAGCCCGGATCGACTACCATTCCGTACTGTTTCACTTCCGCGTGCACCAGAACGTTTGAAGTACAGGTTGCGGTGCAGTGGCCGCATTGATTGCATGCTGGCGTGACGCGAATTTTGCCAGGCGACAATTTGTCGGCCAGCCCGAAAAATCCGCCGTACGGACACGCATAAGTGCAAAAGCCTTTTTGCCCCAAAAAATAAACAGTCATGAAACCGCACACAAAAAGAAATGGGATGGCGACTGCGACGGAAGGAAACGTCTGCCAAAAATTAGTGGTGACCAGGTGATTGGTGAATTTTGGAATCACCGGTTCGTGCGGTTCCGAGAAAAGTCGATATACGACAGGCCAGACGAACATGTACAGCGCCCCGATGAGCGGCACGTACACCAACAGCCGTGAACGAAACGGTTTCGGGGTGAGACCCATTCTTTTCAGCAGCCATCCACAGAAATCCTGTAGCGCGAGGATGTGACAGCCCCAGCCGCAGATGTATCGCCCGAAGATCAAAGTCGCCAGGATTGCCAGAGTGAAAAAGATGAAGCCCGCGTTGATAAACCCCTTCTGCAGCGTGTACATGGTTTCCGAGGGTTCGATCGGAGAAACTGTCCTGCCCACGACGCGCCATTGAATGATGTGCGCGATCATGAACAAATTAAGAAGAATCAACGCCGCCGCTCGCCATCGGCTGGACTTTGATTTGCGAATCCCGCTTTTTTGAAGCTGGGTTTCTGGCTTTCGATTGACGCAACCGGTTTTCACGAAGTTGGCGAATTTACTCTAAAACAGGGCGCGCGCCAGCAGTGTAGCCGACTCGCTGTGCCGAGGCGGCTCGGGCAATTGTTACTTCCTCCAACAGCACGGCGATACAGCGCCGTGGCTACAATTTTGCGAATCACATTCCAAAAGAACGTCACCAATTTTTTCAAGATTTTCTTTACTTCTTCGTGCTGCCCGTGCGAAGAACTACAACTTTATTCAGCACCCGCTCAGGCGGGTCGACGACCCGAGGATTCAAAACCATGTCAAAGAAAACGCTGACCGCCTTGGCCCTCTTCCTGGTCTTTTTAGTTGTTGTAGCCGCCTCACTGTGTTTGCCCCGCCGTAGCTTCGCGGAGGCCGATCGAAGCGCTCACGGATTGTCGGCCACGGAAGCGGAGCGCCTGAGCGGCGTGGCAACAGGACCCACCGGCACGCTTCAAAGGATGATTGTGGAGAGTGGAACCGCGACAATGGAACTCGATCTCAATCGTCTGAACGGAATTATCGCAGGCATTCCAAACTTTGAAACATGGCGTTTCGAAGCAGGAGCTGATTCGTTTTTCAGCATTCTGGTATTCAACGACATTTTACGCGGACCTGAGCAGGGATCGGTGAGGCTTGTCCCTGCAGGGCCGTCGGTTTCGCAGGCGACACGCTTGCCGCTGCAGTTGAGTGCATCCGTCAAGCAACTCGCAATCGAAAAACTTCCATCGGGCGAACCATTCGATCTCGCCGTATGCGACGCCAAGACGGGCTTCGTCTTTTTCAATATCCAGGGGCATCAATACAATTACGATGCGAATGCGCAGTTGTTCAGCATTACCGGCGGAAGACTCCTCGTTTCAAAAGAGTTTGCACAAATTCTAGCGCGACCGTCGCAAGCTGGTTCTGGAGCAGGAATAATTTCTATCGGAGCCACGACGCAGCCAATCGAGGTCGCCCAGCTTGTTGGCGGCGAACTCAAATCAGTGTCCATGCCGCCACTGCGCAGTGCAACCGACGCACAAGCGCCCGAGCAGATACAAGGTCCCGATGTGATTGTCGGCGACCTGCCAAATTTACAGCAGCTCGGCAGCGCAGGCACACAGGTCGGTCTCGCGGTGGCGACAACTTCTTGCAATAATGGAACGCAGCCACTGAACTGGTTTTCATTACCAGATACGGATCACCCGGTCATACCGCAAAATCTTTATCGGATGAGCGGAGGGAGTGATAACACGGAGCGTTTCGAACAAATCGGCCAGTCATGGTTGAAACACGCGTTTGCCGCCTTGGAAGACGACGCTTGCGCGCTTGGCTGCAATACAAATAATTGCAGTCAGGGCATTCAGCTGTGCCCCGGATGCTCCGACCCATATTCCGCCGGTCTAAATGGTAGCCAAACCCAGATCGGATCACGCGCCTGGGTTAATCCATTCACCGGTGACTTTCCATCAAATGCGAACGAGCACGGCGGCCACAACCACGACGGCGTATCGCACCGGATTCTTGTGGAGGTCAACGACCTGAACACAACGATGAATCAAGGCGCAACCTACTTTGTCGAAGCGCAGTATGTCACCCCGCACGAGTATACCTGGTGTCAAGCGCACCCCGGGGAATGCAACATGTTTAACAACGGCTCCTACCGTAAGTACCTTGTGAGCGGCACCACAAATTTCTCGTTTTCTCCCGACGGGGAGACCATGCGAATGCAGTCTGCCATCAGGGCTTGGACAGGCGCAACCGTCAATCGGCTGGAGCCGGATCCAGGAAACGATGGCTTGTGGTTTATGGGCTACAAAGTAACAAACCCATCACCGGGCCTTTGGCACTACGAATATGCCCTGTATAATCAGAACCTGGACCGGGCCATCCAATCTTTCAGCGTGCCGCTAAGTGCTGGAGTGAACGTTAGTAACGTTGGGTTCCACGCGCCACCTCAGCATCCTGGTTGGGCTAATGACGGCACATTGAACAATCAGGGTTACAGCAGCACGCCGTGGGCGTCCGCTCAAACTGCTGATTCATTGACATGGAACTGCGAAACTTTTGCAACCAATCAGAACGCCAACGCGATTCGGTGGGGCACACTGTATAACTTCCGGTTCGATGCCGATCAGCCGCCGCAAGCCGCCAATGCAACGGTCGATTTCTTCAAAACAGGATCGCCGATGACGGTTGCTATTCAGGCGCCTGGTGGTGGCACGTCACCTACACCTACCCCAACCTCCACAGCGACACCTACTGCGACTCCGCGGCCTACTCCAACACCTCGAAACTCTCCCATACCCAGAACTCGTCCCACACCGCCGCCACGTCCGACGCCTCCGCGGTAAAGACTGGCGATCAGTAAGCGACACTCTAGTCCGACCTTTGGTCAAATCAAAATCCTAATGAAAAAACAATCTGCTTCTCAATCAGTCGTATTTAATCTGCGCGTGTTATTCGGCCTCGTTGCAGTTCTGGCTGGCGTCCTTTTGGCTCTGCTTGGCCTTGGCGCGTTCTCTGCGCAAGCCCAGCAAAATTATAGCATCACTACGAGATCAATTGATCCCCTGGTTCCTTTATTTTTTGATTGTTCCAAAATTCGGGAACTGGGGATCGACAAGCAGGAGAATTTTCGGGCCGGTGCGATTATGATTTTCTGCGGTGACGCAGAGGGCGGCGAGCCTGGCGAAGCTCCCTCTTCAAGTGCTTTTTCCAGGCTCGTCCAAAGCACGATGGTGCCTCTGACATATGGAACCACCGACGTGGATCTGATCACTGGAACAGAGACTTCCCCTCACCTCACGCAATCGGAGACATTTACTCAGGGTAATCCCGATAATCCTCTTGAGATAGTTGTGGCTTACAATGATTCACGAGGTCGCAACTTCAATCCCATCAACATCTCCGGGGCATCGGTTTCCACGGACGGCGGCAACACCTTCAGCCGCCTCACTCAGGCCAATGGTCAAAGCCCTTTCTCGAATACCTTAGGCGACCCTGTTATTCTGTACAATAAGCCGTCTCAGACCTGGTTCACCGTCTGGTTGGACGTGGCCTGCGGCGGTCAGGGTCTTGGTGGGTATAAGTCTAGCAATCCCTCGGACCCCAATAGTTGGGTTCACTTCTGCGTCCACACTAGCTCCCAAGACGACCGTGAGTCTGGCTGGGCCGACAACAACCCATCTTCTCCATTCTTCGGGAGGATGTACATATCCTGGAACAACTTCAATGTGGGAGGTGGCGCACTTTTCGTCCGCTTCTCCACCGATAACGGCGCCACCTGGACCAACGAGCGACAACTATCCACCTCTTTCTTCCGTGACGTGCAAATTACCGGTGACCTCGTCACAGGCGACATATACGTCGCCGCAATGGATGAGATGGGTGGCGGCCTGGGCAATCGGGCTAACCGCGTCTACAGATCCACCGACGGCGGGAACACTTGGACTAACACCTATATCGGCCCCAGCTTCCCGGGGCCCGGCCGTGGTGCATCGGGCTTCTTTGCCACTATGTACAACAGTCCTCTTTATTGGCGACACCAGGGTTGGGGTGAACCCGCTGCATTTAACGGGGTCGTTCATTATGTCTATGCATCTCGCAACACCGGGAACGGCGATCCAGGCAACGTGTTCTATATCCGTTCTACGGATCACGGCGTGACCTTTAGCACCCCGTTGATGCTTAACACTGACGGCGATGCTACCAAGGCCCAGTGGCAGCCCAATCTCTCGGTGGCAGAGGATGGGACACTTTTCGCCGCATGGTACGACGAGCGAGAGCGGGTAGGAGCCAGCTGCCAGCCGTCCAGCCCCAGCAACCTTTGCTACCGTATGTGGGGACGTAAATCTCTTGATAACGGTGTGACCTGGTTGGCCGATCAGCCTCTCTCAGATGTCGTCAGTCCACTCCCACTGCAACCCGACCCGGGCATTGTGGGGATCTACGTGGGCGACTATGACTACGGCTCATCCGTACTCACCCAGCACCTTAAGGCATGGGCGGATGGACGCGTAATCATTAATAGCGCGTCCCAACAGGATGCCTTCACCGACAGGGAGCCAGCTACGGCTACCCCAACGCCTACCTCAACTCCAACATCTACCCCAACTGCAAGCCCAAGTGCGACACCAACAGCAACAGCTACTCCAACATCGACGCCTACGGCTACCGCAACTGCAACTGCAACAGCCACTGCCACGCCCACCGCAACCGCAACAGCTACGCCTACCGCTACTGCTACTGCAACTGCTACACCAACAGCTACTGCCACGGCAACAGCGACAGCTACGCCAACTTCAACACCTACTGCAACCCCGACCTCGACGCCAACGGCAACGGCAACGCCAACTGCCACTGCAACCACGACGCCGAGACCTACACCCACCCCGCGGTCTCGACCCTCACCGAGGCCTCATCCGACTCCGCATCCGCGGTAGAGAAACAGGGCTGCCTTTGTCAACAAGCTAGCGAAAGGATCGCCAGCTGCGTTGGCCTGCTATCGCATGCCCGAGTCGCACTGCCACTCGACCTTTGTCATTTGGCCAGCCATGACATCGACCTCGAATGGTCCATAGCGCCCAATGCTGCTTGTTCTTTGCTTGAGCGAAACTTTGTAATGTCCCGGCGCCAGCGGCATCCGAAAGTGTCCGTTTTCGTCCGTGATAAATGACGCCACGTTGCCGTTTTGGTTTTCCACCACGAAAGCAGTGTTCGCGAGGGGTCGTGAACTGGGAGCGTCAGCTCGCACGGGCCCGGCCTTGATGGGACTGATCGTGACGACTCCTTCGATTCCCGTTCCCGGACCGGGCTCCGTCTGGCCTTCTAAAAAAGTCGCGCCCATGATCAAAACCGTCAGTGCAATTGAGAATCTCGGCATTGGCCAATTTACTCTCACAGCTTCACATCAGCAATAAAGACGAACCACAAATGACGAATGAGAAAGAAGCGCCGAATGATCAAGGAAGACGGAGCACGAGTATTTTTTCGGGATTTGGATTTTGGTGATTCCTTCGTCATTAGAAACTCGTCATTTCTCCGGCCGTTCAACCTCCTCTCCTGCTGTTCAATCGATCCTGCTGGCTTTGTTGCGACGCCTACTTGACGACTGATTCGTTGCGCCGAACCTTTCGCTCTCTGTTCGTAATTTATGAAGCGATATTTGCCTTTCGTGATTGTTGCAGTGGTCGCATTGGCCACAATCGGAAGCGGCGCGATGCTCTACCGGGCAAAGCGACCGCATGTTTCAGCTATTCCTGAGGACAAAACGCTCTCTGCAAAAACCGATGCAGAGTCACCGCACATTCGTGGCAACCCGGACGCGCCCGTAACGCTGGAAGAGTACGGCGATTTTCAATGCCCGCCCTGCGGAATGTTTTCGGTCTTTCTTGGCCAGCTCGAGAAAGAATACGATTCGCGTTTGCGCGTAATCTTTCGGAATTTTCCGCTTAAGGCACACGAGCATGCTCGGGAGGCAGCGCTGGCTGCTGAAGCTGCCGGCCTGCAGGGCCGTTTTTGGGAGATGCACGACGTGCTCTATAGGGAACAAGAAAGCTGGAGCAAAGCGCCGAACGCCCGTGAAATGTTTGAATCTTACGCGGGAACGATCGGCCTGGATCTGGATAAGTTTAGAAAAGACATGGACAGCGAGCAGGCCAGGGCCCGCGTCGAAGCCGATCGTCAACGCGGCGACTCGCTCGGGATACAGACCACTCCCACCATGTTTATCAATAATCAGCCAGTAGACCCAAAGGACAGGAATCCAGACGGCATTCGGGCAGAGATCAACGCCGCGTTGCAGAAAAAATCGCAGACATGACGGTATCGCGATTTCGCACGATTATCTATGTCGTTGCCGCGATCGTTTCGCTGGCCGGTCTCGCAGATGCAACCTACCTGTCGGTGCAGGCGCTAACTGGCGAGACCCTGGGCTGTGGGGGCTCGCCGGATTGTTTTCGGGTCCTGGGCAGTGCGTACGCCAGGCTCGGAGGAATTCCCGTGGCCTTATTCGGCGTGCTGGCTTATTTCAGCGCGTTTAGTTTCGCCACCTTTGCGGCGTTCGGATACGCGCGCGCACGGACATTTCTCATTCCAACTATTGGCGCGATGTTTCTGGGCACCCTCTGGCTGCTTTACGTTCAGGCCTTCCTGCTGCACGCGTACTGCCGCTATTGCCTGTTCTCTGCGGCAACCACGTTTCTGCTTGCCGGCCTGGTAATTGCCTTGCCACCGGGGCGAGACAGATCCGTTTCATAAGTTAAGGATTTCAAGGACTGGTGCAGTATCTCCTGTTGCTACTCTTGCTCTTGCCTGTCAGAACGGATATTAGAGCAGGAGTACGAGTAAGAATAAGAAAAGGCTGTCAGCCCTATGCGAATTCTAGTGATCGAGGATGAAAAGAAAACGGCGGCTTTTCTGGCGAAAGGTCTGCGCGAGGCCGGTTTCGGTGTCGATGTTGCCCCTGACGGCGAGACGGGGCTTGCGGCGACGCGCGCGAGCAAGTTCGACCTTCTCATCGTCGATATCATGCTTCCGAAAAAAGATGGCTGGGCCTTGGTTGAAGAACTGCGCGAGGCCAAGGTCCAGACCCCGGTCATTTTTTTGACGGCACGCGACAGTGTGCGCGATCGCGTCAAAGGGCTCGAACTCGGCGCGGATGATTATGTGGTAAAACCATTCGCGTTTTCCGAATTACTCGCGCGCGTACGTTCGCTCCTGCGTCGGACGCCCGCGCGTCGAGGCAAACTCCGGATCGACGATTTGGAAATCGATACGCGCCATCAACGTGCCGAGCGCGGCGGGGTTCCGCTGAATCTTACGCCGAAAGAATTTCTCCTGCTCACCCATCTGGCGCATTCGGCGGGTGAAGTGGTGTCTCGCGATGAGATTGCTGAACACGTCTGGGATATCGGATTCAAAACCGATACCAACGTTGTCGATGTGGTAGTGCGCCGCTTGCGGGCAAAGGTGGACGATCCATTTAAGACCAAACTGGTCCATACGATCCGCGGCATGGGTTATGTTCTCAAAGCGCCCTGAGCGCCGCTCCATAGCCTCGCAGCTCATCCTGCTTTTCACACTGGCAGCGACCCTCCTGCTCGCCTGTGGACTCGGCGTTTTTTACTGGATCGTCGTTCGACACGCATTCGCGGAAGATAATGCGGTGCTCGCCGACAAAGTGAACGCGTTGCAAACAAGTTTCGAACAACGCGGCGGGTTAGATGCAGTCGCCGTTGAGATCAACGCAGCAGGGTCTCAGCAGCGTGCTCCGTTTCTGGTGCGTGTGCTCGATCAGGCGGGCGCAACCATTGGGCAAACCGCTGGAATGGAAACGCTGTTGCCGGCAAATATCTTTCCGCCTGCCGCTTCGCGCGAGACCGCGGTGCCGGCGGAACATCGAGTTGCGGGGAAATTGTTTGCAGTGACGACGAGGCGCGCACTTGCAGATGGCCAGCGATTTACTATTCAGGTGGCGCAAGACCGCTCCAGCGACGAGCAGGTCGAGAGAAAATTTGGCATTTTGGTTCTGATCGTTCTTTCAGGCAGCATTCTGGCTTCCATTCTGATTGCCATTCCGGTCACCAGGCGCGGCCTGCGGCCGTTGGAAGAAATGAGGCGCTCACTGGAACGAATTGGACCGACTCGCCTGAACGAGCGCGTCACGTCCGCCAACTGGCCGCGTGAGCTTCAGCCAATGGCGAGCGCTTTCGATGAAATGCTTAAGCGCCTAGAGGATTCTTTTACGCGGCTCTCTCAATTCTCGGCCGACCTCGCGCATGAATTGCGAACTCCCATCGCAAACATGCTGGGTGAAGCACAGGTCGCTCTTTCGCGCGACCGCAGCCCTGCCGAGTACCGCGAAACCATCGAATCCACGATCGGCGAATGCGAACGGCTTTCCGGAATCGTGGACAACTTGCTTTTCGTTGCAAGAGCCGATGCCGCAAGGGAGCCGGTCGCGCGAAAGCGATTCGATGCCCGCGCAGCGGTGGAGAAAATTGCGTCGTTTTATGAAACGATCGCAGAGGATCGTCATGTTGCGATCAATTGCAGCGGTGAAGGCCAAATTTCTGCCGACCCTGCCTTGTTCGAGCGCGCCGTTAGCAATCTGGTCGATAACGCGCTGCGTTTCACTCCCGAGAACGGTTCCATTCAAATCGCACTTGCCGAGCATGCGACGGATTTGGAGATCGCAGTGAGGGATAATGGGTCTGGAATAGCTCCGGAACATTTGCCGCGCGTGTTCGATCGGTTTTACCGTGCCGAGTCATCGCGCGGTTCTGACGGAGCTGGCCTGGGTCTGGCTTTGGTGAAGTCGATCGTCGATCTTCACGGCGGGTCTGCCACGATTCAAAGCAAAATCGGTCGCGGTACGACTGTCAGTCTCACTTTTCCAAAAGGAGCGTAATCCCGTTGTCTTCAGCTTGCGCGAGCGAGCTGATTGTTTCGAAAAGGCCGCAGGTTGGCAAACAGTCGCCGGTTATTTTTTCTGGCCGTGCGTCTTGATGAGCTTTCCGTTCGGGTCGACCTCGAATCCCCATTCTTTGTCTTGTCATATCTCGGCAAACTTCGTAGTTCCTTTTGTCATGGTGTTCTTTAGGCTTCAAACGGTCGCCTAAAAATATTTCTTGCCCAATTATTACAATTCTGTAATGATAGCAGCATACCTGCAGGGCTGACAGCCCCGAAAGCGTTCGGGGTTGCTGAAGTGGAGAAGCCGCAGCCTGGTGGAGCGGGCTGCGGCTACACTCTTCTCCGACTCACGCAATGCTACGGCAAACATGACCAGCGCCGAGTACGAATCGGACCAATATCAGGCGAAGCCGAGGGAATAACCGCTCCGGCAAAAATTTATCTTGCCAACGATTACAGTTCTGTAATCATGCGCGGCACATATGACAAAAACGTCACTTTTTCCCGGATTTGGCCGACGATGGTTCGTCCCATCGGTCGCATGTGTGTCTTTGCAGTTTCTGGCGGGTAGCCATTTAGCGCCTGCGCAGGAAGTGACATTAAGAGAGGAGCAGCCAATTGTAATTACGGGGGAAGAAGTTCCCAGCGCTTACGGCGCGCCTCCGGGACTTTCGCGAAGCCGTTTTTCCAACGTAACGCAAGCCTATGTATTGCCGCCATGGTCATTTTTCTTCGGCGAACTTTTTGAAGGTCAGGGCTTCCGCCACGGACCACCAGATTATCTTTTCACTCAAGAAATCGAAATGGGTTTGCCGTATCGCTTCAACGTAGCTGCGGAATCACAGTTCGAACGATTTAATGGTGGCGGTGGTGCCCAGACAGTGAGCTTGGAAGCACGATGGGCCCTGGCTGATTGGAATAAGATTCCACTCAATCCAACTCTCTTCGCCGAATATAAATTTGGTGTCGGCACCATTCGACACGAAGAAGTTCCGCCGCCTCCGGGAGGAGAAGAAGAAGAGGAGGAGGAAGAAGGTGGCCCCCCAAAGGTCCCCGACGCCTATGAATTTCGCTTGCTGCTTGCGCAGGAGTTCTTCGGGCGCGTCGAATGGGCGATGAACTGGTTTTTTGAAAAAGAAAACACGGGTGATCGCGGCCGCGAATGGGGTTTCTCGCAAGCTGCCATGACACCAATCCTTTTGCCTAACGAACGGCTGAAAATTGGAATAGAAATGGAATATAAGAATGTCACGACCAAAGATACGCGTGGTGATGCCTTGAACAGTTTCGTCATTGGCCCAACGGTCGCTTGGAAACCGACAGCAAGCACGCGCCTCGATATTTCGCCATTATTCGGATGCACAGACGACTCGCCGGTAGCTGATGTTTTCGTTGCGTTTTCGTGGCTCTTCGGCGGCGAACGCGGCGAGGCGGAAGCGGAAGCGCCCGTGTCCTCACGGTTCCGTTACCTCAGCAAGGTTTCCCGCCATGATAAGGATGCAGGCAAAGAGATGAAACAGGTTGCGCCGCCATGTCCGGAATGGTACGGCGATCGCGAATGGAATGTTAATCTCTGGGGTACATATGCTTTCACGAACACTGAGTACAATCCCAATCTTTGGCTGGTCGACGTCGTACAAAGCACCAGTGAAGGTAATCCCGTCCTCGGCACCTACGATCATTACATTGGAGGCGATCACGCGTGGGGCGGCGGCGGCGACGTTAAGTATTTTTTCTGTCGCTATGTCGGTCTAGGCGTTGAAGGATTCGCCCTGGACGCAAGCAAAAATGGTTTCGATATCTTCGAGGATCCGACGATTCCGGTTTTTACTACCAACAAAATCAATCACGATCACACCATAGGAGCTGTTCTGGGAACGCTCACTTTGCGCTACCCGATTCCTTGCACACGTTTTTCACCTTACGCGTGGGCCGGAGTCGGTGCGATTTTTGGCGGCGGCGAACGGGATGTCCTTCACACACAGGGGCCGCCGGACGCGTTTGCCGTGCATGCGCAGACCGATCACTTCGGTAGCGAAACAAAAGTGCTCGGCCAATTCGGAGCCGGTCTCGAAATCCGATTCGCGCGGCACGTTGGTTGGACCAACGATTTGAGCTTTGGCGTGATCGATGGGACAAAAAACAATTTCGGAATGGTCCGCAGCGGGCTCAACTTCGCTTTTTAGCACGACAGCCATTGGAAGAAGAGTCGTGGCCCAAAACTTCTAAACGTCTTCAGGGCTGACAACCCCGAAAGCCTTCGGGGTTGCTGAAGCGGAGAAGCCGCAGTCCGGTGGAGCGGGCTGCGGCTACACTTCTTAATTGAGGGTCTTGTGTCAAGCGCTCACATGATCGTCATCCGAGCGGTGTAGGCGGCGAGAGACCTCACAACAATATGAGTGATCACACACTTTGCGTGAGGAACGCTCGCCATGTGAGCTCTTTCGCTTCGCTTAGGATGGCTCGCGTTTCATTGTGAGATCGAAAACCCCTGTCGCCACAGTGCTCTTCACATTTCTTGACCTCATTTCATCGCACCGATAGTTTCGTTTCGGAAAGGAGATTGTCGGTGAAAACCGAGGTATCGATCGAATACTGCGTCGTTTGAAACTACACGCCGAAGGCCGTCAGTTTGGCGGCCAAGGTTCTTGAGCTCGGCGAGCGTATCAAGTCGCTCACGCTGATCCCCTCGAGTGGCGGCGCTTTCGAGATTCGCGCCAATGGTAAATTGCTCCATTCCAAACTCGACACCGGCGATTGGCCGGACTTCGACGCCATTGTCACGGCGATCAAGAAAATTAAGTAAGCTAACGCGTTCCTATTTTTCCTTAGCCGATCGTTACAGGCTGAGACTTCGAAAGCGGCGTCAAGCCGTCGCACTTAAAAGCGCGCTCTGCGCGCGAAAAATTCAATCCGCAATCAGCAATCCGCGATCCGCAATCTGGAGAGTGAAGGGTGCCTGGTGGTCCTCGCGGTCTTCAAAACCGTTGTCGGTTCCGCATACCCGGGACCGAGGTAGGTTCGATTCCTATCCTCTCCGCCAAATCCCTCTCCTCATCCTGAGCGGAGCGAAGCGAAGTCGACGGATCTCGTGCAGTTACCGTTGGATTCCGCAACGGGATTCCTCGACTTCGCTCGGAATGACCTGCAAAGGAGGTGATCCAGATGTCGCGTGAGCAAATTCGAAGACTCACTTCGCTCTCATCCTGCGCTGGCTGAGCTTCCAAATTGAGCCAACAGGCCCTGCGACAAGTTTTGCCGCAGCTTCCGCTTTCTTCGGACCCCAAAGTAATTGTGAACTCGACCACGTTCGACGATGCCGGTGTTTATCGCCTGGATCGCCATCGTGCGCTCGTGCAAACCGTCGATTTCTTTACACCGATCGTGGACGATCCCTTTTCCTACGGACAAATCGCGGCCGCCAATTCGCTCTCGGATATTTTCGCGATGGGCGGGCGCCCGTTGACCGCCCTGAATATCGTCGGTTTCCCGGCTGACCTGGTTCAGCCAAGAGTGATCGCTGCGATTTTGCGAGGCGGCCTGGCTAAAGCTGCCGAAGTGGGTTGCGCGATCATCGGCGGCCATTCCATTCGCAATCCCGAGCCAATTTACGGACTCGCTGTCACAGGAATGATCGACATTCGCCGTCTGACAACAAACGCAAACGCGCGCTCCGGCGATCTGCTGATCTTAACCAAACCGTTGGGCACCGGGGTTGCCACAACTGCGATCAAGCGCGGAGTTGCCTCGCGCTCGCTGCAGAAAAGGATCGTCGCGCTGATGTCAAAGGTGAACACCGTAGGGGCCGAACTGTCCGAGCTTCGGCTGGTGCGGGCCGCGACCGATGTGACCGGTTACGGATTGATGGGTCACTTGATTTCACTCTGTCGCGCCAGTGGTGTTTCCGCCGAAGTCGATCCAGGTGCGGTGCCTATGATAAGTGATGAGATCGCGGATTTAATTGAACTAGGCTGCGTCCCCGGTGGCAGCCGGGAAAATCTCGTTGGCACGACTGTGGTTGTCGATTGGGGAAGCACTGATGACGTATCGCGAATTCTTTTAACTGACGCGCAAACCAGCGGCGGATTACTTTTGTGCGTAACCGAGGCGAAACTCGAGAAAGTTCTTGGAGTTTTGCGGCAAAGGCGAACGCCTTGCGCCGCCATCATCGGAAGAATCACCGCCCGCCGGACGCGCCGTCCATTGATATGCATCAAAGGATGAAATCGCGATCGCGCCGCGAAATTCCTGCCGTTAACAGGGTCCTCGATAGGCTGGGCGAATATGACTTGCCTCGTCCAATGGTTGTCGACCTTGTCCGGCGAGAATTGTCGAAAACGCGGAGAAAGACCGAGATCCCAGAATTTGAATCGATGGTCGAACATCTCCATCGATCGCTCGAGCTACTTCGCGCCAGTCGGCTGCAACCGGTCATCAACGGAACCGGCGTTGTAATTCATACAAATTTTGGCAGAGCGCCGCTTGCAGCCAAGGCGATTCGCGCGCTCACCGAAATCGCCTCAGGCTACTCCAATCTCGAATACGACCTTGCTACGGGCGATCGTGGCCGTCGCGGCGCGTATATCGAGAATGCGCTCGCGCTGCTTTGTGAAGCAGAAGCGGCTACCGTGGTCAACAATTGCGCGGCAGCTCTCGTTCTAATTGTTCAGCATTTCGTTCGGCCAAAACTTGACTGCTTTAAGCAGTCAAGTTCGCACCCGCGGAAATCAGAGGTTATCATATCGCGCGGCGAGCTGGTCCAAATCGGGGGTGGTTTTCGAATTGGCGAGATAATCGATGCGACGGGCGCAACCCTGCGTGAGGTGGGAGCCACCAACAAAACGACACTAGATGACTACAGGCGCGCCATTGGTCTCAGGAGCGGGATGATCCTGAAAGTTCATCGCAGCAATTTTTTCATGAGTGGTTTTGTTGAGTCACCGTCTGCGGCAGCAATCGCTCAGCTCGCACGGAAGAAGCGAATTCCTTTTGTGGAGGATTTGGGCAGCGGCGCGGTACTGCCGACAGAGCAATTTGGAATCGCCGAGCACGAACCGACGCCCACGGAAGCATTAAAAGCCGGAGCGGATCTGGTTTGCTTTAGCGGTGACAAACTTTTTGGCGGACCACAGGCAGGAATCATTGCGGGAAAGAAGCGATTCGTTACCGCCTTGAAACGCGAACCGCTATTTCGCGCATTCCGCTGTGACAAGCTTTGTTTCGCCGCGCTGCAAGCAACGATCGACCTTCATCTAAATCAAGCGGCGGCAGAAATTCCGGCGATTGAGCTGTTGCAAGTTGCTGAAGACGAGCTGCGCAATCGAGCCGCGAAAATAAAGAACGACCTGAGCCACCTGCCGTTGCAAATCGCCGTCGGCCGCAGCACAGCCAGGATCGGCGGTGGCGCATTGCCAAAATCAACGAGGGCATCCGTTACAATTGAAATTGTTCCGAAACATTCTTCGCCAACCGATTTCGCGGTCCGTCTGCGGGGTGCCGCTCCTCCGATCATCGGCTATGTTTCGAATGATCGTTTCAAACTCGATCTACGCACGATTCTTCCTCAACAGGATTGCGTTTTGGTTGATGCAATTCGCAGAGCGTGTGCCGAACCTCTTTGAGAGCGTTGCATAGTCGTGAAATGACCACGCGACACTTCATCCTGGCCACCGCCGGTCATGTCGATCACGGTAAAAGCGCGCTGGTAAAAGCGCTCACAGGAACGGACCCTGATCGGCTGCCCGAAGAAAAGGAGAGACAAATCACCATCGATCTCGGTTTTGCAGAATTGAATCTCGCCGGGCCTGACGAGCAGCGGTTCCAACTTGGAGTCGTCGATGTACCCGGTCACGAAGATTTCGTTCGAAACATGATTGCCGGCGTCGGCTCGATCGATCTTGCGCTTCTCGTCGTTGCTGCCGATGACGGCTGGATGCCGCAAACTGAAGAGCATCTGCAAATTGTGACTTATCTCGGAGTCGAACGAGCGGTGATTGCTCTCACAAAAAGCGATCTGGGCGCGAACAAAAGTGTGGTCAGGCAAATTCGTGATCGTTTGCGCGACAGCCCCTTTGCGAATGCGCAAATCATCGCGACATCGGTTCGCAATGGGGACGGGATCGAAAAGTTGAAAAGCGCAGTCGCCAGCGAGTTCGCCACCATGCACTCACCGCGCGACTACGGAAAGCCACGCTTGTTTGTCGATCGCGTGTTTACTCTGCGTGGAATCGGCACCGTCGTTACGGGAACGTTGACTGGCGGAAAATTGCACCGTGAGCAAAAAGTCATTGTCCAACCCGGCAATCTCCACACTCGGATTCGCTCGGTTCAAAGTCACGGCCGTGAGTTGGACGTTGCCGAGCCCGGGATGCGAACAGCGATTAATCTGCCAGACATCAGTGTGGAGCAGATCAGCCGGGGAAACGTTATCACGATTGCCGATTTCGGACCTGCAAATTCGACGCTTATTGCTCTCCTCGAAAAGTCACCGCGGCTTTCTCGCGAAAATCCCGGCGAGCGACCCCTGAAAAACGGTTTATCAGTGTATGTTCATCATGGAACGTCGCGAACGACAGCGAAGATCACGCTCCTTAAAGATAGACATCTTGAGGCGGGCAAAAACGAAATCGCTCAGTTAAGACTCGCATCGCCAATCCTTGCATTCGCCGGCGATCGTTTCGTTATTCGCGATCCATCAGAACAGCACACTCTTGCGGGCGGAATGGTGCTTGATCCAAATGGTGGAGAATTTCGAAGTGAGGCCAAACGCAAATTGCTGATGAATCGCTCTACGGCGCCGGACGATGTTCATCTGTGGGTGCGCTCCGAAGTCAGCCTGCACAGAATCGTACCGATTCAGGGTCTCCTGGATAAATCTCACTTCAGCAACAACGAGATCGCTGACGCATTAGTGACTTTAAAACGCGAGGGGGAAGCTGTCGTTCACGACAAAATTGCAGCACATACCGGCACTTGGAAGGCTTTGAGAGATCGCGCTGCTCGCCTCATCGACAATGAACTTAACAAGAACCCCGAACGCTCCGGTTACGCCTTGAGCGAACTGCGCGCCGCGCTGCGCGAGAAATCGACAGATGTGTTCGAGGCGCTCATCGCGGACATGTGTTCCCATGATTTTGTTCGGAAGCAATCGACAATTACACGACGTTCACATCGGCCCGCCTTGCCAGAAAATCTCCAACCTGTGGCAACTAAAATTCACGAAGCATTATGTAAGAAACCGTTCGATCCACCACCGCGAAGAGAGCTCGAATGGGACATGGAAGCGCAACGAGTTCTCCGATTTTTGATAGAGGATGGCGAAGTGACAGAAATTTCATCGGACGTTGTGTTGTTGCGCGAGAACTTCGAACGCATGAAAAACTCCGTCGCTAATTTCATTTCCAAAAATGGACCAGCTACAGTGAGTGAACTGCGACAGGAGCTTGAGAGTTCGCGACGAATCATGGTGCCATTTCTTGAAAGACTCGATCGCGAGGGGTTCACGCGGCGCATAGGTGACAAGCGCACCTTGCGGTAGATCGAACGGCTGGCAATAACGAGACGGACATTGGGATCCCGGTAGAGGCGGCCTATGGAAAATGCATCGCTCGCACGCGATCGGCACAGTGCGGAAAACAACGCGGCACCCGGGCTGATTTGTCGTATAAGGATATTGTAGAATTTACCCATGGCTGTTTCTCTTCATCTTGCCAGCTTCCCAGAAGCGGCGTGGGAAAACGTGGTCCGCCATTGGTTTGAAAAGATCGCCACTGCGCCCTTGCGGAGAGGTCAACCAGCCGTGGTCGTAACAGCGTCTCGCAGCCAGGCCTATTTTTTTCGAAGCCGTCTGCTCGCAGAAGGTAAATCGCTGCTCGGGATAAAATTTCTCTCGCCACCGCAGTTACGAGAAGTCCTGCTTCGCGACCTTAACCTGCGCGTGCCGTTGCGGGAGCACCTTCGGCTGCTCCTGAGTGTCACCTCCGAAGAATTCGCGCGCAAAAGCAGCGATGACGAAGCAGTGCTCATCGCAAAATCCATCGCGCGGGATCCCGATCGCTTCCTCCGTGCAATTGACGAACTGCGCGCTGCCGGCTGGACTTTTGATGAGATCGACTCGCCTGCGTTACGCGAAATCGCCGCGAAGTTCGAGGAACAGGTACACGAATGCGATTTCACTTTCGTTCACGACGCCGATTGGGCCGCGGTTACGCAAACTCGGAATTTGCAGCCGGTATTTGGTAACTTGCTCTTGTTTGGATTCGATGCTGCACATTGGCCGCTCTGGCCTTTGCTTGAGTCCGCGACACTCTGCGCGGATGAAGCAACCGTTCTGTTGACGGATCCGCGGGATGAGGCGCGTGATCTGGACGAAACCTGGATTGGAACATGGGAGGAAACTTTCGGGCCGGTAGATGTGACTCCACCCGCGTCTGTCTCTTCGCGGGTTCTTCTGCGTGGCCAGGACGAAGATGAAGATGGGGCGCCGTCCGAATTATTCACGCGATCGCTTCCAACCGACGTTCATTTTGTCGTCGGCCGCGATATCAGCCATCAGGCGCGCGCGATCGTCGCTCTCGCCGCGAAATTCCTCGCGAATCCAAACTCCGAACGACTCGGCATCCTGTTTTCAGGTCGCGGCGCGCTTTCGCGCTTGGTCGCGACGTTTCTCGAATCAGCTGGAATTGCACACAATGATGGCATCGCGCATTTCGCGCCGAGTCCTTTTGACAACGACGCGTGGCGCGCGTGGCTCGAATTGCAAGAAACGCCGCGCTTAAAACCGCTTCTTCGGTTCCTCCGCGCTACGAGAGAGCAGATTTTCGCCGAGTTATCGATCCCGGAGGTGGAACAGACTCTGCGCCGCGCTTACAACAACGTCCTAATCGACGATATCGAGTTGCTGCGCGACTACTGCGCAAACGGTTCTGATTTGCGGCACGGCAACACTGTCGCGCGCGAACTGGAGAGCATTCAGTTTCTGTCCGAGAGCGAGACACTGAGCGATTTTGTCTCACAGACGCGAACCATCTTTTTGAAGCTCCACTGGAGAGAATATTGGAATGAGGTCGAGCGGCTTAGCCGTAATTGGAGCCATCGACTGTCGGCTAAGTTTTCAAAGAGCTCCTATTTGCGCTGGCTGCGGGAACTTCTCAGCGCGCCCTCCCTGACGCGCAACGATCTTGGCGCACATCCGTACGCGCGCGTGCATCTCCTCGCTTACACCGAGGCGCACGGCCAGACGTGGTCGCATCTGATTTTTGCTGGCTTGAACGACGAAGAGTGGCCGGCCTTGGAGGATGAGCTTGGTTTTATTCGTGACGAGCAGATCGACGAGCTCAATCGCAGCAATAAAATGCTGAACCGGCGCGCGTCGAAACGCGGCGTGCAAGGCGAAGGTCATTGGAGCGTACGTGATGGCAAGACGTTGCTGCTTGGGCGCAATGAACAGCGACAGATCCGTCGCCGGCAACTGCTCAACCTCGTGGAATCCGTTGCGGTGGGTATCGGCGCAAGCGCCAGCCTGTATTCCGAAGCAACGCCGAGTCGAATCGCCAATCCGAGTGAATTCTTTTCCTGGCTTTACTTCAATGCGCACGGTCGTGGTGTTTCGCAGCAAACACTTCACACGCTCGAAGAACAAACTCGCGCCTGGCTGGAGAACTGGTCGCCGGCGGATGCCCAAAGAGTGGATTCGATCAATGTTGGCCGGACCGGTTATGCGTTCGATGCTCGCCGACAGTTGCGTCCTGCCGGCGAATATGAATTCGCGCTTCGCAGTTTACCCGATCGCGAAAAATCGCTCCGCGTTACTCAATGGGAACAAGCACTGCGCTGGCCAGCCATTGTTTGGATGGAAATTTTTCTCGGCGTAGAAGCCGACGACGACAGCGGCGATGCCTGGGCTATCGCGACAGGTCAATGGGTACATCGCTGGCTTGCAGAGAGCGTTCAAAACGACGGTGGTCGAAACTTTGTCAAGGTAGATCGTGTCGATGAAATCCGTGAACATGTGTCGAGGCAAGCTCGCGAGTTTCGAAAGCGCGTCACAGCGCTTTGCGCTACGCGCGGCAAAGTTCTTCCAGATTGGTGGCGTTCGGGTTGGAGCAACGCGCTTCACATTGCCGATTGCCTCGCCGCAAAAGTTTCCCATCTCCAGGATTGGTCGGATCTGGCAGTCGAATGGTCGCTCGGTGAGCCAACTTTGATTCCAATCAACCAGGACGAGATGCTGCGGGTTCGGGGCCGGATCGATCTAATTCTCGGCCGACAGAAATCCAGGCAATCACAGATCGGTTACGAAGACGTTTGGGTGATCGATTACAAAACAGGAAAGCAGCGCGGCTTTAGCCTCAAAGAGCTCCGCCGCAACGACACGCCCAAGCGAAAATTTCGCAAGCAATTAATCGAAGGACGCGGCGTTCAACTCGCTCTTTACGCGCTCGCGGTGCACGCGCTGGGTGCTGAGAACGTTCAACTCACGCTGCTCGCTCCGGCGGAACAGCTCGAACCCCAGTTTCATTTGGCGGATGTCCTGGCACAAGACGACTTCTGGAAGGAACTCCACCGGATGCAGGAAACGGGCGTGTTCGGAATGCTCGGACCTATTCACGCCGATTTCGGATTCGCTTGCAAATATCCCCTCGCCACAATGCGGATTGACGTGGATCTGCTCAAAGAAAAATGGGCGCTAACCCACCCAGCCTTCGCCCTTGAAGAAGAGGAAGTGAAATGATGAAGATTGCCGACGAAGCAGCGCGGCAGCGATTTGCCTCCGAATTGGAGCGCAATTTCTCCGTGATCGCTTCGGCTGGCTCGGGCAAAACGCGCGCGATCACCGATCGCATCGTTGAGATGGCGAAACATCGTCGACTCGCGCTCGAATGGCTTCCGCGACTCGTGGTTGTCACCTACACGAATCGCGCCGCTGATGAGATGCAGCAGCGTGCGCGACACCAAATTCTGGAA
>JBKPLD010000065.1:0-8763 GCA_046731415.1 Verrucomicrobiota bacterium
AATGTCGCCATCGACAATGTGTGCGCCAATCATTGAATCGCCGCGGACCCGCAAGGCAAATGTGCCCCGATTCTTTTGCAGATTGGCGGAGCGCGCATCAAGCGAGACGTGGCCCTCAAGGGTTTGCTCCGTCAACGCCGACATGCCCGCGGGAATCTGCCCGTAGATAGGAATATCGGTAATCCTGACCTTCATAGCTGGCGTGATCAACGCGCGAGCCTTGCGCGCATGCCGATCGAGAAAGCCTTTCCGTTCCAGCGCGGCAATGTACTGCATCACCGACGTCTGGCTGGCGAACCCGAAATGATTTTGGATTTCGCGCGTGCTTGGCGTGATCCCTTTCTCGCGTTGCTCGCGCTGGATGAAATCGAGAACTCGCCTCTGCCGCTCGGTCAGCATGCCTGTATCATCGCCCGACCCGCCGCGAAGGCAAGTTCAAATGAACATCTCACATTTGTGTCATTTAAGCGAAGTCGAGGAATCCCGCAGAACGAGCTTTCAGCTAACGCAACGAGATTCTTCGACTTCGCCGAGTTTACCCCCTGAGCGAGCGAAGCGAGTCGAACGGGCTTCGCTCAGGATGACAGGATATTACAATCGCACGAGGTCGACCAGAAACTGGCACCAGAGATAAAACATCCCGCGCCAGGAATATTTTACGTCGCCTGCTGCCGTTTGTTTGAGAACGCCTTTGTGAATGTTGTGCGCGATCTGGTCGCGCAGATCGTTCTCCATTTCCGTTTCAATCTGCTGCTCGTCGAGCGGATCGATTGCGGCCGGATTCACGCCGTTTCGCCGAAGAAATTCGCGATGGCTTTGATAGAGCTGCCAGAATGATCGATCCGGCCGCTGCCGATTAATGCGGAAGACAGGAGTGAGTTTTAAGCCATAGGAAAGCGGGTAATTCCACGTCGTCCAAACCGTGCCGCCTTTGGCACGGGATGAAATGCGCAGATAATAAAACGAGAAATCACGCTGTTCGTTCAGGCAGATGGCAGCCTGGGCCCGATCTTCCTCTCGATAAAACAATCGGAAAAACTGCCGATAATCTTCCCAATCCCATCCCGCGTCGCCAACGTGAACAAACCCTTCGTCCTCGATCTCGCGAGTGATTTCGCTCAACGCTGGGAAAGTGTCCGAAGAGGGCGGACTTTTGGGTCGTAGCCGTTTCTCCTTGGGAAGACGAAGCGCGCGAATCCGAGTCAGAATTTCCAGCCACGGCAGGAAGAGCCAGCTCATCGCGCCGACAAAACCCCATATCCAGCTGCCGGTGATAAAGTAAACACCGAGACAAGTGGCAGCGAGAATTCCGAGCGCGCCGGCCTTTTGCGCGTACGAATTTTGAAAACTGCGCAAGCCCGCGCTGAGCACGGCCACACCAAGTGTAAGCAAGAAGCCAAAAAACATCAGGAAGTGGTCGGATTGATCTGGTGCTCGGTTAGAAATTTTTCGAGCTGATTGGTATCGAAATTTGCCAAAACCTTATCACCGGCCACGAACGTGGGCACATACGTTTGAGAGGAAAGCTGCTTCATTTCCTCATACGCCTGTCGATCTTTGCCGACGTCAATTTCCTGGAAACGATATCCCTTCTCCGTGAGATAATCCTTCGCGTCGATGCACCACGAACACCACTTGCGGCTGTAGAGGGTCAGGTCCATGGGCAGCGCGCAATAAACGAACGATGACCGCCCCGTCAACTGAGATACTTCTGATAGCCTGATCAATGGAAAAATGCGCTCACGTCGTCAATACGATTTCGCCCAAACAACCCGCCGCGCACTTGGTTTGCCGGTGAAAATACATTCCCCGGGCTCGGCTGAATCACCGATCGGGACAACGCGAATGGTAACTTTAAGGTCGTTCTTGATTTGTTCTTCAACTTCTCGTGAGCCGTTCCAATGTGCGAGGGCAAAACCGCCGTGTATTTCCGGTTTGGCGGAATTTTCAGGCGTGAAGAAATCGTAGAAATCTTTTTTTGATTCGATCACGCGTGTGTTTGCTTCACGAAACTTCTTCGCACGCTCAAGAAGATTCTGTTGAATGGATGTTAGAATTTCCGGTGCAACGGCGACAAATTCCTGAATCGGCATGGACTCCTTAGTTTTGATCGACTGATCGCGACGAGTGACAACCAACGCGTTGTTCTCCAGGTCGCGCGGTCCAATTTCGATCCGGACCGGGACACCTTTCTTAATCCATTCCCAATTCTTAACGCCGCCGCCAATGTCCCGTCCGTCCACCTCGACTTCCAGCGGAACCTCGCCAAAGCACTTTCCCCGCAGCTGCAAGGCGAGGCTGTCGCACGCTTCTATCACTTTGGGACGCGACTCCTCCTTGGTCGCCACCGGCACGATGACGATTTGCGTAGGCGCAATCCGCGGGGGCAGAACAATTCCGTCATCGTCTCCGTGCATCATGATCAGCGTGCCAATCAGGCGGGTCGTCATTCCCCAGCTCGTGGTCCAACCAAATTCCTGTTTGCCTTCACGGTTTTGAAACTGGATACCACTCGCACGCGCGAAATTTTGGCCGAGAAAATGCGATGTGCCGGCCTGGATGGCCCTTCGATCCTGCACCATCGCTTCGATCGTTAACGTCTGCACAGCACCCGGGAATTTTTCGCTCTCGGACTTTTCGCCGGTGAACACTGGGATCGCGAGATGATCGCGGACGAAGCGCTCGTAAAGATCGAGTATCAATCTTGCTTCTTCACGTGCCTCGGCTTCCGTTTCGTGAACCGTGTGGCCTTCCTGCCAGAGAAATTCCGTCGTCCGCAAAAACAGACGTGGTCGCATCTCCCAACGGACTACGTTGGCCCATTGATTGATGAGGATTGGCAGATCGCGGTACGATTGCACCCATCTAGCGTAGCTGGCACCGATGATGGTCTCTGAAGTAGGCCTGACCACCAGCGGCTCTGTCAATGGACTCGCTGGCTTCATTTTTCCATCCTGATCCACTTCCAGGCGGGTGTGCGTGACGACGGCGCATTCCTTGGCGAAGCCTTCAACGTGTTCCGCTTCCTTCGCGAAATAACTCAGCGGAATGAAGAGCGGAAAATAAGCATTGCGATGGCCAGTCGCGCGAAACATCGCATCGAGTTGGCGCTGCATGTTTTCCCAAATCCCATACCCCCAGGGACGAATCACCATGCAACCGCGCACGTCCGAGGGCTCAGCCAGCTCCGCCGCGCGGATTACCTGCTGATACCACTCCGGAAAATCCTGGTCGCGTCGCGGCGCGATCGCGGTCTTTTGGGTCGAGTTGGACATTGGGCAGAGAATTAAGCGCACAAGTGCAAGTTGACCAGCGAGCATTTCCGTGATTAGACCTGTTTGTCTCACACGACGCACCTATCTTGGTTAGAGCCGATAGGTTGACAGACGCTTGCACTCCCCGTAGTTTTCGTGCCCTTTTTCTTAGTGATGAAAACGTTTTCTGCCAAAGCCAGCGAAGTCCCACGCAAATGGTGGGTCATCGACGCGAGGGATCAGGTGCTGGGAAAAGTAGCGGTGAAAGCCGCAAATTTGTTACGGGGCAAAGAAAAAACCGTCTTCACGCCGCACGTCGATACCGGCGATTTCGTGATTGTCATCAATGCCGACAAAGTGCGACTCACTGGAAAGAAAGAGGAACAAAAAACCTTTATGAGTTTTTCGGGATACGTGGGCGGCCACAAATCGGAGAACGTCCGCGCGCGGCGCGAGCGGCATCCCGAACTGCTGATTGAGCGCGCGGTGCGGGGAATGATTCCGCACAATCGGCTTGGTCGCCGCGTTTACCGGAAGTTGAAGGTTTATCGTGGTGATTCTCATCCGCATGCCGCGCAACAGCCGGAGATTGTCAAACTCAGCAGAAAGTAGTCTCATGCCAGAAGCTCAGGAATTCGTTGCCACAGGTCGCCGCAAAACATCGGTCGCACGTATCCGGATGACGCCGGGTAGCGGAAAAATCGATATTAATGGTCGGACTTTCGAAGATTATTTCCCCACTGTGCCGTTGCAGAATGTCGTGCTGCAACCGCTTCAAACTGCCAAGGCAGTGAATACGTACGATTTGTCTATTAACGCCACTGGTGGAGGCATAATGGGACAGGCCGGCGCGGCGCAGCTTGCGATCGCACGTGCCCTGCTGCAGGTCGATGCCAACTTGCGAAGCACGCTCAAAACTGAAGGTTTACTCCGCAGGGATCCGCGAATGAAAGAGCGCAAAAAATCGGGTCAACCCGGCGCGCGTAAACGTTTCCAATTCTCGAAACGCTAATTACGAATCCGTGCGATCGGACGGCGAGGACAACCACGCCGAGAAGCAATAGTAGGGGCGGCTCGCCGAGCCCTCCGTTTTGTCCCGCGTCCTCGGTGCGCCCGGCGTTCGCGCCCTACCGCTACGGCTTTGGCGAAGGAGCAGCCTGCGGTTGATTCGGTACTGGCGGAGCTTGCGGCGCTGGTGCGGGGGGCGCTAAAAACTGCGGAACTGTTGTTGCCGGTGTCGCGGCCGGCACGGGTGTGCTGCTTGGTTTGAGCAAGCGCAGTTCTTGCATAGCTTCGCCGGCCCAAAAGCTCGTTCGATATTGTGTGAGGATGGTCTCGCAGATACGACGCGCTTCTTCGCTCTTATTTTTTCCCTTTAGAATGAACACCTGCGATAGCAAGGCCAGCGGAGCGTTGTAACTATTCGGATAAGTTGTCGCGATTTGTTGATAGGCAGCCAGCGCTTCATCGCTTTTTCCCATCGACTCCAGATTGGCAGCCATGGCCATTCGCGCCGTGCCCACGAACTCGTTTTGAGGAAACTTGCCGACGAAAGCTTGAAGCGTCGTGTTCGCCTCAGCAAATTTCTTTTCGCTCCGCAAAGCCTCAGCGAGTAACAGATAAGCATCAGCGGCCGCTGCGCTGTTTGGGTAGCGATCAATCACCTGTTGATAATCCTGAGGAGTCTTCGCACTCGCTAATGAAGCCGACGCTGCCCCGGCGCGCCTGTCGGAATAATACCGGTAACCGGTAAAGGCGATCACGGCGAGCAACACTACGATCAGCACCGAAATGATCTCTTTCTTGAAGCGCTCGAAAAAGAAGCGCGTTTCCAGCGCAACATCGCGAGAAGGAGGTGGAGCCGTCGGCATAAATTATATGTGCTCTGCCGGTTCAAACCGGGCAAGCGGTTCGTCTTATGCCACGCGATGGTTTCTCGCGCAAGCCCGGCAAACGTACAGCTTTGTCATTCTGAGCGAAACGAAAAATCTCAGATCATTTCTGTCTACCGCCCAGACCAGCGATCAGAGATGTTCCGCTTCGCTCGACATGACACGAACAGATCATGCACGCGAAGATTTGTCGCGCAAGCGGCTGTGAAATCGCGGTGCGCGTGACCAGACTTCTCAGGACGAGGCAACAACAATACAATCTTACGTATGAATGCACTTTGGAACTCTTTTGAAACTTTGCTCGGCTTGAGTGTGGAACCGAGAGACTTGACGTTTGTTCAAATCTCCCTGCGCGGCATCATCGTCTTCCTGGCCACGTTGGCCATGGTACGGCTCGGGCACAAGCGGTCGCTCTCACACAAGACGCCGTTCGACGCCGTCTTACTAGTCATTCTCGCGTCGGTGCTTTCGCGCGCAATCAACGGTTCTGCGGCGTTCTTTGCCACAATTGGCGGAGGCGTGGTCTTAGTCCTGCTGCACCGCCTGTTCGCGCATCTGGCATTTTATTCGCATGCGTTTGGAATTTTAGTGAAAGGCAGGCCCGACATTATTGTGCGCGACGGCCAATGCGACTTCAACACGATGCGGCGCAACCACATCTCCACGCATGATTTGGAAGAGGACATGCGTCTAGATGCGCACATTGACGATCTGTCCAAAGTGCGGCTCGCCCGTGTAGAACGCAGCGGCGACATTAGTTTTATCAAAAAATAATTTGACCCCTATGCCTCGCATGCCTTATCAGAGCGGGGAACTTCGTTCCACCATTTCCGGAGAATGAAGTAAGAAATGAAAGTAGACTGGGATTTATGAGACGAACCAAAAAGCGGTGGGTCAAACCGATGCTGAAAACCGTTCCGATCTTTTTCGAGTGCACCTGTTACGCAGGCGCGGTTTGATCGAACGTAATTATCGGGCTCCAAAAACTCCGGATTGATTCGCATCCATATTCTAGGCAGCGCAGCCGGCGGCGGCCTGCCACAATGGAACTGTACCTGTGCGAACTGCGCAGCCGCGCGTACCGGAAAGATCACGCCACAGACGCAATCGAGCATCGCCATTAGCAGCGACTCGGAAGGTTTTCACCGCTGGTTTCTGATCAACGCGTCGCCTGATTTGAATCGGCAGATCGAAAGTATGCCGCGGTTGCAGCCGCGCCGTGATTCGCAACGCAACACTCCGGTTACGGGTGTTCTTTTGACGAATGCCGATATCGATCATGCGCTGGGTTTATTGCTTCTGCGGGAACAGGAAATACCGCTGGTCGTTTACGCGGCCGACGAAACACGAGCCGCTCTCGCCTGGCTCAATGACGTCCTTGCAAGGTTCTGTGGAATCGAGTGGCGCAAGACGAGCTGCGAATTTCAAACGCTTAGCGGCACCGTCGCTTTTCGAGCGATTGAACTGCCCACGAGCATCGCGTTTCACTTTCGGGACGATTCGTCGGGAGCAACTGCGCTTTTCGCACCAAGTGTCGGCGAACTGACGGATGAATTGCGGAAAAGCGTTCACGGATCCGACCTCGTTCTTTTCGATGGCACATTCTGGAGCGACCGTGAGCTGGCTGTAATTCGGCGGGGCGCCCGCAGCTCCCGACAAATGAACCATCTGCCCATCAGCGACGGCAGCCTCGATTTCTTGCATCAATCGCCAGCGCGCCGGAAGATTTACACCCACATCAACAATACAAACCCGATCCTTATGCCCAGTTCCCGGGAACGCGCTCATGTCAAGCAGTCAGGAATCGAAATCGCGCGCGACGGACTGGAAATTGTCATATGACCACCGGACTCTGGGACCGCGAAATTTTTCTCGAGAATTTGCGCGCGATCGGCGCGCGCGCTTATCACGACAAACATCCGTTTCATGTGGCGATGAACGAAGGGCGGCTTTCGCCCGAAGCATTACGCGGGTGGGTGGCCAATCGCTTCTATTATCAGCGAAACATTCCAATCAAAGACGCGGCGCTTCTTTCAAATTGTCCGGTGCGCGAAGTACGCCGGACCTGGGTTCATCGCATCCTTGACCATGACGGCTTTGCCGAAAATGAAGGTGGCATCGAGGCATGGCTGCGCCTGGGCGAAGCATGCGGGCTATCGCCCGACGAGCTGCTGCAGGATCGACTTCTGCAACCTGGAGTCCGGTTCGCCGTAGATGCTTATGTGAATTTCGCCCGGAGTCAGCCGTGGCCGATCGCTATTGCATCATCGCTCACGGAACTTTTCGCACCGGATCTGATGGCGACGCGCCTCGCAGCTTTCGAACAACATTATTCCTGGATCGATTCGCGCGGCCTTGATTATTTCCGTCGCAGAGTGACACAGGCACGACGCGACTCCAATGAAGCGCTCGCAATTACGCTGGACTATTGCAACACTCCAGAGCTGCAGCACGGGGCGGTGCATGCCCTCGAGTTTAAATGTGATGTGCTTTGGTCCATGCTCGATGCGATCCATCACGCGTACGCCAATCCCAACGAAGGGCGGTCTCCAGTCCGCCCCGCCGACAAAAATTCCGGCGGCTGGGAAAATGCCGCTCCTTAAATGCAAACTCCGACGATCGATGGCTCCGCCCAGCCAAAACTTGCCCGAGGAGTCCGGTTGCAAACCGATTCCAATACTGGGAACAGCGTCCTACTTTTTCCGGAAGGCGTCCTCGAATTGAACGAAACAGCTCGGGAAATTCTCACCCGCTGCGACGGACGAACGGTGAGTGATATTATCCAGGCGTTGACCGAAGAATACGACATCGATCCTCAAATGCTTGCCATCGATGTGCGGGAAATCCTTGCCGATTTGCAACAGCGCAAGTTGATCGAATTCAAATGATCGCCCCCCGTCCATACGCATTGCTCGCCGAGATCACATACCGGTGCCCGCTGCATTGTCCCTATTGCTCGAATCCCACGCAGCTGCGACCTGATGGCGAATTGACTACCGACGAGTGGGTACGCGTAATTCGCGAAGCCGCTGCGCTGGGAGTATTGCAAATTGGTTTTTCCGGAGGCGAACCACTCGCCAGGCGCGACCTGCCCGATCTGGTTCGCGCGGCGCGTGAGGCGAATCTTTACACGAACCTCATCACCAGCGGCGTTGGCCTGGATGACGATCGCGTGGGCGCCTTGCGCAATGCCGGCCTCGACTCAGTTCAGCTAAGTTTTCAATCGGACAATACAGATCTCGCTGATGAAATCGCTGGCACCCGCGCGCATCAGCACAAATTAGGCGCCGCTGCGAAAATTCGCGCAGCCGGAATTCCGCTCAGTCTCAATTTTGTCATTCATCGGCGCAACATCGATCGCCTGCCACAAATGATTGAGCTAGCCGAATCACTGCAGGCCGAGAGAGTCGAACTTGCCAATGTCCAGTTTTATGGATGGGCATTTCTCAATCGCGCGGCGCTCCTCCCCACACGCGAGCAAGTTGTTCGTGCGAGAGACATCGCGACGGCAGCCAAAGCGCGGCTGGCTGGCAAGATCGACATCTTTTATGTGCTTCCGGATTATTACGAAACCAGGCCCAAACCATGCCTCAGCGGCTGGGGCCAGCGTTATCTCA
>JBKPLD010000066.1:0-13221 GCA_046731415.1 Verrucomicrobiota bacterium
CAAGCAGAGAAGATAATCGCCAAAAGTGACTTCCTGCGACATCTGGAGCTGTTGCGCGAAGTTGTCCGCCGCTGAGAGGTCATTGCGTGCGACCGCATCGTTAAGCAGCGCGCGCAGCGCGCCGGTCCGGTAAGGAGCGACCTTGCTGAGGCGCTCGAGATCTTCGCGGGCTTTCGCGCTTTTTTGTGCATTGTGGATTTGCAAAGCTGCAAGGTTGAACTGGTAAAGATCATTCTTCGGTTCTTTTCTTACCGCGGCGGCGAATTGTTCCTCTTGTTCGGCAAAGTTTCCTTCCGCACAAGCCAGCCAGCCGGCAACAACGTGAAAGGCGGCCCGGTCACGATCCTGGGCAGGAACCTGATCCAGCGCCTTTCGTGCAAGATCGAGCTTTCCAAAACGCAGCGCGGCGGAAACGAGATTAAGCTGATTATCGGGATCTTTTGGCCGCAGACGCGCGATTTGTTCCCGCCACGAAATTGCCTCTTCTAGATTCTGTTTCTCCGCTGCTTCCGCTAATATGTAGAGAGCTGGCACGGCATCGGGATTTTGTGCCAGGAGTTCCCGCGCGGTCTGTGTCGCTTCGCTGAATTTTCCCTGCTTCAGCATAGAGGCCGCTTCATGCAACAAGCGGTTTTGGTGCCAGCCCGTATATAATTTTAAGCCGTAGCTGATAAAGAGCGCACCCAGCAAGATAACAATTGCCGCTCCACCTGCGATAAGGGCGAGACGCGCTGGCCATAGCTGCCGGTGAAAGAAGGAGTGCACACCCAGGAACAATTGTCGAATTCTTCCAGATTCAGCGACCTCGAGTCGTTGCGCGATTTTCATGTCGTCTCTCTCGGCGCATCATCGGCCTGTTCCTTCACACCCGTGCCGACTACCGAAGCTAAGAGCGAGTGACTATCTCGGGTTCTTCAGCTACCGAAATTGTCCTAAGAGAGTCCTCCATCTTTTCTCTCAAACGCCGGCCCCAAACATATCTGCCAAGCAACACCTTTATTGTAGCTGTAAGCGGGACGGCAAGGAGGGGACCAATTACTCCGCCGATGATCAAACCCCAGACAAAGATCGACACAATCACCGTCATCGGATGCAATCCCACGTAATTCCCAACAATCCGTGGCGCGTAAAATATGCCTTCCAGATTTTGTATGAAGATAAAAATGACCGTCACCCAGATGGGATGCGCCCAATCGCCCCATTGGAAAGCTGCAATCAAAACGGCGGGAACCCAGCAGATGATGATTCCGATGTAGGGGACCATGGTTAGCACAACAACAAACGCACCAACCACCGGCGCGAAATTAAGGCCGAGAAGGGTCAGGGCCGTCCCTATGAGGATGCCATCAACCAGGCATACCAGCAGTTGTCCCCGAAAATAGGCAGTGACATAGCTGTTGATTTCCGATAACAGCTCCGCGACTTCGTCCTTGAAAGGCGACGCGCGCAGAGGCAGATATTCCCTCCAGTGCGCTTGGATGCGTGGCTGTTCGTTCAATAGAAAGAACAGATAGATCGGCACAAGAATGAGGCTGAGCAAGAATCCTGTGATGCCAAGAAAGCCGCCGATACTTTTCTTAAGGATATCCCAGAGTTTTTCCATCAGTGTCGGAAGAGCCTGCTGCAAATTAGGCATTTGTTTTTCCACGTACGCCTGAATTCGTTGGCGTTCGGCAGTGGTCAGCTTTGGAGGACTCGGCGCGATAGTTTCAGGTGCAGACGTCGTGTCAGAAGGCTTTAGGGTGGGAGAGACAGTTGGTTGCGCGTGAGGAGACGGTGAGGACGCTGGTCCGATGAGCCAGTTTGTGAGGCTTGTCGATGCAGATTTCGAACGGCCACCGCCAAGGAACCCGAACGTTTGATCGAATCGATAGATTAGATCCACGATGTAGTCGCGGGCTCGCTCGGTATAAGCGGGAACTTGCTTGGCGAAATTTGCGCTTTGTATCGAGATAGTCGGAACGAGCCACGCAGCCAATCCACCGAGCGCAAAAAAGGCGATGGCGAAGACCAGAGCCACTGCCTTGGTCCGGTTAAGCGTCCCACGCGACATTTTCGTCACCAGCGGGTCGAGCAGATAAGTCAGAATCACCGCGATGGCCACCGGGATCAGGATCGGCTGGAGGAAACTAATAACATTGGCGCTGGCCCAAATCACCATGCCGATGATCACGGCCAGAAGAACCACACAGAACGCTGTGAGCGCTGTCCATATCATCTTGCGTTGCCACGGTGTGGGATAACCGTCCATGTTCGTTGCCAGAACGCCGCGCGTCACTGGGTTGGATTTGTTTTTGTTGGTGGACCGTTGCCAATCGACGCCTTCGTTCTTTCGATCTTGTTCGGCAGGTTCTTGTTTTTTGGATCGAGCGCGAGCGCTTTTTGCCAGGATTCCAACGCTTCAAAGAAGCGATTCAATTTGAAATAGGCGTCGCCAATGTGCTCGAAAATAACGGGGTCATCGTGGTCCGCAGTTTTTGCAGCAAGGAGGAGGTTGCTCAAAGCCTGATCGAATTTGCCTTTTCGGAACTCTACCCAACCGAGGCTATCGAGATAGGAAGCGCTATTTGGTTCCAGCTCGAGAGCGCGCTTAATCAGCGTTTCCGCTTCGTCCAAGTTCATATTGTGATCGGCCCACATGTAGCCGAGATAATTGCAGGCTTCCGCCGAGTTCGCAGGATCGAGTTCGATCGATTTGCGAAGAAGATCAGCTGCCTTGTCGTATAGACCTGCCTGTTCTGCCGTTGCTCCATAGTTGAAATAGAATTTGGCATTCAGCATGTCATTGTCCGGGTCGAGTTGCGCCTCATGCATGGCTTCCTCAAACGTCGCAACAGCTTGCTGGGTCTGTTTCGCCTCACTCTGGGCAATGGCCAGATAGTAAACGATCTCCGGCGCGCCCAGGAATCGGCGCCGGGCTTCTGTCAGCAATCTGACTGCGCGATCCGCATCTTTTAAGGGTCCAAGTAACAATTCTGCCAGATGCAGGTAGGTGCCTACATGATTTGGATTAATCAAAAGGCTTTGCTCATAATTTGCCGCTACTTTTGCAAAGGTCGCCTTTGCTTCGTCGATTTTCTTTGCGCGTTGGAGTGATCGCGCTTCATCATCCAGCACCTGCGCCAATAAATCGTAGGGTTGATACTTTTCAGGATGCTCTTTGATGATTTGCTCGAGCATCTCAATTGCCTTACCCCGCTGATTTGTCAGGATAAAACCGGTCGCCAGTTTCTCTCGTGCATTTGCGTCGTCCGGCTGCAGTTCGAGAACGCGGAGGTAAAGCGGAATCGCCTCCTTCAATTGCTGGGAGGCTGCATAGTAGTCGGCGACATCCTTTAGGATCGCAGGGTCATCACCGGCATGTTCGGCAGCCTTCTTAAAAATTTCATTCGTCCTTTTTAGTTCGTCGGGTTTCGGCTGTGAATCGGACTTGAAAAGAATCGCCACGTAAAGTTTGCCAAGCCGCATCCAAAAGTTGGCGTCGTTGCTGCGAACCTTCGTGGCGCGGTCAAGAACTTCGAGCGCCTTTTTCTCTTGTCCGGTCGCAACTTCGATTTCCACGAGGCGCTGGTAACCTTCAATATCACCGGGATTCAGCGTGATAGCCCGGTTGGCATAATCGAGGGCCTGATCGGTTTTCTTGAGGTACTTCGCATAAATGAATGCGAGCTGCTGGTACGGGCCGGCGTCCTTAGGATTGGCCTTGATTGCGTCCTTCAACACATCAATGGCCTGTGGAAAATCGTCTTGTTCTATCAGCAAAGCGGCTACGCGCGAAGCCAGTTGGGATTGGCCGGGGTCGACATTCAGCACTTTGCGGTACGCTTCCAGCGCGCGATCCATCTCGCCATTTTCCTCGAGAGACATTCCCTCGACAAAGTGCATGAGCGCCTCGGCCTTGTGTGCGCCTTCCGAACGTAGTGCAAGATCGGCGGCTGGCCTGGCATAGAGCGAATCGTCCTGGCGACCGGTCTTCTTGGCTGCTGTCGATGAAGATTTCGACGGTCGACCAACTGCTACGCTTGCAGTGACGAGGAAGATTAGTGCAAGGAAAAAAAACCGGACTGCCACAATGCCCGGCTTCCTGCGCTCCGTCATGCCTAACGTTATCTTTTCACGCAACATTCGGCAAACCGCCCGGCATGTCATCCCGAGCGGAGTGAGGGGCCTCTCACAGAGTCTTTGATCTCGCTGCGTACCAAGTGCGGCGTCACCTTCGTAGGCGGGGTCCCTCACTTTGTTCGGGCTGACCCACTAAAGCGTGATCAAACGCTAGGCCTTATACCGCAGTCGCTTCTTGTGCCGATGCGCCTTCATGCGTTTGCGGCGCTTATGCTTGGCAATTTTCGCCTTGCGTCTTTTTTTGAGTGAGCCCATTCAGATCTTTCAAACTCGCGAGTCGGGATTCAACCATCTAATCTTCTCGGTTGCAACCTAGTTCTTTGCTGCAGTGGGTAGGAATCTGGAGCCGCAATTCATTTCGCCGCCGATGGTCGACTGTGTCATCTAGTTAAACCGTTGTTATTCATCGAATGCCCAGTAGCTCATTAGGCACCCCGTACTGCTTCGCCCAAATCGCGTAAAACACATCGCCATGCCCAGCGCTGTAGTCTACGAGGCACCACCCGCCGCGCGTGCGAAGCCATGCGACCGTATCGCTGTTGTCGATCGGAGGGAACCTGATTGAAACAACTTTTTCATCGATGGTGGTGCCATTGAAAAAGGCCCAGTTCTTAAACGTACGTAAACTACCTTCAAATCGGACAGGTTGCTTTGCGAGCTGAGCTACCGGTCTGCGAAGAAGCTCGAAGAGCTCCTTACGAAGACGTGAGGTCGAAGGGATCTCTTGCGGCTCTGTGAACGGCGGGTCAAACAATTGACGCCAGTCGCGGGAGTCACGAATAACCACGTGCTCCTGACCGAACGCGGAGCAGAGTGCGAGTGCGCACAACGTGCTGATAAATGCGCATGGCTGCATCGGTCTGGGGCTCCCAGAAAGACTTGGACGATTAGACCAAAACTTCGATAGCTCCATCACCTCTTCAAAATCGCATCTCGTTTGTCTTAAACTCGCTCTCGGGTTTCCACTCCGGGAATTTGTCGCTATTGGCTACTTGGTAACCGACTTCGAAGAGAAGCTGAATATCCTGTACCGCGCCGGAAAGATCCCAGTCAGAATGAACTTCATCGGTCACCTGGTGGTAATCCTTTGAATCGAAGTCGTCGGCGACGAGCGACGCGTTCTCCGGGCGGGAGAGAAGGTGTTCACCCTTGCCGATGTAAAGCGACGGCACACCGGCTTTCGAGAATTCGAAATTGTCGGCACGATAAATGTGGCCTTTCTCGGGCCGACTGTTTGCAATCGCGGTACGACCCTGGCCCTTCGCTGCGGCAGCGAGCATATCGTCGAGTGTAGACAAACCCAAGCTCACGTCCTCGATATCTCGCGCTTTGCCCCAAACGTTCATGCTGTCGATGTTTATATCGGCCAGCGTTTTCTCCAGAGGATAAAACGGATGCTCCGCATACCATTTCGCACCTAATAGCCCTGCTTCCTCGGCCGTGGTGCACATGAAGAGCACGCTGCGTTTCGGCGGCGGATTCAATTTTGTGAACGCAGCGGCTAGCTGCATGACGGCTGCGCATCCGGACGCGTTATCGATCGCGCCGTTAAAAATCTGATCGCCTTGCAGATTGGGATTGCGTCCAAGATGATCCCAGTGCGCCGTATAAATGATGTACTCGTCGCGCAATTTCGAATCGTTTCCTTCGAGCTTGCCTATGACGTTGTGTGATTTGAACGAACGTAGTGATTGCTTGATGCCGATTTTGCACTTCTCCTTCAACGTGACTGGACGAAAATTTTTCGAGACCACCACCTTCTTGAGCGCGTCAAAGTCCTGTCCGGAATCGATTAGTAATTTCTTTGCAGTCTCGAGCGTGATCCACGAACGTGCCTCCACCGCGTCCATGTTCTTGTCCGGCTGATCGAGCTCGAAGTTTTCCTTCGACCAGCTCGACCTAACAACCTGCCACGGATACCCAGCTGGCCCGGTCTCGTGGATAATAATTGCCGCTGCCGCGCCGCGCTTTGCCGCGATCTCATATTTGTAGGTCCAACGACCATAGTAAGTCATAGCGCGGCCTTTGAACATTTTGTTGTCGAGTTTCGATGGATCTTTCGGATCTGGAATTGGAGGATCGCCGATCAACATCAGGAGCGTTTTGCCACGCACATCGACATCTTTGAAATCGTCCCAGCCGTATTCCGGCGCGACGACACCGTATCCGACGAAGACCACGTCTGAATCGTCGACGTTAATCTCCGATTGGAGACGTGCCGACGAAGCGACGAAATCATCCGGATATTTCAGGTCGATCGTTTTATCGCCAACACTGAACGACATCCGCGGCTCGCTTTTGATTCCAGCCAAGGGAACATCCTGCGCGTAAGTCCCGTCTGGATTTCCTGGCTTCAGGCCGATTTTCTTGAACTGATCTGTAATGTAGTTGACGGAAAGATCTTCGCCTTTGCTCCCCGGCGCTCGCCCTTCGAATTCGTCCGACGCAAGAACTTTGATGTGTGCCAGCAAACCATCTGGTGTGATCGCTTTCAGAGCCGGTTCCAAGCGCAATGCCAAATCGTCGGCAGCGAAAAGCGAAGTTGCAGCGGTAAGAAAGGCTGCGACTAACCAAAATGAAATTTTCATGCTCTTTCTGTAACGGCGCTCCGTCAGCGTCGCAAACGTTTGTCGGCACGTCAGGCGCGATAGCGTTCGAAGAGAAATTGGACGCGCGGATTTTTGGGAGATAGAGGCATTGCCTCGTCAAAATCTGTGCAGGCGAATAACTGGCGCAAGCCAACCGATTCCGCCATCGAAATCATTTGTTGGGGCGAGAACAATTGCCATTCGAAATTGTCTTGGCTACCGTCTGGATAATCCAGGCGCACGAAGAGCCGATCTCTCTCTGCGCGCTTGGTTTCTCGAACTACTCCTCTGGGTGTCTCGAAGTCATATCGCCCTTGATGAGCAACAAAAAACTCGGCGCTCCACAGATCCAGAATGACACGGCCACCTTCGCGAACTCCGTCAGCTATTCGTCGGAGTACCTCTCGATTTGTCGTACCATCGAAGTACCCAAAGCTCTGAGACATGATCATCGCAACATCGAACGCGCCGGGCTCCGGTCGGTAATCGCGAACATCTATTTGCAGGTAGGTTGGACCACCACCTAGTTCACGGGCCTTTGCTATCGTCTTAGCGTCGCGCTCGATGCCTGTCACCGAATAACCCCGATTCGAAAGCACTCGCGCGTGGCAGCCCATGCCGCAACAGGCATCCAAAACTTTTCGGAAATAAGGCAGCGGAGCGCAATGACAGATAAACAATACCTCTTGCATCGTGCGAGCTTCGCTGATGTCGACATGGAAGAACTCAAACCACCGATGAGAATAGGTATTTGGCTGTACGTCCATGTTAGCGTTGCGTGCCAATGCCCATTTTTTTCAGAAAGGGTTCGATTGATTGTTTGCGGCCGAGAAATTTTTCGATCGAAGCGCTGATATCACGTGAACCGCCGGCCTCGTAGATTTCGCGGCGCAATTTCATGCCGGCTTGTTTGTCGAGGTAGCCATCCTTCGCTCTTTCGAAAACGGTTGCCATGTCTGCGGCGATGGCATCGGCCCATGCGTAACCGTAGTAACCGGCGTCGTAGCCCTCGAGTCCGCGAAAACTCGTGATAAAACTGGTCTGCGGGTCGATCGGAAGAAAAATGCGCTTGAAGATCGAGTTTGAAATCGCCACGCAATCGTACGGCTCATCCGCACGATGCGGGCCGTGCAGCGCAAGATCAGCATCGGCAAATGCAAACTGTCGTCGGTAAAACATACCGGCGGTCGCTCGCTTTGCGTCGTTCATTTTTTTGATGGTCTCCGCCGGAATTTTTTTTGTGTGATCGCGGTAATCGGCTGCGAACGTGTCGAGCACGCCCTTGTCCCAAATCCAGTTCTGCAACATCTGCGAAGGTCCTTCAACAAAATCGACTGGCACATGCGTCCCGGCAAAGCGGCTGTATTTAGCGCGAGTCAAGACGCAGTGGAGTGCGTGACCTAATTCGTGGAAGAGAATTTCGGCTTCGGAATGGCTCAGCAATAACGGGAGGTTGAGGATCACTGCCGCGACTGGTGCCTGATATTTTCCGCCGGGTAAGCGGTGTCCGTTCACGATTTCCGACTCGCCGCCACTCCTGGTCTTTCCTTCGCGGGGAAACAAATCGAGATACAAAAGACCGAGCGGGGCATCGCTGGCGCTGTCGGAGACAACGTAAAGTCGAAGATCGTCAGTCCACCTGAACGGCGGTTTGATTTCCTCGAGGCGCAGACTGAAAACGCGACCAAAGATCCAGAACATTCCGTCGACAGTTTGTTGGACCGGGAAAAAAGCGCGGAGCGATTCCTCATCAAGGGCGAATTTCTCTTTATTGAGTTGGTTCGTGTAATAGCGCCAATCCCAGATGTTGATTCTTGCGCTGCGATCGCCTGTGTCGGCGGCTTTCAACTGCTGAAGCTCGTAAAGCTCGGCGCGGAACTTTGGCTCAATGCCGTTGACGAGATTGTCGATGAATGCCTGCGCGTTCGCGCCGGTCCTGGCCATGCGCACTTCAGCCTGGTACTCGGCCCAAGATTGGTAGCCGAGTTTCAATGCGATGTGATTGCGCAGGGCCAGTATCCGGTTGATTAGCGGCACATTCTTTTCTTGCGCGAGCGAATCGTGTGCGGCGTAGAGCTCTTTGCGCGTGGCCTCGTTGCGAGCGTTGTCTTCAACGGTGTTGTATTGCCACGTCACATCCGCTCTCACTTCATAGCGGTCGTTTTCGATTCTAATTCCTGGTAACGAAAGAAAACCCTCCGACACACCCTCCAGTCCTGCTTTGGTGAAAATGACAGGCGCTTTCGCCCCGAGAAGGTTGCTCTCAAACTGAGTTGCAAGTTCAGAAAGTTCTCGGCGCATTCGCTTGATTTCCTTCCCCTCCAGCGGCGCCAATTCCATTCCGGCCCGGTGAAAATCGCGCAACGTTTCAGCGAGCAGTTTTTCATCTTCGCCAGAAAGTTTCGGATGCGTATTGGCGAAAGCCTTTATCGCGCGATAAACATCTTCGCGATAATCGATCCCGACTGACCACTCTTGAAAAACGTTCACAGCGTTCGCTCCAGCGACGCGCATTTTTTCGTTCGTGTTCGTTTCCATGATAATCGCGGCCCTATTCGCGGCGGTCATCGCGTCATGGACAAGATCATCCAGTGCTACGACTGTGCTCCGGAACGTTACTTTCTTGAGATCTTGAGCGCCGATCCGATCCAGCGCCTTGTTTGACCTGGCGATGGTCGACTTCATCGTCGCCTCGATCGCTTCCGGCGTTTGCTCCCAATCTGGGATCAGGAGTACCGCGTTTGCTTTCGCGGCAGCTGTTTGAAAATCGTCTACAGTTTTGAGCTCACCGCCCCAAACATCGACAACGAAGCAGAGGAGCAAAATCCCAACCCCAATACTCCTCATTTGAATTATCTACCTTCGTGCGAGGGACCGGCTGGGGCTTTCTGGTTCTCTTGAGGACCGATACCAATCTTTTTCAGGAACGGCTGGACGGATTGTTTGCGGCCAAGGAACTTTTCGATCGACACGTTGACATCGCGCGAGTCGCCGGGTTCATAGATTTCGTGGCGTAATTTCATGCCGGCTTGTTTGTCGAGATAGCCGTCTTTCGCTTTTTCGAAGACGGTAGCCATGTCCGCAGCTATCGCGTCGGCCCAGGCGTAACCATAATAACCGGCATCGTAACCGTTGAGGTGACCGAAATAGGAAACGAAGGTGGTACTGGGATCAATTGGGAGAAAGACTTTTTCCAGGATCGGATTTGAAATGGCTACGCAATCGTAAGGCAAGTCCTCGGCATGCTGATTGTGTAACGCGAGGTCGAGCGATGCGAAGGCGAACTGGCGTCGATAAAAAATACCGGCGTTCGCCAGCTTCGCGTCATTCATTTTTTTGATTATTTCCGCCGGGATTTTCTTCGATGGATCGCCGTAATCGGCCGCAAACGTGTCCAGCACTTTCTTGTCCCAGACCCAGTTTTGCAGCATCTGCGATGGCGCTTCTACGAAATCTCCTGGTACATGTGTTCCAGCGAAACGGCCGTACTTTGCGCGAGTGACAATCGAATGCAGGGCATGACCGAACTCGTGGAACAGCGTCTCGACTTCCTGGTGCGTCAGCAAGGATGGCTTGTTCTCGGTCGGAGGCGAGAAGTTGCATAGCAAGGCGACCGTCGGCCGCTGATATTTCCCATCCGGCAGAAGTTTGCCGCTGATGATTTCGAATTGGGCGAAGTGATTGAATTTTCCTTCGCGCGGAAACATATCGAGATAAAACATCCCGAGCGGCTCGCCCGTGGAGGAATCGGTGACCATATAAAGCTGAAGATCATCGATCCATTTGTGAGGCGCGGCGATCTTTTCAAACTTCAGGCCGAAGATGCTCTGATAAATATTGAACATGCCGTCGAGCACCTTTTGGAACGGGAAATATGCGCGCAACGCTTCCTTATCGACGGCGTATTTTTGTTTGTCGCGCTGGTTGGCATAATAGCGCCAGTCCCACACCTCGATTTTGGCGTTGGGATCGTTCGTTTCGGCAGCTTTCAACTTTTGAAGTTCCGCCACTTCGCTTCCAAATTTGGGCTGAATTCCAGCGACCAGATCACCGATGTATTTCTCGGCGTTCGCGCCAGTCTTCGCCATTTTGACTTCCGTCTGATAATCGTCCCACGATTTGTAACCGAGTCGCAGCGCGATCTTGTTCCGAAGCGCGAGCATTTGGTTGAGAACAGGAACGTTTGCCTCTTTGGCGAGCGTATCGCGAACGAGGTAGAGCTGCTTGCGTGTAATCTCGCTCTTTGCGTTTTCCTCGACGGTATTAAATTGCCATGTGACGTTTGCCATAACTGTGTAGGCGTCGTCTCCGGTCCTGATGCCGGGCGAAGCGAAGAAGCTTTCCGGCAAGCCATCCAAATCGGCCTTGGTAAAGATCACCGGTGCGTTGGCCTTAACGATGTTTGTGTCAAAATCAGTCCCGAGTTTGGATAACTCTTTCCGCAACTGCTCAACCTCATTGCGCTGATCGGGCGGCAGATCTAATCCGGCGCGGCGATAATCGCGCAACGTTTCGCTGAGCAGTTTTTCGTCCTCGCCGGAAAGTTTCGGGTGCGTATTGGCAAAGGCCCTGATTGCCTTGTAAACATCCTCGCGATAATCAACACCGACAGCCCAATCTTGAAACGTCTTTACCGCGTTCTCGGCGGCGGCGCGCATTTCTGGATTCGTGTTTGTCTCTTTGATGATTGTGGCTCTGTTCGCTGCAAGGCCAGCCTCGTAGGTAAGATCGTCAAGGGCGATGACCGTGCTCCTAAACGTGACCTGCTTCAGATCTTGCGAGCCGATTTGATCCAGCGCCTTGTTCGCCTTGGCGATGGCATTGTTCATCATTGTCTCGACCGCTTTCGGCGTTTGCTCCCAGTCGGGAATCGTTAAGACAGCATTGGCCTTCGCAGCTGCAGCGCGAAAGTCATCGACCGTTTTCAGTTCAGCACCTGAAAGCTGGAAATTTGAGGCGATCAGAAAGATCGACAGGTAAAGAAGCGGGATTTTCATAGCAAACAAGAATGGCCAACATCTGTATCCGCGCGCGCCTGGAAAGGCAAATTCAACGGACACGCAGAGCGCAGAAGTGCTCGGGATCGCATGCGAGGCGCGTGTGCTCCCCAGAACGAACGCGTCGCGCCTATTCAAGATTTTCCCCTGAGTACGGTGCGATTCCCGAAGTTGCGTTTGACCATTGCGCAAGCTAGGAAACGTGCACCGCGATGATTCAGAAATTTTTTCTCGCCTTTATTCCGATCTTCGTCGCAATCGATCCGATCGGTCTTGTCGCGATCTTTACGGGCCTCGCTGCCAATGCTTCACAGGAGCAACGGAAACGGCAGGGGTTTCTCGGTATCGTCACGGCGCTTTGCGTAGCCGTCGGATTTATGTTTCTCGGTGAGATTATTTTCGACGCGCTTGGAATCACGGATGCGGACTTTCAAGTCGCGGGCGGTCTTATTCTGCTTGGTCTGGCAGGACGTGAATTGCTAAGTCTGGGACCAGCCAACCGTGAGGCCAGCAATGAATTTGGAATCGTTCCGCTAGGGATGCCGTTAATCGCCGGACCTGCGTTGCTGACGGCTTTGCTCATTCTCGTCGACGCAGTGGGGTTAGTTTTCACGCTGGTGTCGCTCCTGGTCAATCTCGGGCTGGTTGCCCTGGCGTTCTGGAACGCAGATTGGTTCGCGCGTTGGATGGGCAGACAAGGATTGCGCGGCGTGTCAAAGATAGTGGCGCTCCTTCTTGCCGCGATCGCTGTTAGTCTGATCCGTCGCGGTTGGACGACCGCTGCCTGAGTCGTTGCAGCGTCAGGCGAGCCCTCCCAAAAGGCCTAGCTCCGGCATCTCGCCGGCTTTCCATCACTTC
The DNA here is from genome assembly GCA_046731415.1 of Verrucomicrobiota bacterium. Taxonomy (GTDB): domain Bacteria; phylum Verrucomicrobiota; class Verrucomicrobiia; order Chthoniobacterales; family UBA10450; genus Udaeobacter. Next base: position 12,566 of record JBKPLD010000066.1, read on the forward strand.
GATGTTATTCGAAGTTAGAAAATTGATTCTACACGCGGACCGCTGGCAATATGCCTGCGCGACGAGGGCCAGAATTCTTTAAGCTCTGCGCTCTTATCGCCCGCTTGATACCGAGCGTTTAACTCGGTTTCAATCGCCTTGATCTCATCCTGCTGTGGAAGCGGCATTCCCGAATAGATGTAGGCGGGCACTTCGTTGCGATTCCGAGTGAACGGGACCTGAGCATAGAGATCCAACCGGCGCTTTTGCAATTGAGTCGTGGTCCAGTTCTTGTAAGCTGGATTTACGTATCCCCACGCCTCCGGGCTCCTCGCGTAGCGATCGTAAGGATACCCGCCAGTCACTGCGGGACCGGGTGACGGCGGAGGCTGATTCGCACAACCGATCACGCCAAGGGCAAATGCTGCTAAGAATAATCGTTTCATACCGTTTACCTCGTTTACAGACTCAACCATTTAACCACAGAAATCCCTCGCAGTCGCACGTTTATTTCGCCGGATCTTACTAAATTTGGGACGAGTCCAAGTCCAAACAACGGGCCAGAGTCGATTCAGTCTACGCCTCTCTGGTTCTGGCTCGCGTCATTGACACACTGGCTCCTCCTGTTACTATCCTCGCTCGAATGAGATTTCCTTTACCGCTTACAGCGAAAATCG
>JBKPLD010000067.1:0-3981 GCA_046731415.1 Verrucomicrobiota bacterium
AGCCGTCGAATCCAGCGCTGCCAGTCATTAATGACGCGCCGATTAGCGTACCTTACCATTCAATCATTGGGGATCGAGGTAAGGGCAATTCACCGAACAGCACCGATGGCGTCGTGGCTTACTGGAGTTCCCATCTGGACGGCGCGAAATCTGAGGTAATCGTCCCGGGCCCACATGGTTCGTGCACGCTTCCACAAACAATTGCCGAGCTTGACCGGATTCTGCGTTTGCATCTGAAGATCAGCAGCAGCGCAAAGACAACCGTCGCTCAAGCAAACCCATAACTAACAATCCTGGAACCAGGATGCGGTTCCAACTCTTACAACCGGCGACGTTGTAGTAGTATTAAATTCCTGGCAAAGGCGGTTGTCTTACGGGACTGCGGACTGAGTGTAGCGAGGGGATGGAAGAAAGCGTATCAACGAGGAAAAGCACCTTGCGCAGCACCCTTGGTCATTTCAGCCCCGCCGCCTGCGTTGTGATCTCAATACAGCAGCGGGAAGCTCCTACGAGCAATTGCCGCGCGCGTCGTCAAAGGACCGCACGCGCAGATTTATTCTTTAGGCAGCCCGTTGTTATTTGAGTTGCAAGTCAACGCCACCGCCAGTGGCATTGACGGCAACGCCGCTTTGTGTGGAGGAAACCCGAACTATCACACCGGCTTGATTTGACATGATGGTGCCAGTTTTTCCAGCGCCAAGAGTCACGCCTCGGGTTCCGGCGCCACCCACGTCATAATGACCGTTGAAATCTTGAAGGTGCTTCAGGTTGAAAACCTCGCCATAGACGGAAGAGCTCGTCGCCCCGACCCTGCCTACGGACAATCCTTTTACCTTAACCGGATAATCTTTGCCTCGGTAGCTAAGCGTGCCTGACCCCCAGTTGACGCCAATTCCAAGAGCGAACCCACCGGTGCTCAGCCGCAACGTTGCGTCTGGCTTAGAGTGATGATGAGTAGCCGCCTGCGCGAATCCTGTCATCACGCCCAGGATTGTTAGTAGAACTGCAATTTTCTTAACATTTTTCATAGTGTATCTCCGTTGATTTGTTTTCGCTGCGAAAGAGAATTTCTCTTGCGCGGCTCCCAGTGAATGAATGGTCATATCCGAAGTCGCCGTTGTTAGTCAAAACATTATTCTTTGAGGCTGTATTTTCTGCGGCTTTGACTCACAATTCTGCGAACGAGACGAAGAGAGCATCTCGCTATCAGCGCTGAAATTTTATGAAAACAAAAGAAATCATCAAAAGAGCGCGTGATCTCGCCAAGCCATTTCGGATTAGCAAAGGCAAGGATTTTCGTCTCAAGGATGTTGATCCGGACAATACCTTGGGATTCACCAAGGATGCAGACAAACCAAAAGCGAAGGAAGCGCTTGCCATGGGTGTCTCTGCTTTGGTCGAGCTGCAGGATAAACTTTATGCTCAGGACAAATGGGCAGTCCTCCTCATCTTTCAAGCGATGGACGCAGCCGGCAAGGATGGCGCGATCAAGCACGTCATGTCAGGCATAAATCCACAGGGTTGCCAGGTGTATTCATTCAAGTCTCCCTCGAGCGAGGACTTGGACCATGATTATCTCTGGCGATGCATGAAATGCCTACCCAACCGGGGACACATCGGAATTTTTAATCGCAGCTATTACGAAGAGGTGCTCATCGTCCGAGTGCATCCCGAATTTCTGGCAAAGCAAAAGTTGGCGCCGCGGCTGGTGGGCAAAAACATTTGGGAACACCGGTTCGAAGACATTCGCAACTTCGAGCAATACCTGACAAGGAATGGCGTCATCGTGCGCAAATTTTTCCTCCACGTTTCAAAGAAGGAGCAGAAGCGGCGCTTCCTGGAGCGAATCGATGATCCGCAAAAAAATTGGAAGTTTTCATCGAATGACGCTGCCGAGCGCGACTTTTGGGACGACTACATGGAAGCGTACGAACAAATGATTCAGGGAACAGCGACGAAAGATTCGCCGTGGTACGTGGTGCCGGCCGATAATAAGTGGTTTACCCGCGTTATCGTCGCTTCAGCGGTGGTCGATACCCTGTCCGATCTCGATTTGAAATTTCCTGAAGTTGGCGAAGACAAACGAAAAGAACTAGCGACAGCAAAAAAGAAGTTGCTGAGTAAATAGTCCAGCCGGATTGAAAAGCAATTCTTAAGCAGCACGCGGCAGCAAAGACTGACCGACTGTCACGCAAAATCTTCTTTCACGACCGCCCGGTTACTCTTAACCTGACCGAGGATTCTTCGTAATCTGTTACTTCAGCTCCTTGTGGGATATGGACCGCGTGACGGCAGTCTGGGCGATGTTAATCGGGGGGTGCGTGGCCCTGGCTCTCCCGCACCTTGTGGTCGGAATATGGCAACGCCGCGGAGTGGCAGCACATTTGTGTTTTATTGTCGCGACGGGGTCTGTCATCGGAATCGCGATCTGCGAGCTGTTGATGATGCATGCCCGATCTGTCGGCGAGTTCGCGCGCGCACAGCAGTGGACGCACGTCCCCATCTTCGTTCTCGTCGTGGCCCTGGTAGGGTTCGTCAGGATTTATTTTGGCACCGGTCGAGTAGGGCTGGGCGTAACCGCATGCGCCGTCCGGTTAGTCGCTTTGATCATCAACTTCGAGTTTCCGCCGAGCCTAAATTTCCGTGAAATCACTGGGCTGCGCCATTTGCAGTTTCTGGGCCAGACCGTGTCGGTGCCGGTAGGTGTAAGCAATCCGTGGACACGACTGGGCGAGCTCAGTTCACTGCTCCTGCTGATATTCGTAATTGATGCTTCGATTAGTTTGTGGCGCCAGGGAAACGCCGAGAATCGCCAGCGGGCTGTAATCGTGGGCGGGAGTATCACGTTTTTCATTCTGTTGGCGGCTGGTGTTACTGCCTTGATCCACCGCCACGTTATTGACTCGCCTTACGTCGTCAGCTTTCCGTTCGCCGCGATCTTGTTAGCAATGGCATTTGAATTGGGCTCCGACCTGCTTCGTGCGGGGCAGGTCAAACAGAGACTTGAATTAAGTGAAGCGTCGCTTCACGAAAGCGAGGAACGGTTTCGGATCACTGCTGATGCCGCGCCGGTGCCGATCTGGATGTCAGGCCCAGACAAGCTCTGCACGTTCTTTAACAAGGGTTGGCTCGAATTTACCGGACGCACCATGGAACAGGAGCTCGGCAATGGATGGTCTAAGGGAGTGCATCCAGACGATCTCGACAAATGCCTGAAGAAGTACGTCAGCGCGTTTGAGGCTCGCGAACCATTCACGATGCAATACCGGCTGCGGCATTGTGACGGGCAGTATCGCTGGATTTCGGATCGCGGCGTACCCCGCTATAATTCGCAGGGAACCTTTGTCGGTTACATCGGCGCCTGTGCGGATGTGACTGAACTTCTCACAAGAGAGAAAGCGCTGCGCGAATTTGAGGAACGAGTTACTCTCGCGGCCGAGGCGGCTCGCTTTGGGGTGTGGGAAATGAACATGATCACGCGGGAAATTTGGATGTCCGACGGCGCGCGCCGTATATTTCAATTCGAGCAAGGAATGCCGGTAACACACGAGATATTTCAAGCCCGCGTGCACCCGGAGGATCGCGCCTTGCGCGAAGCGGCCGTGGGGCAAGCAATGGAGACAGGCAGCTACGAGATCGAGTATCGCGTGTTGCTTCCGGACGCGACCGTGCGTTGGATCGCGGGGCGGGGCCGTACCGTCAAAGACCCGAGCGGGAAACGCACGCGGCTTATCGGAGTGTCAGCCGACATCTCCGCGCGCAAGGCGGCCGAAGAGGAGGCGCGGTTCCAGCGTAGCCGGATCGACCTTCTGGGGCGGGTGAGTTTGCTTGGCGAAATGACCGCCTCGCTCGCTCACGAACTGGATCAGCCGCTCTCGGCGATCGTAAACAACGCGAGCGCAGGGATGCTTTTCATCGATAAAGGAAAGGCCGATCCCGATATGTTTCGCGAGATCCTGGTGGACATGGCGGGAGACGCGC
>JBKPLD010000068.1:0-4859 GCA_046731415.1 Verrucomicrobiota bacterium
CCCCCCGGCAACAGCCGAAGAGCTTACTACGGCACCCTGGTTACTGTCCCCTCAAACACTGGTGACCCCGGACCGGTCTGGATCATCCACAGCTGCTGGCCGTTCTGCTCGACGAATATGTCAAAGCTTGCGCCTCCGGTAAATGTGAGCGTGCCGGTACAGTCCGCGTTCACCGTATAGGTTCCCGGCGATCCACTGGAGCGGAAGATCGTGCCATTGATGCTGACAGTGGCGAACGGGCTGACCAGCGTACCATCGCCATTGAAATCGATCCCTTCTACGATGGCTTTTGGTTGCGCAACTCCGCCGACAACGTTCCAGCCGTGCGCGTTGAACAAATACGACCCGTGCAGAGTGTGCGCGCCACAACTTTGCGGAATCCTCTGGGCCTCCGCGATACCCGGCGTACCCAACGCCATTGCGGCGATCAGGCTGACCAACGCACACGTGAAGGCTAAGAAGCCCATTACCATCCTAGTTAATTTTGTGTTCATAATCATTGTTTCTTTCTGTTTACTTTTGTTGTTTTGGCCTTCTTTGGCTCCTCATCTTGAGAGGTCATTCCCGGCCGTTCGCCGATGTACAGAACCGAAACCAGTGCGAGGTTACGCGAAAAGATCAGAAACCGCGGATTACGCGGATTCCACAGATAAGCTCAAGCGACAAGACAGAAGGAAAGGAAAAAAAGCGAATGTCTTCCGCAATCGTCAGACCGGAATTCATCTGTCTTTCCTTCGCTATCTTGTGTTGAAAATGAAGCGGATGATCGGTCCTGTCTATCCGTGTTATCCATGGGTGAGTTAGTTCGGCGCGAGGGAGGCGGCGATTTTTTCGAAGCACGCGTGGTTATGGAATGAATCCCATAATGCATTAATTAGAGCACGCAGCCGCCGCGCTCGCGGAAGCGTGACGGCTGATTGCGAAGTGCTGCAAAGGTGGCTGGCTGCTATTGCTTCACCATGGTGCCGCTGAGCACGGCGCCGGTCGGTGGGGAATCTGTCTCCACATATTTAACCTGATTTCCGCCATCGCCAATTACGAACGAGCGCCTCCTCTGTGTGCCAAATGACACCCAGTTGAGCGTGCCTGTACCATCAGCATTCATGGTGTAGGTTCCGCTGATGTTCGGATGGACGACGTACCCAGCATTATTCAACGTTAAACTCGCCGTGAAGTTGCCTGCGCCGTCAAAGCTCCAAAACCCCAGAGCGCCGACTGCCCAACAGGCGCTGACGGTTGTGCCTGGCCGATCCGGTACGGGAGTGAAACCCGAGCCGCCGTCGGCGTAGGTGCCGTTCAGGTCAGCGACGGCAAAGGCCTGTGCGGAGGATCCTGAGACTTGCATGATCAAGGCGATAAATGCGGTGGCCGCCAACGCCGGTACCACCTTGAAGAGGCGAGCGCTTCTTGTGAAGCTGATGTTTCGATTTTTCATAAACTAACTTTTGTTTCCTTGTTTTGGCCTTCCGTGGCTTCTCGTTGCGAGAAATCATTTCCACCCGTTCGCCGAGGTACAGACCGGAAAGGAGCGGGAGGTTACGCGGAAAGGTGAGGCATGCCTTCCGCTGCGCTTAGGGCAGGACATTGTCTGGATGACTGTAGAGGCAGCCGAGTCGGCTGCTTTAGAGAAAAATGCAGGCGGCACGCCTGCGACTACAAAATTACTTCGGTGCGAGGGAGGCGACGATTTTTTCGAAGCGCGGATCGCCGCGCAGCGGATCCCACCACGGCATCAATTTCAATTCGCCATACCTGACGTTGCTGGGCGGGCGGACGGCGATGGCAAGCTGATCGCAAGCGAGATCTTTTTCTCCAACCCATGCTGCAATCACCGCAAAGTATCTGACCAAGTACTGGCCAACGAGTGCTTCTTTCTCCACCGGAAGAAGCTCAAGCGCACGGCGGCCTTCGTGCAGTGCTTCCTCTTTCCGGCCCCGGCCGGCGTCGATCATACCCAGCACGCACCACGAGGGGCCGAAATCCGGCTGCGCCTCGACGATTTTCTCCTGCTCCGAGCGCGCAGTGGCAAACGCCGACTTCGCCTTGGCGTCGTCGTTTGTCATGCGCGCGATAAGACCTTCTACAAATGAACGACTGAAAGCAACCTGGTCCCATAAGCTAATTCCGTTTTCGTCCAGCGCACTCAATGCTTCAGTGGCGGCAGCCGCGTCGCGTTCGGCCAATGCGCAAGCAAGCCAAACCTTGGCGATAGCCCGCACCGCAGCGGGATTTGTCGCCCGAACCGAATCGATTGCCTGATGCAATGGGCGCGGATCGGCGTTCACTTCCAGTTCCCAATCCGGAAGAGCTAGTTTCATAGAAACATCATCGGGCTCAGCGACAGCTACTGCGCGGGTTAGCCATGTCTTTGCTTCCGCATAGCGGCGAAACCTCGCGTAATCCCATGCAAGGGTGTCAAGCGTTCCAATGTCTCGCGGGTCGAGCTCAGCCGCTCGTTCCAAATTTCGTCTGGAGTCTTCCCCCCGCCCCTGACGTCTCTGGATCATACCCATCAGTTGAAATATTCGCGCATCATTGGGGAGGGTTTGGCGGGCAATTTCCAGTTCCGCCAGGGCGCCGTCATAATCGAGATAGCCTCGATACAGATGCACCGCTTGTGCGAAGTGCGCTTCGCCCGAATCCGGTTTGAGACGAAAAGCCAAATCGACCGCGTCCTTCGCCATGGCCAACCGCGCGGGAGTATGGTCGATCCCATCGAAATAAAGCTGATCATGAGCAAAGGCCAGTTGGCAATACCCATCGAGAAACGATGGGTCGCGCACGACAGCCCGGTTCAGCAAATCGACAGCCTGCGCGAAATCCTGTGGTCGGCTGTTTTTCCCCGAAAGAATATCATTCGCTCGCGAATAAAGATCGTAAGCAACGAGATCCCCGGTCGGTTTGGTCTCAATGGCCACTTTCTCAGCGGGTGTAATTTTGGCATGAAGCTGGTTAGCGACTTTTTGCGCGACCTCGCTTTGGATTGCGAACAGGTCGTTCAAATCGCGGTCGTATTGTTCGACCCAGACGTGGGTATCAGTTCGCGTGTCGATCAACTGCGCGTTCAGATGAAGCCGGGTGCCGGTCCTGCGGACGCTGCCCTCCAGAACATGCGATACCCGCAGCTCGTTACCGATCTGTCGCACATTTCGTTTACCACGGTAATCCATGACACTCGTCCGGCTGATCACCTTGAGATCGGCAATTTTCGCCAGCTTGGTCAAAATGTCGTCTTGCACACCATCGGCAAAGGCCGCGTTCTCTTTCTGCTCGTTCAGATTTTCAAACGGCAGCACGGCGATTCCAGTTGTTACCGGATGACTGAGGAGTTCGCTTTTCCAAATATTCCAGCCAACGACCGCAGCTAATGCCAGCAGTGAAGCTGTCAGAAGCGCGCTTGTTGGATTGCGCCGCACCCATTTCTCTCCTCGGGCAAAAATTCCGGTGTGACGTGCCTGAATGGGTTCGTGTTTTAGCCATCGATCCAAGTCTTCAGCCAGAGCGAGCGCCGCAGAGTATCGGCGCTTTGGATCTTTCTCGAGACACTTAAGACAAATTGTGCTCAGATCGCGGTCTACTTTTGGATTTAAGAGGCGCGGTTGTCGCGGCTCGGTCTCCAAGAGTAGCTTGATCGTCTCGTAGGTTGTTCCGCCGGCAAAAGGCGGCTGACCTGTCAACAATTGGTAAAGTACTGCGCCAAGTCCATAGACATCTATGACGCTGCTGACCGCCGCGTTGTTTCCCACGGCTTGTTCCGGCGCCATGTAACTGGGCGTGCCCAAAACTTCCATCGTGCGGGTAACGGTGCTCTCAGATTCCACCAATCGCGCCAAGCCAAAATCGGTCAGGTGCGGTTCGCCCTTTTGATCGAGCAGAATGTTCCCCGGCTTGATGTCACGATGCAGAATACCGTGCTCATGCGCGTAATGAACGGTGCGCGCCACCTTCGCAATGAGTTCCGCCGCCTGCCGGATCGACATTGGACTGCGCCTGACTATTTCATCAAGTTGGCCGCCTTCGACGAACTTCATGCTGAAATAGCATGAGCCTTCACGCTCACCGACTTCGTGGATTGGAACGATCCCGGGATGCTCTAACCTGGCTGCCGCTTCGGCCTCGAGACGGAAACGTTTGAGGTGTGCTTCGGTAGCCCAATGGCCTAATCCGATAACTTTGAGCGCGACGATGCGATTGAGACTCTTTTGACGGGCGCGAAACACGACGCCCTGTCCGCCGCGACCGATTTGCTCGAGCAATTCGTAATCGCCGAAGTCCATTGACATGGGAGGCGGACGGCCGGGGTCATCGTCCCCGGCCACAGCTTCGTCAGAGGCGAGACCCGTTTCCAGCAGACAGGCACCACAGGATTGCTGCGGGGAATTGGGCGGAATGGCTGCTCCGCATTTGCGACACAATTTGATGGCTGTGATTCTCATCCCGAGCGCATTCCCTTCTTTCAAATACTGCACGGAAATTCCCAATAGGTTACGAACGCAACGCGGCGATGAGGTGGCGCAGCTCATCTTCAATCTCGGCCGGCGTTGCCACCGTGTGTGCGACTTCCTCGCGCAATAGCTGTCGGTAGCGCTGTCGCAATCGATGGAAGGCTTGTTTGACCGCGTTCTCGGTCATGTCAAACTCTCGCGCAATCTCCGCTTGCGACGGTCGATCGGGTTCGTCAGAGAGTAATGTGTTCAACCGCGCCAGCAGCGACGACGCGCCAGCCGATCCCTGAGATTCCTCGCGCAAGCGCGCGAACACCCGGTCGAGCACGGTGAACGCCCACCGGCGATCGTAAAGCAGATCGGGGCTCAGCATCTCGCTGTCATGGAACTCGCTAGAATCATCCGCTTCTATCC